>CAXRBE010000104.1:0-13534 GCA_964228805.1 Burkholderiaceae bacterium
ATGTGGCTGCTGTGGCTGCCGCAGCCAAACAGCCTCAAGGGGCGGCCATGCTGATCGATATGCTGACTGGCCCCGAAGCCGCCGGTGTTCGGCGCAGCGGCGGCTTTGAATAAGTCGCCCGCGCCTTAGCCTGTGCTCACATGTGATGCTGCACTGGCTGCCTGGGGCGCATCACCCGCATCAGCAGCAGCACCAGGATGCCAATGGCCATCACCCAGAGCGAAACACCTACCGCATTCTTGCTCGCCGCATAAGTGATGCTGGAATAAGCCAGGTAGGCGCAGGTGAGGCAAAAAAGAACGGGCGTCAAGGGATAAAGCGGCACCTTGAAAGGCCGCTCGGCATCAGGGTCGCGCATACGCATCACAAACAGGGAGACCCCGACCAGAAACAGAAAGGTCCAGAAGACCGGCGCAGTGAATTCAACCATGGCCCCAAAGCCGTCGGCCTGTAATAAACCAAACATCACCAGGGCCAGGCTGATTGCGGACTGCACCCACAGCGCACGCGCTGGCGAGCCATGACTGCCTTCCCAATAGCCCATGAATGCCAGGGCTGGCCAATCGCGTCCCAGGGCAAAATTGGCGCGCGCGCCCACCATCATGGTGGCGTTGATGCTGGTCAAGGCGGCAATGGCAACAAACAGGCCAATGATTTTCTCGCCGCTGGGCCCGATGGCCTTGCCCATCAGGTCAGCAGCTACCGCATTGCTCTTGGCCAGCCCGGCTAGACCAAGGCCAGAAAGCAGGGCATAGCTGACCAGGACATAGATCAGGGTGAGCAAAAGAATGCTGAAAGCGATCACCGGAACAATCGCACGTCGTCCCCCTCTGACTTCAGCTGAAATATAGGCAGCCTCATTCCAGCCCCCGTAGGTCAGGAGAACAAAGACCATGGCCAGGCCAAACATGCCCAGGCTGGGTGAGGTGGAAAAATAGGCTGGCGATGCATGGGTATCGGCAGACACATAAAAACCGGCAATTGCCACCGCGATCAGGCCGCCGACTTCAAGCAATGTCAGCAAGGTCTGCACCCAGGAGGCTGTGGTTAACCTGGCCATATTGATGAATGTCAGAGCGAGCACCACACCAATGGCCCAGATCGCAGTGGAATAAGGGCCCAGATTCAGCACCTTGTTCATGTAATCGGCAAAAACAAAGGAGAGCAGGGCGATCGATCCGGTATTGATCACCATCGCCTTGGCCCAGGCATAGAGAAATGAGATGGATTTGCCAAAGGCTCGGGTCAGGAAGTGGTAGTCGCCGCCAGCGTTGGGGTAGGTGGTGGCAAGTTCGGCATAGCACAGGGCACCAGCCAGGGAGATCACCCCGCCAGACAGCCAGGCCACCAGCATCCAACCCGGGTCACCGGTCATGCCCGCCACCATGGAGGGCGTCTTGAAGATGCCGGCACCAATGACAATGCCAACAATGATTGCAACAGCGCCAAAAAAAGTCAGACGGTCTGCCGATCCATCAGAGCGTGTCTGTGCAAGACTCATTTGCGTGTTCCGGTTATCTCATAAATAGGTAGGTTTTCTGAAACCTTTGCGGAGAAGGTATTGCCGTTAACAATTCCCTCAACAGAACGTGATTGACCGCTACGCTCAATAAAATTGAACTTGATCTTATTGCCATTGAGCGATGCGCTGAGAATGGGTTGGGACTTTCCGCCCAGGGTCAGAGTGCCAGCGATTTTTTGGTAGCGCTGAACTATTTCCAGCGTGTCTGCCTTGCCGCCATCTATTCCTGAAATGATCCATTTACCTGCCACTTGGGCAGGAACTACCCAGAAATATCCTTGTGGGTAGCCCGATCCGATCATTTGATCGGGCTCCCAGTCGCCCATATGGAAGGAATTGGCGACCACGCGGGTACCAGGTGTCATCTTCAGAATGGTTGGCCTCAGTTTGAGATTTAGGTCGGGCAAGAGGTAGAGGGTGAGCACCGTGGCCTTGGAAAAATCTTCCACAAAGATATCGCCGTGGATGATTTTGACCTTGTCAGCCACACCCGCTCGTTGTGCATTGCGGGTGGCCAGATCAGCCATGTCTTTGTTGTACTCGATACCAACTGATCTCGCGCCATAGGTTTTTGCGGCGGCAATCGCAATCTTGCCATCTCCAGCGCCCAGGTCATAGACCAGATCGTCGGGCCCGACATTGGCCAACTTGAGCATGGCATCGGTCATGGAGTCGTTGGTCGGTACCCAGATCACATCCTTGCCATCCTGGCCTATGGTCGGTTGGTATTTGTCATCTCCCAGCTGGGTGCCGTAGGCCACCTGGGCCTGGCAGTTGACGAAAGACAGGCCGGCAACAAGCGTTGCATGGGCCAGAAAGAAACGAAAGTTCATGGCGATACTCGCTGGTCAAAGAGTAATTCGATGATTCGGCTTCATTGGGTGGGTTGAGAGGGCCACCCCCATGGGCCTTACCTACTCGTCAAGTCGGCGCAGTATCCAACAGATCCAGAAGAACTGCCGAATAATTTCGGCAATTCTCCTGCTTTATGTATGCCTTTAGGCCAGCAATGCGTTCACTCGCCTGACATAGGCCGCCGGGTCTTCCGGCAGGCCACCTTCGGCCAGTAGGGCCTGGTCAAACAGGATCTGCGCCAGATCGTGAAAGTGCACCGAGCCATCGAGCTTTTTCACCAGTGGGTGCTCAGGGTTGACTTCCAGCACCGGTTTGCTGTCTGGCACCTTCTGTCCGGCCTGCTTGAGCATGCGGGAGAGCTGGTTGCTCATGCCGCCGTCCTGGGCTACCAGGCAGGCGGGTGAATCCACCAGCCGGGTGGTAGCGCGCACATCTTCGGCCCGGTCCTTGAGGGCCTCCTTCAGCTTGGCCAGCATCGGCTTGAAAGCTTCCGCAGCTTCTTCCGCGGCTTTCTTTTCGGCCTCATCCTGCAGCTTGCCCAGGTCCACCGCACCCTTGGCCACGCTTTGCATCGGGGTGCCGTCGAACTCGGTGAGAAAGCTCAGCGCCCACTCGTCCACCCGTTCGGACATCAGCAGCACCTCGATGCCTTTTTTCTTGAACACCTCCAGTTGCGGGCTGTTTTTGGCCGCGGCCAGACTGTCGGCGGTGATGTAGGAGATCGCCTCCTGGCCCTCTTTCATGCGGGCCTTGTAATCAGCCAGTGACACGCTGGGTGTGTCCGAGCTGGTGGAAGCAAAGCGCAGCAGCTTGGCCAGCCGATCGCGGTTGGCAAAGTCCTCGCCCAGGCCTTCCTTGAGCACGGCGCCAAACTCGGCGTAAAACTTGCTGTATTTGCCGGCATTGGCCTTGTCCTCCTCGCTGGCATCATCAGCGGGCACATCATGTTTGGCCAGGTATTCCAGCAGGGTCAGCACTCGGCGGGTGTTGCCGTCGCGGATGGCGCGCACATCGCGGCTCTCTTGTAGCAATTCACGGCTCACATTGAGCGGCAGGTCAGCCGAATCCACCACGCCTTTGACAAAGCGCATGTAGGTGGGCAGGAGCGCTTCGGCATCGTCCATGATGAAGACGCGCTTCACATAAAGCTTGAGGCCGCCTTTTTTGTCGCGGTTCCACAGGTCAAACGGCGCCTTGGCCGGTATGAAGAGCAGCTGGGTGTATTCGGTGCTGCCCTCCACCCGGTTGTGGCTCCAGATCAGCGGGGCTTCGAAGTCATGGCTGATTGCCTTGTAGAAATCCTCGTACTGCTCCTGGCTAATGTCTTTTTTCGGCCGGCTCCACAGGGCGCTGGCCTTGTTGACGGTTTCCCACTCACCAGTGGTCACCATTTCGCCTGGCTGGTCTTTCTCGCCCTCCTTCCACTCCTCTTTCAGCATCTGGATCGGCAGCGAGATATGGTCGGAGTATTTGCCCACAATGCCTTTGAGTTTCCAGGCGTTGAGGTACTCCTCGGCATCATCACGCAGGTGCAGGATCACACTGGTGCCACGCTCCGCGCGATTGATGGCCTCGACTTCAAAATCACCCGAACCACCGCTGATCCAGCGCACCCCCTCTTCGGCAGGCAATCCAGCGCGGCGCGTCTCCACGGTGATCTTGTCGGCTACGATGAAGCCGGAATAGAAACCCACGCCAAACTGGCCGATCAGCTGGCCTTGCTCCTTGGCGTCAGACTGTTGGTTTTTTTCCAGGCGGCTCATGAAATCGCGGGTGCCGCTTTTGGCAATGGTGCCCAGGTGGTCAATCGCTTCGGCGGCACTCATGCCAATGCCGTTGTCGGTAATGGTGATGGTTTTGGCGGCCTTGTCCAGGGTGATGCGCAAGCGCAGGTCAGGCGCATCCTCGAACAGGGCACTGTTGTTTAGCGCCTCGTAGCGCAGCTTGTCGCAGGCGTCGGAGGCGTTGGAAACCAGTTCGCGCAGGAAAATTTCCTTGTTGGAGTAAAGGGAGTGGGTGACCAGGTGCAGCAACTGGGCCACTTCGGCCTGGAATGAATGGGTTTGTTTGCTCATAGGGTGTCTATTTGGGTTCAAGAAATCTGAGGGTGGGCGCTTGCGCGCATGCAAAACCTCAAATTATGGCCGCGGGCCCAGCTTTCAAGGCCTGTGGACAAGTTCGAGCGGCTCAAAAGCGCTCATGCGGCGCCAGATAGCGCCACTGCCCAATTGGCAGCTTGCCCAGCATGACGCGGCCAATGCGTACCCGCTTCAGGCCCACCACTTTCAGGCCCACCAGCTCGCACATACGGCGGATCTGGCGCTTCTTGCCCTCTTTCAGCACAAAGCGCAGCTGCTCGGGGTTTTCCCACTCCACGCGCGCCGGTTTCAGGGCCTGACCGTCGAGCGCAAGCCCATGGTTGAGCAAGGCGAGTTTCTCTGGCGGAAAAGCGGCCTGCACATTCTGGCTGACCTGTCCCTGGTCCCAGCTGACCCGCACCAGGTACTCCTTTTCAACCTCTGAGTCCTCGCCGATCAGCTGGCGCGCCACCCGGCCATCCTGGGTCAGCACCAAGAGGCCGGTGGAGTCGATGTCCAGGCGGCCCGCAGGTGCCAGCCCGCGCAGTTGGGAGCCGTTGAAGCGCTGCGGCGAGCGGTCGTCACGCCAGCGGTTTTGCGCTTGTACCAGGACTACAGCAGGCTGGTGGCCGTCCTCGGCCTGGCCGCTGACATAGGCAATCGGCTTGTTTAGCAGGATGGTGACCTGGCTGGCCTGTTTCTGTTGGGCTTGCTGGTCCACCTCGATGCGGTCGGCTGCCGTGACCTGCTGGCCCATTGCTGCCACCTGCCCATTGACCCGTACCCAGCCCTGGGCAATCCAGTCATCGGCCTCGCGCCGCGAGCACAGGCCCAGTTCGGCCATGCGCTTGTTGAGGCGGCGGGTATCGTTTGTTGCTGCAGTTGCGCTTTCTGGGCGCGGAGCTCGGCGCAAATGACCAGTCTGTGCGGGGGTGGGCTTCATCGGGCTGGCATTGTCCTACAAAGCGCACAGCCAGCGAAGCTGTGACTTGTTATTTGTAATGGGCCAAGAAGTGGGCGAGGTCTTCCAGCTGCTGGTTGCTCAGGCCAAAGAGCGAGGCGGCCATGATGGTGTCGCGGCCCGGGCCGGGATGATCGCGAAACTCTGTCATCACGTCGAGCAGGAAACGCTCCTGTTGGCCGGCCAGGCGGGGAACTTGCTCGCGGCCACTGAAGTTGGGTAAATGGCAGATGCCGCAGCGCGTGCCATCAGCAACGGCCTTGCCTCGCTGGTAACGTGTGGCGTCCACGGGGCCCGCCGCAGGTGGGGGCGGTTGCAGGCTGGCGAAATGCTTGGCCAGTGCCGTCAGCTCAGAGTCTTTCAAGCCGTCCAGCGTGCCCTTCATCTGGGGAATGTCGCGCAGGCCCTCGCGGATCAGTACCAGTTGGTTTTCCAAAAAGATCTTGGGCTGTCCAGCCAGCGATGGGAAATTAGGTATTTGCGAAACGCCTTTGGCACCATGGCAAGCAGCACACAGCTCTAATCGAGGTGGAGTTTGAGGCATGGCTTGAGAGCTACTCAGCAGCAGCAATATTGCCAGCACTTGACCGAGACTGGAACGAAAAGAAAGGAGAGGGTACGCCATTGCGGATCAATCAAAGCCATCAATAAAACAGGGCGTCATCAAGACGCCCTGAGTGAAAACTGCCACGGGAGTGTTAATTTATCTCTGATAAGAGATGCGGTAGATCGCACCCAGCTGCTCGTCAGAAACCAGCATCGAACCATCAGGCATTTGAAGCAGGTAGGCCGGGCGACCCCAGAAGGTATTGGCCGCATCATCCTTGAAGCCGGTCATGAAGGGTGTCACCTTGGCGTTGCTGCCATCGTTGCCAGCCTTGACTACCACTACATCAAAACCAAGTTTCTGGGTGCGGTTCCAGGAGCCTTTGCGGGCCACAAAGGCTGCATTTTTATACTCGGCCGGGAACATATTGCCGGTGTAGAAGTGAATACCCATTCCCGCGGCGTGCGGACCCATCATGGCCACAGGCGGAGTTACGCCAGAGCAGGCATTGGCCTTCTTCACATCCGGATCAGGAATCTTGCCCTCATGACAGTAGGGGAAACCGGAATTCTCGCCGACCTTGCCCAGACGGTGCAGGGTATCGTTGGGGGTGTCGTCACCCATCCAGTCGCGGCCATGGTTGGTAAACCAGAGCTCCTTGGTGACCGGGTGAAAGTCAAAACCAACCGAGTTCCGTACGCCGGTGGCAATGACTTCCATGCCCGAGCCATCGGGGTTGTAGCGACGAATCTGGGCGTATTCCTGCGAGGGCAACTCACAGATATTGCAAGGCGCACCAAAAGGCACATAAAGCTTGCCATCCGGGCCAAAGCGCAGGTACTTCCAGTTGTGGTGCTGCAGCGGCGGCAGTTTGAAAGCGGCAGTCAGATCCACCGGAGCGGCATTGGGGTTCTTTTCGATACCGTCATAGCGCAACACCTTGTCGATCGCCATCACATACAGGCTGCCCTTGTTGATGACAACCGCGGGTTGATTGAGCTTGTCCACCACCACACGGCTGGTTCGCTCCTTGCCGTTGTCGGTGATCTCATAGACACGGCCCAGTGCGCGGGTGCCGGCGTAGATTTTGCCGGAGTCACCGCGCGCCATGGCGCGAATGCCAGGTGTGCCGGTAGACCAAATTTCCACCTTGAAACCGGGTGGTAATTTAAGTTTGTCAATCGGGATTTCGGAAGCCGGTGTTTCTGTGTTCTTGCCAGGGTTTGGGGCTAGGGTGGAGTTGGCCATCGAGGCTGGCATGCCCTGCTTCCAGGCAGGTGGTGGCGCGGCAGCCGGTGCTTGTGCGAAAGCCTGGCCCAGGCCCAGAACCATCAAACATCCTAGCAAGGGAAGTTTTTTCATCATCAGAAATCTCCGGTGAGTTGCTTAGCAGTAGGAGCGTGGATACTAAACGGGGTGTATGAAAAGCACGCCTAGGGTTTTCACCTAATCCTGTCCTTGTTTGTTGATAGGCTGATTTGAGAGTTCAGGCGGGCTTGAGCCATGTCGGATGACGGCACCTATCGTTTACCCTGAGATGGAGTAAAAATTTGCTGAATGTCAAAAACTTGCTTGCAAAGAGGGAAATTTATTTGCTTAAATAGTTGCTCCATATTTTTGTGGTGCTGTTATTTTTGGGGAATAAAGTAATGAAACTTGTAAAGCTTCTCTCTGCTCTCGCAATGGCAGGGCTGTGCGTTGGCGCCAGTGCCCAGGCGACCAAAGACAACCTGTCAACGCTCAAGCAAATGAAGGTGGCCACGACCGATCTCAACATACCAGTTGTGCCGCAGGAAGGCCGTAATGCCGATGCCATTCGCAACAATTTGAAAAAGATCAAGATGCCACCCGGCTTCAAGATCGAGTTGTATGCCATCGTGCCCGATGCTCGCCATATGGCGGTGGCGCCCTCCACCAACATGCTGTTTGTGGGCACCCGCAAAACCCGCGTCTGGGCCGTGACCGACCGCAATGGCGACGGTACAGCTGACGAGGTCAAGGCGTTTGCCCCTTCGCTCAACTTCAAGAACCCCAATGGCGTATGCTGGACCAAAGACGGCTTCCTCATCGTGGCCGAGCACAACCGTGTGCTGAACTTCCCCGCGGCCGAGTTCTTCTATGAAGGCCCGGATGTGGCAGTGATTGAGGTGGTGTCGCAGGGCAAACTGATTCCCGAGGAAGAAGAGTCGTTCAACCATGGCGCGCGCACCTGCCGCGTAAGCGATGACGGAAAGCTCTACATCACCCTGGGTCAGCCTTACAACGTGCAGCCCAAGGAAAAGGTCGCCCTGTATGAGAAGCTCGGCATTGGCGGCATGATCAGCTTGAACCCGTTTGACGGCTCTGGCCGCGAGGTAGTGGCTGTTGGCGTGCGCAACTCGGTGGGCATGGACATCAACCCCAAAGACAAGACGGTGTGGTTTACTGACAACCAGACTGACGGCATGGGCGACGACACCCCACCCGGCGAGCTCAATCGCATCACCAAAAAGGGCGAGCATTTTGGCTATCCCTTCATCCATGGCAACAATGTGCAGATTGCTGGCACCGCCGCTGCGCCTGATCTGAAGGGCATGAATCCTCCTGCCCAGTGGACCAAGCCGCAAGTGGAGTTCCCGGCCCACCAAGCACAGTTGGGCATGACCTTCTACAACGGCAAGATGTTCCCGGCCAAGTACCAAGGCGGCGTGTTTGTGGCATCCCATGGTTCCTGGAACCGTACCAAGGCCAGCGGCGCGCTGATCAACTTTGTGCCAATCAAGGCTGACGGCACTGCCGGTGCCTCAGAAATCTTTGCTGAGGGCTGGCTAGATGAGACGGGCATCTATAAAGGACGTCCGGTGGATGTGGCCGTGATGAAAGACGGCTCGCTGCTGGTTTCCGACGACTATGCCGGTGCGATCTATCGCATAACCCATATGCACTAAGCTGCGCAGGGCCCGTGCCTTGCTCGGGCTTTTGTCCCGGCTAGACGGAGACCTGCGGGTCTCCGTCTTTTTTGCAGAAAGAAAGTTTGATGAAGAAAATGATTGCTGGCTTGCTGGCCCTTGGAATGGGCTTGGCCAATGCCGCTGACCCCGTCGCTGGAAAAACCAAAGCCGCCACCGCCTGCGCTGTTTGCCATGGGCCGATGGGCATGGCCATGGCACCCAATACTCCACATTTGGCAGGACAGCCAGAACCCTATTTGGTCGAGCAATTGCGAAACTATCGCAGTGGCAAGCGTCACCACGAAGTGATGAGCGTGATCGCAAAGCCTTTGACTGATGTGGAAATAGACAACCTTGCTCAGTGGTATTCCTCGATTCCGGTTAGGGTTGAGGCTCAGTAATTTGGAAGGTTGATTTGTGGCAATAAAGAGTAAGCTTTCAAAGCCCGGTTGGCATGTAAGCCAACAAGTGGTGTTCGCGTTGCTGGGGGCTGCGGTGGTAACACCCGGCTGGTGCCAAGCCCTTGAAGGGGTTGTGGTGTCTGCTTCTCGTGCCGAGCAGCGCAGTTTTGATGCGCCGGCGTCCATTCAGTCCGTTGAGCGGGACGTCATCCAGGAAGGTGGACCACAGGTCAATTTGTCGGAGTCGCTCAACCGGGTGCCGGGCCTCACCATTTTGAACCGGCAAAACTATGCGCAGGACTTGCAGGTTTCGATCCGGGGATTTGGTGCCCGCACTGCGTTTGGTATACGCGGCGTACGTTTGTTGATTGACGGCATTCCCGCCACCACACCCGATGGCCAGGGCCAGGGCTCTTCCATCAGCCTGCCGTCAACCGAGCGCATTGAGGTGTTGCGCGGCCCACTGGCCCAGCTGTATGGCAATTCGGCCGGTGGTGTGATTCAGGCCTTCACCCGCGAAGCGCCCGAGGTGCCCGAGTTCATGTACCAGTACTACGGGGGCTCCTATGGCATGCACCGCAACGACTGGCAGTACGCTGGCAAGAACGGAGGCGTGGGCATCGTGGCTGACTACTCGACCTTTGACACCAATGGTTACCGTGACAACAGCACCACCCAACGCAAGCAGTTCAACGGCAAGCTGAATTTCGGACCGGATGAGAAGACCCGGGTGAACCTGATCTTCAACCAGTTTGATATGCCGCTGGCGCAGGATCCGGCTGGATTGACCTCTTCGGAATTGGCTTCAAATCCTCAGCAGGCTGGATCAAGCACAGTGAGCACCAGGACACGAAAAATTGTTTTGCAAAATCAAGTTGGTTCAACGCTTTTGCACCAGTTAGATGACAGCAGATCGATTACCGCCAGAGCTTATTTCGGCACACGCGATAACACGCAATACCAATCAACAAACAAGTGGGTGGGGCTAAATCGGTCCTTTTACGGCGTCGGATTGCAATACAACGAGAAGCTGAATTTAGGGTCGATGCCGGTACGTTGGGCTGCGGGTTATGAATTCGATCGTTCACGGGAATATCGTCAGGGGGGCGCCGCCAGCTTGGGTGAAAAAACTTCTACGACTCGCTCTGAAGACAACCAAGCTGAAAGCAGTGACCTGTTTGCTCAGGCAACCGCCATGGTGTCTGAGCAATTTTCGCTGACTGGTGGAGCCCGATACAGCACGGTTCGCATGTTGAGCGAAGATTATTATTTAAGTGATGGTAATGGCTCAGGAAATATCTCTTATAGCTCAGTCAATCCGGTGCTGGGTGTCACTTGGCATGCCAATGACAATTTGAATATCTATGCCAACTATGGAAAAGGATTTGAAACGCCCACATTGGCTGAGATGGCTTACAACGGCTCCAGCTTGCCCAGTTTCAATACAAGCGTGGGTGCGGCAAGCAGTCAGCATTACGAATTGGGCGCCAAATGGATTCCAAGTCCTCGTTCGCGATTGGACTTCACGCTGTTTCAAATCAACACCACCGATGAGATTGTTATAGCCAGTAATTCCAGCGGAATTTCCACCTACAAAAATGCACCCGGTACGTCGCGATTGGGTTGGGAGCTTGCATTTCGCAGTTTGCTCACTGAAAACTTGCGGGCGCAAGTCTCGGCCTCTGCCATTGATGCGCAGTTCACCCAAACCTTCAGCTCATACAGAAGCTCGACCGCTATTACTGTCAATTCCGGAAATAAAATACCTGGCATCCCTCAGCAGTTCCTTTTTGGTGAATTGCTTTGGGCACAAAATGGAGCAAGCATCAACCGTCGCAAGTCAACGGCAGGTTTGCAAGGAGGCGTCGAGGCCGTCAGCGCTGGCCGTCTTTATGCGGACGACACGAACACTGCCTCGGCTGATGGCTACACCACCTTCAACCTCAAGGCCAGCCATGGCTGGGTGGTTGGCAAGGGCAGCCTGACTGCTTACGCCCGGGCCGACAATGTGACCGACCAGCGCTATGTGGGCTCGGTCATCGTCAACCAAAGTTCTCAGCAATATTACGAACCCGCCCCCGGCTACAACTGGACCCTGGGCCTGCGCCTGAGCGTGCCTTTATGACGCAGTGAAGTTGCGTGTGCGCAGGCCTTCCAGGTCGAGCACCCGCAGGCCACCGTATTCGGTCTGGATGAGTCCCTCTTTCTCCAGAAAAGAAAGGGCGCGGTTGACACGCTGGCGCGACAGGCCAGCCAGATAGGCCAGCTCCTGCTGGGTGATGTGCAGCACCTCGCCCACCCCTGGAAACAGTGCCGAGTTGAAAAGTGCGGACAGGTTGCGCGCCACCCGTAGCTCGGGCTGGGTCAAGCGGTCAATCTCGCGCGCGGCAATGAACTGGCCCAGCCGTTCATTGAGCTGTTTCATGATGAAGCGGTTAAAGCCCAATGAGTTGTCCAGCAGGCTGAAAAAAGTATCCACCGGCAGGCCGGCAATCAGCCCGGCGCGCAGGGCCTGGACGTTGTAGCGATAGGCCTCTCGTTTGAGCACAGTGCCCTCGCCGAACCAGCCTCCAGGGGGTAGGCCGGTAAAGGTCATGCTGCGGCCGTCGGGGGTGTCGCTGCTCATCTTGAACAAGCCCTCAACCACACCAAACCAGTAGGTGACAGGCCGCCCGATGCGGCACACCAGATCGCCCGGATTGGCCTCGCTGACACGCAGCTCAGACTCGGCAACGGCACGTGCATCGGGTTCCAGGGTTGACAGCCAGGGAATACCGCCAAGCTCCTTGGAGGTGAGGGTGCGGCGACGTTGGTACAGCGGCGGTTCTGAACTCACAGGGAAACCCCCTAGGCAATTAGGCTGTTAATTGTCTTCGAAACGACAGCCTGGCGTCAAATTAAGCCCTAGTATGACCGGTGTTGTTACTCAGGACGGGGTATGCAGACCACTTTTCCGCAACTTTTGCTCAAACACGCCGCTGAACGCCCGACGGCCAGCGCCATGCGCGAAAAAGAATATGGCATCTGGCAGACCCTGAGCTGGCAGCAACTTGCTGACCTGGTGCGTTCCATCGCCTGCGGCTTGCATCAGGCAGGTTTGCGTCGGGGAGAGCACCTGGTGGTGGTAGGTGCCAACCGGCCTCGCCTGTACGCCACCATGCTGGCAGCCCAATCCTTGGGCGCGATCCCTGTGCCGCTCTACCAGGATGCTGTGGCGGCCGAATATGTGTTTCCGGTGAATAACGCCGAAGTGCGGTTTGCCCTGGCAGAAGACCAGGAGCAAGTGGACAAGTTGCTGGAAGTCCGGGAGCAGTGCCCGCAATTGAGCCACATCTATTACGATGACCCGCGCGGCTTGCGCAATTATGCGGAAGAGGGCCTGGGCTCCCTGGATGAACTGGCGGCGGCGGGTGATGTGTTTGCCAAGCAGCATCCGCAATTCTTCCAGGGCGAGGTCGATCGGTGTGCGCCTGGCGATGTGGCCGCCATGTTCTTCACCTCCGGTACCACTGGCAACCCGAAGGGTGTGGTGCACACCCACCGTAGCCTGATCGATCGGGCCCAGGCCGGCGCCGATTTTGACCGGCTCACCCCCAACGAGGAAGTGCTGGCTTATTTGCCACCTGCCTGGATCGGGCAGAACATCTTCAGCTACGCCCAGTGGCTGGCCTGCGGTTATGTGGTGAATTGCCCGGAATCGTCAGCCACCGTCAGCATTGACCTGAAAGAGGTCGGCCCGACTTACTATTTTGCGCCGCCACGGGTGTTCGAGGGGCTGCTCACCAGCGTGATGATCCGCATGGAAGATGCCGGGGCCATCAAGCGCAAGATGTTCCAATACTTCATGGCGGTGGCCAAGCGGGTGGGGCCAGCCCTGATGGATGGCAAACCGGTGGGCCTGGCAGATCGCATGCGCTTTGCCCTGGGCAATCTCTTGGTCTATGGGCCGTTGCGCAACAACCTGGGGCTGAGCCGGGTGCGGGTGGCCTACACCGCAGGCGAGGCCATCGGCCCGGACCTGTTTACTTTCTACCGCGCCATCGGTGTCAACCTCAAGCAGCTCTATGGCTCCACCGAGACAGCAGTATTCGTCTGCCTACAGCCTGACCATGAGGCGCGCGCCGATACTGTGGGCGTACCCTGCAATGGGGTGGAGATCAAGGTGGCTGACAACGGCGAGATTCTGGTGCGCTCGCCTGGGCTGCTCAAGGGTTACTACAAAAATGACTCGGCCACCGCC
>CAXRBE010000105.1:0-15654 GCA_964228805.1 Burkholderiaceae bacterium
ATAATGAATCAGAACAGCAAGATCGCCATCGTCACCGGCGCCGGCTCGGGCGTGGGCAGGGCAGCCGCCCTGGCGCTGTTAAAGGACGGCTACCGGGTTGCCCTGGTTGGTCGGCGCGTGGCCCCGCTGGAGGAGACGGCACACAGCTCGGCCGCGCAGGACCGCGCCCTGGCGATCACTTCCGATGTCTCCGATGAGCAGTCGGTCCAGGCTTTGTTTGAGGAAGTGGTTCAGCGCTGGGGGCGTGTCGACCTGTTGTTCAACAACGCCGGGGTGAACGCTCCTGGCGTGCCGCTGGAAGACCTCAGCCTTGCGCAGTGGAAGAACGTTGTCGACATCAACCTGACGGGCATGTTTCTCTGCATTCGGCAGGCATTTAGGGTGATGAAGGCTCAGAATCCGCGTGGCGGACGCATCATCAACAACGGCTCCATTTCAGCGCATACACCGCGCCCCAATTCGAGTGCCTACACCTCGGCCAAACATGGAGTCATGGGTCTGACCAAAACAGCCTCGCTCGACGGTCGCAAGTACGACATCGCCGTGGGCCAGATCGACATTGGCAATGCGGCCACCGAAATGGCTGCCCGCATGGCCAAGGGGGTGCCCCAAGCCAACGGGGAGATCGCCATCGAGCCGCTGATGGATGTCAATATTGTGGGCCAGTCTGTGCTCTACATGGCCAACCTGCCACTGGAGGCCAATGTGCTGTTCCACACCGTGATGGCCACCAAGATGCCCTTTGTCGGGCGCGGTTGAGGCCTCAGAATCTCCGGCTCGCCAGTGCTGAAGCTGTCAGCACCTGACCATCAGCCCAGTTGTCAGCCGCAAGGCCGTGCAACCAGACGGCAGCACAGGCTGCCTGGAAGGCCGCCTCGCCCTGGGACATGCGCGCACCAACCATGCCGGCCAGCACATCACCTGTTCCGGCTGTGGCCAGGCGGGCGTTGCCGGTCGGGTTGATGACGCTGGCTTGTTGTGGTGATGCAATCACAGTGCCAGAGCCCTTGAGCACCACAGTGCAGGCAAAGGAAGCGGCCATTTCGCTGGCGGCATGCAGCCGCCTAGACTGGACCTCGGTCACGGTGCTTTTCAGCAAGCGGGCTGCTTCCAGCGGATGAGGGGTGAGCACCGTCTGCCGTCCACGCGACGAGCGGGCGCGCAGCAAGTGCTGCAGCTGGCTGTCCTGGGCAATGGCATTGAGCGCATCGGCATCCAGCACCAGGCGCGGTGCGGTGGACAACAGTCGTGGCAGGTGTTGAGCGATGGCGTCTCCTGCACCGCAGCCGCAGACCAGGGTCATGGCACCAGCATCGAGGGACTCGGCAGGGCGCAGCATGAGTTCGGGGTAATCAGGCGCGAGCAGCACACTATCGCTTGCCATCAGGAAGACAAAAACACGGCCTGCCCCCTGGTACAGCGCGGCTGTTGCTGCCAGCAGGGCCGCGCCAGTCATGCCAGCTGCCCCACCCAGCACAGCAAGATCGCCATAGCTGCCCTTGTGAGAGGCATGCGGACGAGGCAGGGCAGGTGGCCGGCCATTGAGCAGCGCTGTTGCAGTTTGCGCCGGGGCTGAAACTCCCAGCGAATCAAACCAGATCTGACCAGCCGCATCGCGTCCTTGCGCGGTGAACAGCCCTGGCTTGAGAGTGAGCAGGCTGAGCGTGTGCAGGGCGTGTACATGAACCCCCGAAGCTGTGCCGCTATCCCCGTTCAGTCCGGAGGGCAGGTCCACCGAGAGCACAGGAGCATCGATCGCGTTGATACGGTCGATGCAGTCCCTGAGCGGGCCATCAGCCGCTCGCGAAATGCCGATGCCAAGCAGAGCATCGACGCAAAAATCGCAGTGGGTCGGCAGATCATTACGGATGCTCAGGCCGGCGGCCTGGGCCCTTTGGTAGGCAGTACGGGCGTCCTCAGGAGCTGCGCCGGGATTGCCCAGCCAGCTGGCATGGACGAACTTGCCCCATCTGTGCAGATGCTGCGCCGCCTCCAGGCCATCGCCACCATTGTTGCCCGGGCCACAGGCGATCCAGAATGTCTTGGCGTGGGGCGCCAGCGCCAGCGCCAGCCGGGCGGTGGCCAGTCCAGCGCGCTGCATCAAGGCCTGCGCAGGCAGGGTGTTGCGGCAGCTTGTCTCCAGGATTTTTGTCTGCGCGCTGTCATGCAGCAGTTGGCAGGGGCCAGGCGCGATCTTGTACATGCTCTCTGCCGAGGTCAGAACTCGTAGCACTCCCCTTCGCGGGCAAGACGGATATCGGTGACGGCGTCTTTGGTGCCAGGCTGATCGGCCAGTGCCTGAGCGAAGGCGGCCTCCAGCTCATCGTCTGAGCGGGTAGGTTCATGATGGGTGCAGTAGAGCACCTTGGCCTTGGCCTTGCGCGCAAGCTGGATGCTGCTGCTAAGGGTGCCATGACCCCAGCCTTTTTTCTGGGGATACTCCTGCTCGGTGTAGGAGCTGTCAGCAATCAGGACATCGACACCACGTATCGCATCCAGCACTGCCTGCTCCTTGCTTTGGAGCAGTCGCTGAGATTCATCGAATAGCGGATCACCAGGGGGATGGATGTTGTAGGGCGGCTCGTGATCGCCGGTGAAAAAAATCGACTTGCCATTGCACTCGATGCGATATCCGTAATTGATGACCGGGTGGTTGAGCTGAAATGGTGTCACCAGGGCGCTGCCTATCTCGATCGGCTGGCCGGCCGAAAGCGTCACATATTCAACCCCGGCACGAATTTCGTCTTCGAGCACCGGGAAAAAGCTGTGTTGCAGCTGAACTGTGAGGGCCTGCTCCACCCCTTTGCCCGCTACCGGATCGAAAGCGCCGTGCAACCTCAGCACATTGCCCGGGATGAAGTTGGGCATGTAAAAGGGCAGGCCCTGAATATGGTCCCAATGGGTATGGGTAAGCAGCAGATTGGCACGCAGGGGCAATTCCGGCAGCAGGGTCTGCGACAGAGGAAAGATGCCGGTGCCGGCATCCAGGATGATCAATTCATTGTTGTCAGTGCGCACCTCGATGCAGGTCGTGTTCCCCCCATAGCGCACCGTCTTGGGGCCGGGAGAGGGGATGGAGCCGCGAACGCCCCAGAATTTGACCTTCATATGTGGCTGGGGGATGGATCGGGCCGAAGTAGGCTGGCAGGGGCCGGGAGCATAGCAGCAGGGGAGGCCAACCGGGCCGCTGTGGGCTTGTGACTCATCTGAACTGGCCGTGCCAGCTTGGAGTTGGGTTCCATATTGGCGGATTGTCTGGTGGAAAAGCAGAGTCTTGCCGATTCTCCTGCCATTGCACTCAGATTGTGTGACCAAACTGTGTCTAATTTACAAAAATTCCAGCCGTTCAGGACTGCAGCCGATCAACCCCTAGGCCAGATAGTTCAATATCAGGCTGTTTCCCTGCAATCAAGTCGGCCACGGCACGTGCCGAGCCGCAGCTCAATGCCCAGCCGCTGGCACCGTGGCCCAGGTTCAACCAGATGCCCGGGATACCGCTGTGGCCCAGCAGGGGTGGTCCATCGGGCATCATGGGGCGGGCGCCCTTCCATACCTGCACCCCACGGCTGAGCACAGGTGCTCCCGGAAACCAGTCCTGCAGCACCTTGTAAAGCGTAGCAATCGCGGCCGGCTGATGGCGTTCGCTTGCGCCCCCAAGTTCTGCGCCTCCAGCCACACGAATGCGGTTGCCCAGCCTGGAGATGGCCACTTTATAGCGCTCGTCCATGACCGCGCCGTTGGGCGCATCCATGGTCTCGCGAATGTTGGCGCTAACCGAATAACCATGGACCGATGCAATCGGCAGCTTCAGGCCCAAGGGGCGCAACAGACGGCCGGATTCGGCACCAGCGCAGACGAGGACATGGTCAAAGCGTTCTGACTCAGGTTGGTTTTCCAGTCTGATCCTGACTTCGGGAGAGGCGGCCAGCTCGGCCACCCTGGCGCTGAAGACAAATCGAACACCCATCTGCTGTGCCACATTCTTGAGCAAAAGAGCGAACTGGCGGCAGTTGGCAACCTCCCCATCGGGCAGGTGGATAGCCTGGAACAGGCGGGTCTCGGGATTGAGGGCGGGCTCAAGCTGACGCGCGGCTTGCGGGGACAGTTCGCTGAAAGGGATGCCGTTGTCGCGCAGCACCTGCAAGCTGGTTTCTATTCGGTCGCGGTCGCGCTCCGAGCGCAACAGCACGGTGTAGCCCTGGGCCTGGTCCAACTCAAGCTTTGCTTCAGACAGAACCCGCTTCAGGCAAGAACGGCTGTAATAGGCCAGAAGCTGCATGCGCTGGCGGTTGAGCGCATAGGTGGCGGGTCGGCAGGCACGCAGGCTCTTCCACATCCAGGCCAGCTCAGCGGGTCGCAAGGGCCAGCTGAAACGCACCGGCGCATGACGTCCAAACAAATGCTGGATGATCTTGGATGGCATGCCTGGAGCAGCCCAAGGGGTGACGTACGCAGGGGCGAGAACACCGGCGTTGGCAAAGCTGGCCCCTTCAGCAACGGCCAAGTGGCGCTCAAACACCGTGACCTCGTGGCCGTCGCGGGCGAGCTCATAGGCTGAGGTGACGCCAATGATTCCAGCGCCGATGACTGCAATTTTCATGGCTCGGTCAGTGTTGCAGGCAATGTTCGACCCGCAAGGCAAGATTGAGCAGGGCATCATCGTGCAGGCTGCCATGCCATAGCATGAGGCCAACAGGAGGCTCACCGGGCCGCTGGCAGGGCAGGGAGATAGCGCAGCCATCGAGCATATTGATGGCGCTGGGGTTGCGCAAGAGCAGGCCATTGACGCGGAAAAATTCTGCATCAAGCGCCGCGTCCCTGGCGGCGTCCTGGCCAGCCCCAGGCGCCAGTCCGGCAATCGGTGGCGCCAGCAGGGGAACAGTCGGGGACAGGACGGCATCGAAAGGCTGTAAGGCGTTTTCCATGCGCGCGATCCAGTCTTTGCGGGCAAGAAGCAATTCGATGTAATCAGTGGCCGACATGCCGGCTCCACGCATGATACGGGTCAGAACGCGTGCATCGTAGCGCGCACTGTCTTTGGCAATCAGCTGGCGATGCCAGTGGAAACTCTCAGCGGGTGAGAAGCTTCCATTGGCCTGCATTGGGGCGAGCTCCAGCAATTCTTTCAAAGGGATTTCAACGATCTCAGCGCCTGCATCACGCAATTTGGCCAAGGTCTGTTCGAAGGCGCTTGCCACGGCCGGCTCCATGTCATCGAGCATCACGCTGGACGCCACTGCCAGTCGGTAAGTGGGCAGGGCTGCGTTGGAGAGGGATACACGCCGATTGGCAAGAATTTCATGAACCAGAATGGCGTCACGAACCGAGCGCGTCATGGCGCTGACCGTGTCCAGCGTGAAGGACAAGGGGATGGCGCCATCGGTGGGTACCAGCCGGGCGGTGCTTTTGAATCCGACGATGCCATTGAGCGCAGCCGGAATGCGGATCGAGCCTCCGGTGTCCGAGCCGAGGCCGACATGAGCGGCACCGGTTGCCACGGTGATGGCGCCGCCACTGGAGGAGCCCCCGGGAATGCGCGGCCTGTCAGTCATGGCGGCATTGGCCGGAGTGCCGTAATGGGGGTTGATGCCCACCCCGGAAAAAGCGAACTCGGTCATATTGCTGCGACCAATGATGGCTGCACCGGCAGCGCGCAGGCGGGCAACCGCAGTGGCATCCTTGATCGCAGGGGGGGCATCGGCCAGTACCAGCGAGCCCGCGGGCGTGTTTTGGCCAGCCACATCAAACAGGTCTTTGACCGAGACCGCCAGCCCCGCCAGGGGGCTGGCCGGGTCTGACGCGGCAGCAGCCAGCCGGGCTTGCGCAAATGTAGGTCTGATCAGGGCATGCGCGCAGCCGGGTGAACTGGCTGCGGCAATGGCGTGTTCCATCTGCTCGCTGGCAGAGCTGCGCTCTTGCCGAATGTTTTCTCGTAGGGTGTGCAGGTCCGATTGCATGTCAAAATAGAGTGGCGTTCATGTTATAATTTCAAGGCTTTGCACCAGAGAAATTACCTCTTTGGTTGCAGAGACATCGCAAATCGGCTCACTCCAGGTGTTGCAGCGACTACAAGACCGCCCTCCGGGGCACTTGCGCTGTGATCAGCGAGCTGAATTTTAGACCCAACCTTTGGAGCAAAAACTATGTCCACGACCATGCGTCAAATGCTGGAAGCCGGCGTCCACTTTGGACACCAGACCCGCTTCTGGAATCCCAAGATGGCCCCCTTTATCTTTGGCCATCGCAACAAGATTCACATCATCAACCTGGAAAAATCCCTGCCGATGTTCCAGGAAGCGGCCAAATTTGCCAGACAGCTGGCGGCCAAGCGGGGAACCATCCTGATGGTTGGCACCAAACGCACGGCCCGCGACATTGTTGCGGCCGAGGCCAAGCGCGCCGGCGTGCCCTATGTTGACCAGCGCTGGCTGGGCGGCATGTTGACCAATTTCAAAACTGTCAAGACCTCGATCAAGCGTCTGAAAGATATGAAGGCGCAACAGGAAGTCGGCTTGGATGCGATGAGCAAAAAGGAACAACTCATGTTTGTGCGCGAAATGGACAAGCTTGAGAAAGACATCGGCGGCATCCAGGAGATGAACAATCTGCCAGACGCCATCTTCGTGATTGACGTTGGCTATCACAAGATTGCTGTGGCAGAGGCCAGAAAACTCGGCATTCCTCTGATTGGAGTGGTGGACTCCAATCACTCGCCTGAGGGGATTGATTATGTGATCCCGGGCAATGACGACTCTTCCAAGGCGGTCACCTTGTACGCGCGGGGCATTGCCGACGCCATCCTGGAAGGCCGTGCCAATGCAGTGGATGAGGTCGTTAAAGCCGTGGCGGCAGAGACGGGCGACGAGTTTGTGGAAGTGGATGAAGCCTCTTCCTGAACTGCCTGATACCCTCCCAAAGGGGCGCACTGTGCCCCTTTTTTTTAAGCTGATTTTGATTTGAGTTGAACTGAATACGGAGAAACAAGATGGCTGCAATCACCGCAAGCATGGTCGCTGAACTGCGCGCCAAAACCGATGCCCCGATGATGGAATGCAAGAGGGCGCTGACCGAGGCCGATGGCGACATGGCCAAGGCCGAAGAGGTGCTGCGCGTCAAACTAGGCACCAAGGCCGGCAAGGCTGCCTCGCGTGTCACGGCAGAGGGCGTGGTCGCCAGTTGTATCGAGGGCACCCAGGGTGCCATGATCGAAGTCAACTGTGAGACTGACTTTGTGACCAAAAACGACAGCTTCCTGGCGCTGGCCAGGTCGGCTGCCCAACTCATCGTCAAGCACAATCCTGCCGACCTGGCTGCGCTGGGCGCACTGCCTTACAGCCAGGATGGCTTTGGCCCCACCCTGGAGGAGGTGCGCAAGGGCCTGATCGGCAAAATCGGCGAGAACATGTCGTTCCGTCGCTTCAAGCGTTTTTCCTCCGGCGCCAATCTGGCCTCATATTTGCACGGAACGCGCATTGGCGTGGTGGTCGAGTTCGATGGCAATGACGTGGCCGCCAAGGATGTGGCCATGCATGTTGCTGCCATGAAGCCAGTGTCCCTGACCAGTGCCGATGTGCCTGCCGACCTGATCGCCAAGGAGCGGTCGGTCGCCACCGCCAAGGCTGCAGAGTCTGGCAAACCCGCTGATATCGCGGCCAAGATGATCGAGGGATCGGTGCAGAAATTCCTCAAAGAGGTCTCCCTGTTCAATCAGCCATTTGTCAAAAATGACAAGCAGACGGTGGAGCAGATGCTCAAGGAAAAGGCCACCACTGTGAAGTCCTTTACCCTTTATGTGGTGGGTGAGGGCATAGAGAAGAAGACGGATGACTTCGCCGCTGAAGTGGCCGCTCAGGTGGCAGCCGCCAAACAGGCGGGCTGAACTGGCATTTTTCAAATACCGTACCATACGCCTGGTCCGAAGACCAGGCGATGCGAGGGACCCGCCCAACAAGCCACTCAAGGAGACGCCCTGATGTCCGCCGAACAACCAGCCCACAAGCGCATTCTGCTCAAGCTGTCCGGTGAGGCCTTGATGGGCGATGATGCCTTTGGCATCAACCATGCCACGATCCAGCGCATGGTGCAGGAGGTGGCAGAAGTCACCCGCCTGGGGGTCGAGTTGGCGGTGGTCATTGGCGGCGGCAATCTGTTTCGCGGCGTGGCTGGCGGATCGGTTGGCATGGACCGGGCAACGGCTGACTACATGGGCATGCTGGCCACCGTCATGAATGCACTGGCCCTGGCCGACACCATGAATAAGGCCGGGCTGACAGCGCGCGTCATGTCGGCCATTGCCATTGAGCAGGTGGTGGAGCCCTATGTTCGACCCAAGGCCCTGCAGTACCTTGAGGAAGGCAAGGTGGTTATTTTCGCCGCCGGCACTGGCAATCCTTTCTTCACCACCGACACCGCTGCCGCCTTGCGCGGCGCCGAAATAGGTGCCGAAGTGGTGCTCAAAGCAACCAAGGTGGATGGCGTTTACACCGCCGACCCCAAAAAAGATCCATCCGCCACGCGCTACAGCAAGCTGAGTTTTGACGAGGCGATGACGCGCAACCTTGGCATCATGGACGCCACCGCGTTTGCCCTGTGTCGTGACCAGAAATTGCCGATCAAGGTGTTCTCGATTGTCAAATATGGTGCCCTCAGGCGGGTGGTGATGGGCGAGGATGAGGGCACTCTGGTCTACGCCTGAGGATGCCGCCGGGTCGTAAGGAGCGGAAATATGAGCATTGTCGAAATCAAAAAAGGCATTGAAACCAAGATGGATCAATCCATCGATGCCTTGAAGAACAATCTTGCCAAGATCCGGACTGGCCGCGCCAATCCGGCCTTGCTCGACGCAATCCATGTCGAGTATTACGGGTCTCAGGTGCCACTCAATCAGGTGGCCAATGTATCCCTGCTTGATGCACGCACCATCAGCGTGCAGCCTTGGGAAAAAGGCATGGGCGCCAAGATCGAAAAAGCTATCCGGGAAAGCGACCTTGGGCTCAATCCTGCCTCGATGGGTGACCTGATCCGGGTGCCCATGCCACCGATGAGTGAAGAGCGGCGCAAGGAAATGACCAAGCTGGTTCGTCATGAAGGCGAAAGCGCCAAGATTGCAGTTCGCAATCTGCGGCGCGATGCCAATGAGGCGGTGAAAAAGCTGGTCAAGGACAAGCAGGCTTCCGAAGACGAGCAGAAGCGTTCAGAGGCCGAGATACAGAAGCTCACCGACAGGCATGTGGCCAGCATTGATCAATTGGTTTCCAGCAAGGAACAAGAGATCATGGCGGTTTGAAAGTGAGTCCAGGCCCTGCCCCAGTTGATCGGCCCCCGTCAGACCTGAATCCGTGCATGAGCTTGGCCCTGAGGTCGTGCCAGTGTGTGAGCTATCCTCAGTGTGGCACTGATTTTCTGCAACCCGTTTCATGCAAGCCTTGAGCAAAATGCCGCACCACATCGCCATCGTGATGGATGGCAATGGCCGCTGGGCGAACAAACGTCTGTTGCCCCGCCTGGCCGGCCACCGGCAGGGCATGGAAAGCCTCAGGCGCTGCATCCAGGCCTGTGTTCAGCGCGGTGTGGCTGTGCTCACTGTATTTGCTTTTTCTTCTGAAA
Organism: Burkholderiaceae bacterium; assembly: GCA_964228805.1. GTDB lineage: Bacteria > Pseudomonadota > Gammaproteobacteria > Burkholderiales > Burkholderiaceae_C > Hylemonella. Next base: position 9,607 of record CAXRBE010000105.1, read on the forward strand.
ACTGGCGACGACCTGCTGATGAGATAACCGGCTTGATGGACCTCTTGGCCTCTGCCCTTGGCAAGGAGGTCCCCCAGCTTCAAAGGGATGGCGTACGCCTGTATTTTGTTGGCGAGCGCCAGGGGCTGTCTGAAAAAATCTGCTCCGGACTGGCCGATGCCCAAGCTGCGACTGCCGCCGGCAGTCGGCTGGTACTGAACATCTGTTTCAACTACGGGGGCCGCTGGGACGTGGCGCAAGCTGCAGCCAACTTGTGTGCTGCGGGCCAGGCAATGACAGAGCTGAACCTGGCCCAGGCCCTCGCCTTGTCCCATGTGCCCGACCCTGACCTGATCATCCGCACGGGTGGGGAAATGCGATTGAGCAATTTTCTGCTCTGGCAGGCGGCTTACGCCGAGCTTTATTTCAGTGACCGACTCTGGCCCGACTTTGACGAGGCCGCGCTGGATCTGGCGATTGCTGCCTTTTGTGGCCGGGAGCGGCGCTTCGGTCAGACTTCATCGCAGTTGCGTGAGCCAGGCGATGCCGCTCAATCTGCTTGATTTGGCCAAGGTTCAGCAGCATGCTTAAACTGCGCATCATCACTGCTGTCTGTCTGCTGCTGTTGCTGATGCCGGCACTTTTTTACCCGCAACTCTGGGCCTGGCGCAGTGCCACCCTTGTGCTGCTGGCTGCCGCCGGGTGGGAGTGGGGCCGGCTCAATGGCTTGGGTCAGCTTGGTGCGGTGTTGTCTGGATTTTCATGTTTGCTTGCTTGTGTCATGGCCTGGGACCTTGGGCTGGCAGATCGGCCGCTGCAATCGTTCTGGATCTGGGCAGGTTCGGCCTGGGTGCTTGTTGGCGCTGCCCTGTTAAGAGCTGGCGTGGCTGCCTGGGCCAAGGTGCCACAGCTTGTTCGTCTGATCGCGGGGCTGGTCGCAGTATGGCTGACCTGGCTGGCCACGGTGCAGGCACACAAGGTCGGGGTTGAATTCCTGTTGTCGGTGCTGGTACTTGTCTGGGTGGCCGATATAGGCGCCTACTTTGCTGGAAGAATCTGGGGGGGGCGCTGGATGCCCATCAAGCTCGCGCCGAGCATCAGTCCTGGCAAGACCTGGGAGGGCGTGCTGGGCGGGGTGGCCAGTGTTTTTGCCTTGGCCATGCTCTGGCGTTTGCTGGAGCTGAATTCGCTCCTAGCCCCGGTCAGCCTCTATGCCCAACTCAGTCAGGGCGGGGGCCTGATCCTGACTGTGCTTTGTCTGTTGCTGCTGACGGCCATGAGCGTGGTTGGAGATCTGGTGGAGTCGCTGGTCAAACGCAGCGCTGGCGTCAAGGACAGCAGCCGATTGTTGCCTGGCCACGGCGGAGTGCTCGACCGGATTGATGCCTTGCTGCCGACCTTGCCCCTGGCCATGATGCTGTACACGCTGACTGCCCAATGAAGCAGCGGGTCACCATTCTTGGCGCAACCGGCTCCATCGGCCGCAATACCCTGGATGTGATTGCCCGTCATCCAGATCGATTCGAGGTGTTTGCCTTGACCGCCTCGACCCAGGTGAAACTTCTACTTGGCCAGTGCCAACAGTTCCGTCCACGGTTTGCGGTCATGGCCGATTCCGCCCAGGCCAAGGCACTTGCAGCATCCCTGGCAGAAATCAATCTGCCAACCCGGGTTCTGAGCGGAGCCCAGGCCTTGAGCGACGTGGCAGCACATGAGGATGTTGATGTGGTCATGGCTGCCATCGTGGGAGCTGCAGGTCTGGCTCCCTGTCTGGCTGCCGCGCGAGGCGGCAAGCGCCTGCTGCTGGCCAACAAGGAAGCCCTGGTGGTAGGGGGCGAGCTTTTTTTGCAGGCGGTCCAACAAGGCGGGGCCACTCTACTGCCCATCGACAGCGAACACTCCGCCATCTTCCAGTCACTGCCTGAAGATCGCAGGACCTGGAACGAGCGGGTCGACAGGATCATCCTCACCGCATCGGGCGGGCCCTTTCGCACCCGTGATCCGTCCACCTTGCATGAGGTGACGCCGGATCAGGCCTGCGCCCATCCCAACTGGTCCATGGGACGCAAGATATCGGTCGATTCCGCCACCATGATGAACAAGGCGCTTGAATTGATCGAGGCACGCTTTCTGTTTGGTCTGCCGCCGCAACGGCTGGATGTGGTGATCCACCCGCAAAGCGTGATTCATTCCATGGTCCAGTATCGGGACCATTCGGTGGTCGCCCAACTGGGCACGCCGGACATGCGTGTGCCAATCGCCTATGGCTTGTCCTGGCCTGAGCGCATTGCTTCGGGGGCGGCTGCCCTTGATTTTCACAAACTGGCTGCAATGACCTTTGAACCACTTGATGCGCCCGGCCACGCCACACGCTATCCGGGCATCCGGCTGGCCTGGGATGCAATGCGCGGCCCGGCTGGCAGCACGGCGGTGCTCAATGCAGCCAATGAAGTGGCTGTCGAGGCTTTTCTGGCGCGGCGTATCCGCTTTGATCAGATACATGCGGTCAATGTGGCCACGCTAGAGTCCGTCGACATTGCGGCCCCAGGCCACCTGGACGAGCTGTTGGCGCTGGATCAGGCAGCCCGTGCTGCAGCCAATCTGCATGTGCAATCACTCTGAAGTGTGAGCAGCCGATGTTGACTGTGCTTGCTTTTCTTACTGCGCTGACCTTGCTGATATTCGTCCACGAATATGGTCACTACCGCATGGCAAGGTTTTGCGGGGTCAGGGTTTTGCGCTTTTCGATCGGCTTTGGCCGGGTGCTCTGGCGCTGGCAGCCGCGTGGGGAGTCGACCGAGTTCACCCTGTGCGCCCTGCCTCTGGGGGGCTATGTCAGGATGCTGGATGAGCGGGAGGCGCCCGTGCCACCAGAGCAGCGGCATCTGGCCTTCAATGTCCAGCCTCTGGCCCGGCGCGCCCTGATCGTGTTTGCCGGACCCCTGGCCAACCTGGTGTTGGCGGTGCTCTTATATGCCCTGGTTTACTGGAGTGGAAACATGGAGCCGCGGCCCATATTGGCCAGTCCGGTGGCCGGATCCCTGGCTGCTGGTGCCGGCCTGGTAGGGGGTGAGCAGATTGAACAGGTGCAGGTTCCGGGGGAGCCTGCCAAGGCGGTACGAACCATGGGCGAATTGCGCTGGCAACTGACACAGGCTGCGCTGGAAGGGCGGGATATTCGTTTGCGCACGGCCCAGGGGCGGGAATTCATTCTCCCTCTGGAGCAGTTGCAGGCTCAGGAAGCGGATGCGGCACTGATGCAGCGAATCGGTATTGGCGCGCCCTTCACCCGCCCGCTGATTGGCGAACTCTCTGAAGGTGGGGCTGCCGCCAAGTCCGGGTTGATGCCTGGCGACCTGGTGCTACGAGTGGATGGTCAGCCGGCAGTGGACGGGCGATGGTTGCGCGAGCAGATTCGAGCCTCGGTCCGTGACGGGCAGGCCAGCACAATGCGCTGGAGAATCGCGCGCAACGGTGTCGAACTTGAACTCCAGGTGTCACCCAGTGTGGTGCAGGAGGGTGAGCGCCTGATCGGACGCATCGGGGCCTTTGTGGGAGGGAAGCCGGAACTGGTCAACTATCGGCTGGGGTTTGTGGATGGACTTTGGCAGGCCGGCGCAATGACCTGGGAGACTTCAGTGCTCAGCCTGCGCATGATTGGGCGCATGGTGCTGGGTGAGGCATCGCTGAAAAACCTGAGTGGCCCCTTGACCATTGCCGACTATGCGGGCAGGTCGGCCAGTGTGGGCCTGAACCAGTACTTGCTCTTTCTTGCGCTCATCAGCGTCAGCCTGGGCGTACTCAATCTGCTGCCTTTACCGATGCTGGATGGGGGACACCTGATGTATTATCTCTGGGAGGCCGTCACCGGCAGACCACTGTCCGACATGTGGATGGAGCGTTTGCAACGGGGTGGCATTGCCTTGCTGGTGGTCGTGATGTCGATTGCCCTGTTCAATGATCTGGTCAGACTGTTGGGCTAGAGGCGCTTGTCGTAAATTGATCCTTACAATGAAGCCAATGATGCCACTCAACCGATTTTTCCTGCGCCTGCTGCTGGCTGTCCTGACGATCTTCATGGTCGCCCAATCCGCCCTGGCAGTGGTCCCTTTCACGGTGCGTGACATTCGGGTGGAGGGCCTGCAAAGGGTTGAGCCTGGCACCGTGTTTGCCTCGCTGCCGGTTCGCGTGGGTGATGTATACAACGACGAGACTGGCACGGCAGCCATCCGTGCACTGTTTGAGCTGGGTCTGTTCAAGGATGTACGCATTGAGGTGGCCGGTGATGTGCTGGTGGTGGTGGTTGAAGAGCGGCCAACCATTGCCGAAGTCGACTTCATCGGTACCAAGGAATTTGACAAAGATGTCCTCAAGAAAGCCTTGCGTGACGTTGGGCTGACCGATGGCCGCCCCTATGACAAAGCCTTGCTTGACCGTGCCGAGCAGGAACTCAAGCGCCAGTACATCAACCGCAGCCTGTATGCGGCCGAGGTTGTGACCACCGTCACCCCGATTGAGCGCAACCGGGTGAACCTAAGCTTCACCGTGACCGAGGGCGAGCCTTCCCGTATCTCGGAAATTCGCATTGTTGGCAACAAGGCTTTCTCTGAGGACACCTTGCGCAAACTGTTCGACCTGGACACCGGCAACTGGATGAGTTGGTACACCAAGTCGGACCGCTATTCACGCACCAAGCTCAATGCCGATATCGAGACCCTGCGTTCCTATTACCTGGCGCGTGGCTACCTGGAATTCAGGATCGATTCAACCCAGGTGGCGATCTCGCCCAACAAGCAGGATATTTCGATCACTATGAATGTGACCGAGGGCGAGCGCTTTGTCGTGACCGGAGTTCGCCTGCAGGGCAACTACCTGGGTCGTGAGGATGAGTTCAGATCGCTGGTGGCGATCCGGCCTGGCCAGCCCTACAACGCCGACCTGGTGGCCCAGACAGTCAAGTCTTTCACTGACCTGTTCGGAAAATTCGGCTTTGCCTTTGCCCGGGTGCAGTCCCGTCCGGAAATTGATCGCAGCAACAATCGCGTCGCCCTGGTTCTGCTGGCAGAGCCGGCCCAGCGTACCTATGTGCGTCGGATCCAGATCAGTGGCAACAACCGAACCCGCGACGAGGTGATCCGCCGTGAACTGCGCCAGTTTGAGTCCTCCTGGTATGACGGCGACAAAATCAAGTTGTCGCGCACACGACTGAACAGATTGGGCTATTTCACCGATGTCAATATCGAGACCAATGAGGTGCCGGGTGCGCCCGATCAGGTTGACCTCAATGTCAGTCTGACCGAGCGCCCGACCGGCAGTGTGACCATCGGTGCTGGTTACTCAAGCACTGACGGCCTCGGCCTGATGTTTGGCATCAATCAGCAAAATGCTTTCGGCAGCGGTCAGTCTCTGGGCATGCAGATCAATACCAGCAGCCTGAACCGTATTGTGGTGATCAACACCACCAATCCATATTTCACCCAGGACGGGGTGTCACGCACCTTTGACCTGTACCACCGGGTGTTCCGTCCCTATCTCTATCTGGACCCGGGCAGCTACAGCCTCGAAACCACCGGCACCAGCGTACGTTTTGGCGTGCCGTTCACCGAGCGTGACACCGTCTATTTCGGGCTTGGTTATGAGCGCACCTCGATCATGACTGGCACCTACCTGCCGCAGGCTTACAGCGACTATGTCAGTCAATTTGGCACCGCCAGTTCGGCTGTTCCCCTGACACTGGGCTGGGCACGCGATTCCCGCGACAGTGCTCTGGTACCCACCAGCGGAAGCCTTCACCGTGCCAATGCCGAATACAGCCCGGCCGGTGAGGTGAATTATGTTAAAGGTGGCTATCAGTACCAGCAGTACCTGCCGCTGACCAAGCAGTACACCATGGCTTTCAACGGTGAACTGGGCGCAGGGCAGGGCATCGACGGTAAACCATACCCACTTTTCAAGAATTACTATGGCGGTGGCCTTGGTTCGGTACGTGGATTCCAGGCTGGTAGCCTGGGCCCCAAAGATTCAAGCAGTGGCTTGCCCCTTGGCGGCACCAAAAAGGTGAATTTCAAT
>CAXRBE010000106.1:0-17505 GCA_964228805.1 Burkholderiaceae bacterium
AGGCAGCCCAGGATGGCAGCCAGTGTCACCCAGCCAAATCGTCTGTTTGTGTTCACGCGATAATTCGGTTTATGAAATACCTTGTTGCCCTTGCCTTCATCGCCATCCTGCTCAGCCTGGGCTCAGCGCTGTTTTTCATGCTCAACGACGGGCGCGATGGCAAACCCAAGACCAGCAATATGGCCAGGGCGCTGGCCTTTCGGGTCGGATTTTCCATTCTCATCTTCATCTGCATTCTGATCGCCTGGAAGCTGGGCTATATCATGCCCACCGGCATTCAGGCCGGCCAATAAATTTTGTCAAGCTAAAAACAAAAGCCGCATTGAGCGGCTTTTGTTTTGTCGGCCCACGCACACCTGGCGGCGTCGCGAGCGAGCTTCAGCCCAGGCGCGGGGGCGGGTAACCGGAGCGTACTTTGGGGTACCTGAGGATTTCCCAACGGGCCCCGCAACGACGGATCAAGCCCGCGCAGTAGCCGCGAACCTTACATCCAGTAGACCAGGATGTACAGACCCAGCCACACCACATCCACAAAGTGCCAATACCAGGCCGCGCCCTCAAAGCCGAAATGGCGCTCTGGCGTGAAGTGGCCTTTGTGCAGGCGCAGCGTGATGAACAGCAGCATGAGCATGCCAACAAAGACATGAAAGCCGTGGAAGCCGGTCAGCATGAAGAAGGTGGAACCATAAACGCCCGAGCTGAGCTTGAGGTTGAGGTCTGAGTACGCGTGGGCGTACTCATAGGCCTGCACAAACAGGAAGATCAGGCCGAGCAGCACAGTGAGCCACATGAAGGCGATGGTCTTGCTGCGGTCGTTGTCGCGCAGGGCATGGTGGGCAATCGTCAGGGTGACGCCAGAGGTCAGCAGCAGCGCGGTGTTGATGGTAGGCAAGGGCCAGGGGCCCATGGTCTGGAAAGGCTCGATGACCCCGGCTGGCGAGGCGGTCATGCCAGCGGCCACCGTAGGCCAGACGGCCTTGAAGTCAGGCCACAACAGGGCGTTGTCCAGGCTGCCCAATTCTGGCACCGAATGCACACGCACCCACCAGAGGGCGGAGAAAAAGCCACCAAAAAACATCACCTCGGAAAAAATGAACCAGGTCATGCTCCAGCGGAAAGAGATGTCGATCTTGCGCCCGTACATGCCGCCCTCGCTTTCGGCGATCGCGTCACGGAACCATTGAAACAGGACAAACAGCCACAGGACCATGCCGGCCAGCAGGCTGTACTTGCCCCAGCCAGCGCCGTTGATCCACTGAGCCGCGCCAAACAGGACAAAGAACAGACCAATTGCCGCCATCACCGGATGGCGGGAAGGCTCCGGCACAAAGTAATACGGGGTGCCGCCGTGTGAAGTCGAACTCATATTTGCTCCAATCCTTGCTGTTCAGCTTTTCTCAATCAATGCGGTGATGGGCCTGGCCTTACTTGGCCACAATCCAGTTCACCAGGGCAATCAATGTCACAACAAACAGGATCGCGCCCACAAATCCCACCGCCATGATGTGGAAGATGTTGAGACGCGCCATGTCTGCATCCAATTCACTCTTTTTGCGCACACCCAGGAACGACCAGGCCACCGCACGTACAGTTTGGAAAAACGTGGCAGGCTTGCGCTGGGGCTGCAATTTCTCGCTGGCGCTCATGCCCCGCTCTCCTTGGCAAGCACCGGCACAGCACCCACAGTGCCCGCAGGTGCAGCCGGCGTCTTGCTGCCAACTTCAAAGAAGGTGTAGGACAGGGTGATGGTGCTCACATCCTTGGACAGCTTGGGGTCGATCACAAAGACCACCGGCCACTGTTTTTTTTCACCGGGTTCCAACACATATTCGTTGAAGCAGAAGCACTCCAGCTTGTTGAAATGGGCAGCTGCCTGGCGCGGTGCATAGCTGGGAATGGCCTGAGCGGCCATGCGGCGGTTCTGGGTGTTCTGGAATTCGTAGACCACGGTGTTCATCTGGCCTGGATGAACTTTCAGATGATTCTGTGCCGGCCGAAAGCTCCAGGGTCCGCGCGAGTTGGCATCGAACTCCACCGTGATGGTGCGGCTGAAATCGACCTGGGTGTTGCTGGCAACGGTTTTGGCCAGGGCTGCGTTGTTGCGTTCGCCCTGGGCCAGCACATTGATGCCGGTGAACTCGCAAATTGCCTTGTACATCGGCACCAGCGCATAGCCAAAACCGAACATGACAAAAGCCACCACGGCCAGCTTGCCCATCATCCTCAGGTTTTCACTTCGCAATTCCATGGCCACAGTCAATGCAGAAAAGCCATCCTGAAAATGAAGCCGACAAAAAAGGCCATCACCACCGACAGCAGGATCAAGCCCATGCGCAGGTTGGCCTTTTTTTGCTCGCGCTTGTCCATCATTGGAATTCGCCCGCTCTTTAGCCGATCACCTTGGTGGCGCTGGCATTGAGCTTGGGCGGGCTGGTGAACGAGTGGTAGGGAGCGGGTGAAGGCAGCTCCCACTCCAGACCTTCTGAGCCCTCCCAGGGATTTTGCGGAGCTTTCTCACCCTTGCCCTGCATGGTGGGCAGAACCACAAAGAGGAAGAAATACACCTGGGCCAAACCAAACAGGAAGGCGCCGACCGAGGCAATCGCGTTAAAGTCGGCAAACTGCATCGGATAGTCGGCATAGCGTCGCGGCATGCCGGCCAGTCCCAGAAAGTGCATCGGGAAGAAAGTGATGTTGAAGGAGATCAGCGACCACCAGAAATGGATCTTGCCGCGGGTTTCGTTGTACATCACACCAGTCCACTTCGGCACCCAGTAGTAAAAGCCGGCGAACATGGCAAACAGCGAGCCGGCCACCAGCACATAGTGGAAGTGGGCCACGATGAAATAGGTGTCCTGGATCTGAATGTCGATCGGGGCAATCGCGGGAATCAGCCCGGTGAAGCCACCCATGGTAAACACGAATATGAAACCGATCGCCCACAGCATCGGGGTTTCAAAGGTCATCGAGCCACGCCACATGGTGGCGATCCAGTTGAAGATCTTCACCGCGGTGGGCACCGCAATCAGCATGGTTGCGTACATGAAGTACAGCTGGCCAACCACCGGCATGCCGGTGGTGAACATATGGTGCGCCCACACGATGAAGGACAGAATTGCAATCGACGCGGTGGCATAGACCATGGAGGCGTAGCCAAACAGCTTCTTGCGGGCAAAGGCCGGCACCACCTGGCTGATGATGCCAAACGCCGGCAAGATCATGATGTACACCTCGGGGTGGCCGAAGAACCAGAAGATATGCTGGAACATCACCGGATCACCGCCCGCAGCCGGGTTGAAGAAGGAAGTGCCAAAGTGGCGGTCAGTCAGGGTCATGGTGATGGCGCCGGCCAGCACCGGCATCACTGCGATCAGCAGATAGGCGGTGATCAGCCAGGTCCAGGAAAACAGGGGCATCTTCATCAGGGTCATGCCAGGCGCGCGCATATTGAGGATGGTCACGATGATGTTGATCGATCCCATGATGGATGAAGCGCCCAGGATGTGCAGGGCAAAGATGGCAGCGTCCATTGAAGGGCCCATCTGCAGGGTCAAGGGCGCGTAGAGGGTCCAGCCGGCAGCAGGCGCGCCGCCGGGCATGAAAAATGACATCGCGATCAGCAGTCCAGCAGGAATCAACAACCAGAAGCTCAGGTTGTTCATGCGAGCGAATGCCATGTCGGGTGCACCGATCTGGATGGGGATCATCCAGTTGGCGAAGCCCACGAAAGCCGGCATGATGGCGCCAAACACCATGATCAGACCGTGCATGGTGGTGAGCTGGTTGAACAGCTCAGGGTTCACGATCTGCAGGCCTGGGCGGAACAGCTCGGCCCGGATACCCAAGGCCAGGACACCCCCGAACATGAACATGGCAAAGGCAAACAGCAGATACAGCGTGCCAATGTCCTTGTGGTTGGTGGCATAGACCCAGCGCCGCCATCCCGAGGGGGCATGGTGGTGGTCGTCATGGGCATGCTCGTGATGATGGTCTAGAACAGCGCTCATCTTGATTTCCTTTGCAGTACTTCTTGAATCGGTAGACGACTGGGTTTATTTGCGCGCCGTCTTGATGTCGGCAGGCTGAACCAACTGGCCGGTCTTGTTGGACCAGTTGTTCTTGGTAAAGGTCACAACAGCGGCAATCTCGGTATCGCTCAACTGCTTCCAGGCCGGCATGGCACCGTTGCCCGCACCGGCCAACATGATCCCAATCTGCTTGCCCATGTCGGCATTGAGCACAATGGCCGAACCATCCAGAGGCTTGATCGGGCCCGCACCCTTGCCATTGGCCTGGTGGCAGGCCGCGCAGTTGGCTGCATAGACTTTCTCGCCACGCTTGGTCAGGTCTGCCAGCGTCCAGATCTTGTTGGGGTCATCGGCCTGGGCGGCCATTTCCTTCTGCTTGCCCGCCACCCACTTGGAATAGTCTTCCGCCGACAGCACTTTCACATGAATCGGCATATAGGCGTGCTCCTTGCCGCACAGCTCGGCGCACTGGCCATAGAAGTCACCGGTCTGTTGGGCGCGGAACCAGGTGTCGCGCACGAATCCGGGAATGGCATCCTGCTTGATGCCAAAGGACGGCACCATGAATGCATGGATCACGTCATTGGCGGTGGTGATGATGCGCACCTTCTTGTCCACCGGCACCACCAGCGGGTTGTCCACTTTCAGCAGGTAGTTGTCGGTGGGCGGGGGGTTGCCCGAATTGGACATGGCACGATGCTCGGAGTCCAGGGTGGAGAGAAAGCCGATGCCTTCGCCTTCGCCCTTGATGTAGTCGTAGCCCCACTTCCACTGGTAGCCGGTGGCTTTGATGGTGAGGTCAGCATTGCTGGTGTCCTTCATGGCCACGATGGTCTTGGTGGCAGGCAAAGCCATCAGGATCACGATGATGAAGGGCACGATGGTCCAGACGACTTCCACAGTCACCGACTCGTGGAATGTGGCCGGCTTATGGCCAACCGATTTGCGGTGCTTATAGATGGAGTAGAACATCACACCAAACACCAGCACAAATATGACCGTGCACAGCACCAGCATGAAGATGTTGAGCCAGTGAATATCTTCAGCAATCTTGGTCACCGGGGGATGCAGGTTGAGCTGATTGACTGCCGGGCCACCGGGCAGGTCATTGACAGCCTGGGCTGCTGTGAATGCCGCCGTGCCGGCCCACGCACCTGCCGCAAGCAGCAGTGAAGTCACTTTGTCGGAGATGTTGTTCATCATGTTCACTTCTTCATTGCCTCAATTGTCCAAGGTCTTATCAAGCCACAGAATTAATTCAACCGGCGATTGTAGCCGAGCGGAATGGGTGTCCCGAACGCTTGTGAGCTGGCCGAATGCGGCATTCATTGGCCAGGATTGGGCTTGCCGCGCCGCAAGGCTTGGCGCAGATCATCCAGGGGCAGCACGGTCTGCGCGGTCATGGCAATGCGCGGTGCCGGCTTGAGGGCGTGGGCGTAGGTCACCTCGAAGCTCAGCTTCAGTTGGCCGTCCTGGGTGCGGGGCAATTGCAGCAGCGCTTGAGTCAATGCCTTATGCCAGCGACGACCCCGCAGCGCGGCAAAGCGCGCCGGGTGCAGGTTGCGCCCCAGGCCACGCAGTTCCTCCAGCAAGCGCTCGGGTGTGGCAAAGCTCAGCTCGATTCGCTCCATGTCCAGCACCGGGTCGGCAAAGCCGGCCTGCACCAACATATCGCCCCAGTCATGCATGTCGGTGAACTCATGCGCTGGCGATGGCCAACCCAGCGCAGCGTATATCGGACGCAATTCGCTCAGGCTGTCGGGGCCCAGACAGGAAAACATCAAAAACCCACCCACCGCCAGCTCACTATGCCAGCGCCCGATCAGCGCCTGCGGGTCGGCCGCCATGTGCAGGACCATATTGGCCCACAGCATCTCGACCCCCGCCGGATCGGGCTGAGGGGCAGCCTGCTGGCGCCAGCCCAGTGGGTGCCACCAGGGCCGTCTGGGCACCACTGCCGCCCAATCCCTGCTCACCGCATGCCCACCCACATGAGCCTGGGCCAGCGGGTAGCGCAAGCGCAGCGCAGCATGCGCCTGCAGGCCTCCCAGCACAGGCTCCCAGTTCAGCCAGCTCCGGGGCTGCAACCTGATCCATTCGAGCCGCTCCAACATGCGCCTGGCCACCTCTTCGTGCAGCCAGGCCGATGCGCTGCGCGGCAGTTGCAGCCAGCGATGGGCAGCAACGGCATCCAGGGTGGGGGGGCGATCGGAACTCATGGTGGGTGGACCAGAGACTGGCGAGTATAGTGACCCGATGCTGGGCGCCCTGCTGCAAGGTCTTGTCAAGCGGCTACCCAGCCGCTGCGCCATCTGCCACGCCTGGCCCTCCGAGCCCCTGTGCCAGGCCTGCGTGGCACGCTTCATTACATCCCCAAACCGCTGCCGCAGCTGCGCCCTGCCTGTGCCCGAAGGTGTGACCGTGTGTGGCACCTGCCTGCGCGAGCCGCCAGCGCTGGACGCCTGCCTGGCGGTCGTGCCCTATGCCTACCCCTGGTCGGAATTGATCGGGCAATTCAAGTTTGGCGCCAACCCCGCCCTGGCCCGCTCTTTGGCGCAAATCATGCGCAGTAGCCACGGGGTGGATGAGGCCCTGGATCGCTGCGACTGGCTGCTGCCCCTGCCCCTGTCACCACAGCGACTGCGCGAGCGGGGCTTCAACCAGACGCTGGAACTGGCCAGGCATCTGGCAGCGACCAAAGTCGATGCGGGCCTGTTGCTGCGCCTGCGCCACACACCACCGCAAAGCACACTGACGCGGGCGCAGCGCTTACGCAATGTGGAGCAGGCCTTTGCGGTTGACCCACTGCGCACTGGCGAACTGGCAGGCAGACGGGTGGTGCTGGTGGACGATGTGATGACCAGCGGCGCCTCCCTTTTTGCGGCAGCGCGCGCAGTGCGTGAGGCCGGCGCAGCCCATATCACCGGGCTGGTGCTGGCACGCACTGAAACGCAGGGCCGCTGATTTGCTCGGCGACAATCCGGGCATGTTCCACATCGTCCTGGTCGAGCCGGAAATACCACCCAATACCGGCACTGTGATCCGGCTGGCGGCCAACACCGGTTGCGCACTGCACCTGATCGAGCCGCTGGGCTTTGCGATGGAGGATCGGCATCTGCGCCGCGCCGGGTTGGACTATCACGAATACGCCGAGGTCAAGCGCCACCCGAGTTGGCAAGCCTTCGTGAAGACCATGCAGCCGCGCGCTGAGCGGCTGTTTGCCCTCACCACCCGCGGCAAGCGCGTGGTGCATCAGGTCTGCTTCGAGCCGGGCGACTGGCTGGTCTTTGGTGCTGAAACCCGCGGCCTGTCCGATGCGCTGCGCGACTCGATAGCTCCCGCCCAGCAGCTACGCCTGCCCATGCGCGCCGGCCAGCGCAGCCTCAACCTGTCCAACGCAGTGGCGGTGACGGTGTATGAGGCCTGGCGGCAAAACGGTTTTGCCGGGGCTGCTCAAATCAGCTGATCAGCAAACTGTATTGGGGCGAGCCCGCCGGCCCGCCGTCAGGGGTAGCGGCGGGTGATCGATTCAGCCACGCAGACCGGCTTGGCCGCGCCTTCGCGCTCGACCGTCACCTGCCAGGTGATCTGAACGCCCTGCTGGTCGATGTCCTCGCACTCGAGCAGGCTCAGGCGTGCGCGCAGGCGGCTGCCCACCGGCACGGGCGCCATGAAACGCACCCGGTTGAGCCCGTAGTTGATCGCCATGCGCGTTTGCTCGAAGCGCACTGCCGACTCAAAAAACATGGGCAGCAGCGAGAGGGTCAGAAAGCCATGGGCGATCGTCGCGCCAAACGGCCCGTCTTTGGCGCGCTGCTGATCAATATGGATCCACTGGTGGTCGCCAGTGGCATCCGCAAATCGATTGACCTGTTCCTGGGTGATGGTGGTCCAGTCGCTGACAGCCACTTCCTGGCCCACCAAAGGGTGCAATTCCTGCAGGGTCTGAAAAGTTCTCATGGTCAGGTGCAATCATGCCAGAGCCTGGAGGCATGCCTGGTCTGGGCCCGCGCCGGCCTGATTCAGGCCTGGCTCAAGGTCGGTTTGGCATTACCATGGCGCTCTTGGCGAATTGCACCGATAGCCACCAACCAGGAGACCGACCATGCCCCAACCACGTCTTGCCTCTGTTTTTGCCGCCCTTGCGGCCGCTGCCAGCCTGCTGCTTGGCGCCGGCGCCTGGGCCCAGTCAAGCACCGACTGGCCCAAGGCCAAGCCGGTCAACATCGTGGTGGGCTTTGGCCCGGGCGCCTTTACCGATGTGATTGCCCGGGTGGTGGCGCAGAAACTGGGCGAGATCACCGGCGGCTCATTCGTGGTGGAAAACAAGCCTGGCGCTGGCGGCAATATTGCCACTGGACAGGTCAAACGCGCTGCGCCCGATGGCTACACCATCCTGGTGCACAGCGTGGCCTATTCGGTCAACCCCTCGCTCTACCCCAACGCCGGCTATGACCCGATCAAGGATTTTGTGCCGCTTGCATTGGGCCCGCGCACGCCCAACATCCTGACCGTCCACCCCAACACGCCCGCCAAGGACCTGAAGGAATTGGTCGAGCTGGCCCGCACCCAAAAACTCACCTACGCCTCCTCGGGCATCGGCACCACCACCCACCTGTCGATGGAGCGCTTGAAAGCCGCTGCCAAGGTCGATATCGTGCATGTGCCCTACCAGCCAGCGCAGGCAGTGGGTGCAGTGGTGGCTGGCCACACCTCCATGTCGTCCACCTCCATGCCCCCGGCGGTGCCTCAGATAAAGGCCGGCAAGCTGCGTGCCATAGCGGTCACCAGCGCCAAGCGCAATCCGCTCTTGCCCGATGTGCCCTCGATCACAGAATTTGGCTACAAGGACTTTGATGATTACACCTGGGTGGGCTTCTTTGTGCCGGCCGGCATGCCGCCAGCCCTGGTGGAGCGCATCAATGCCGAGATCAACAAGGCCATGGAATTGCCCGAGTCGAAGGAAAGATTTGTCAGCCTGGGCATGGAGTCCAGCCGCAATACCTCGGCCCAGTTCGGCAGCTTCCTGAGCGACGAGGTTGGCAAATGGGCCGCCGTGGTCAAGAGCACCGGCGCCAAGGTTGAATGATTCATTTTTATGTTGCTTTTTCTCTCAACTTTTTACTCTCTACTTTTTAATTAGTAACCAACAGGAAAACCCATGCGATTGATCAGTTTCGAAGAACAAGGCCAAGGCAAGATCGGCGTGCTCACCAGCAAGGACGCCAGGGAGTTTGTTGATTTGTCGCTGGCAAATCCAAACCTGCCGCGCGACATGGTCGGCTTGCTGGCCATGGCCGGCGGCCTGCAGGCCGCCAGAAATGCCGCCGATGCCGCCCCGGCCAAGACCATCAAGCCTTTGGCCGGGGTGCGCTTTCTGCCGGTGGTGCCGCGCCCGGGCAAGGTGGTGTGCCTGGGCCTGAACTACGCTGACCACGCCAAGGAGGGCGGTCATGCCAGGCCCGAGTACCCCAGCTTTTTCCTGCGTGGCGCCACCTCGCTGGGCGCGCACCAGCAGCCGATCATCCGGCCCAAGGCCTCGAGCAAGCTTGACTATGAGGCCGAGCTGGCGGTGGTGATTGGCAAGAAGGTGCGCCACCTGAGCAAAGACAACGCCCTGGATTGCGTGGCCGGCTATACCTGCTGCAACGACGGCAGCATTCGCGACTACCAGCGCAAGACCAACCAGTGGACGATTGGCAAGAATTTTGATCAGACCGGCCCGCTCGGCCCCTGGCTGGTCACGGCCGATGAGCTGCCCCCTGGCGCGGCCGGCCTGCGCATCCAGTCGCGCCTGAATGGCAAGGTGATGCAGAACGCCAACACCCACGATTTTCTCTGGAATGTGGTGGAGTCGCTGGTGATCATCACCGAGTGTCTGACGCTGGAACCAGGCGATGTGATCATCACCGGTACCCCCGCCGGCGTGGGCTATGCCCGCACGCCGCCAGTGTGGATGGCGCCGGGCGATGTCTGCGAGATTGACATCGAAGGCATAGGGGTGCTCTCCAACACCATTGCCGACGAAGCCTGACCCAACACGTCAAGCCTGCGCCTTGAGTAGCCCGGCCGAGCAGCCGGGCTGTTTTTTTGCATCGCCTGTTCAGGCCTTGATGAAGCCGTCCCAGACCAGCTTGCAGCCGGTGAGGAACAGGCCGAAGTAGACCAGCCTGTAGAAGAGCTCAGGGCTGATACGCCGCGCCAGCCCCACCCCCAGCCACACGCCCAGGGGCACCAGCGGCATCAGGACCAAAGAAGTCAGCAGATTGCGCACGCTGAACAGGCCCAGCAGCGCATACGGCCCCCACTTGGCCAGGTTGATGAAGAAGAACAGGTAGTTCATGGTCGAGGCATAGACCAGCGGCGGCAGGCGCATCGGCAGCACATAGGCGCTGATGGGCGGCGAGCCAGCATGGGCGACAAAGCTGGTGAAGCCCGAGGTGGTGGTGAGGATGGCGCCGGCCCAGCGCGGCGGCGGCTTGCTGATGGCACTGGGCGGGAAAAAGAAGCGTTGCGCCAGGGCCAGCAGGGTGAAGATGCCCACGATTCCAGCCACCACTCGGGCCTCGAGCAGGCCAAACAGCACCGCACCGATCACTGTGCCCAGCAAGGCCCAAGGCAATAGAAATTTGAAGAGCTGTTTGTCCAGGTCCTTGCGCAAGGCACGAATGCCCATCAGATCGATGGCCGACAGCAGGGGCATCATGATGGCCGCAGCCTGCGGCACAGTGATCGACATGGCCATCAGAGGCGTGGCCAAAGATCCAAAGCCCATGCCAAAACCGCTTTTGCTGACACCTACCAGCAGCACAGCCGGCACGGCCACCAGATAGAAATAGGGGTCGGTGATGAAAGGCAGATCCAAGAGAAGTCCCGCGCAGGCTAGTTGCTTATCGTGTTGTGGTGGCAGCCCAGAGCCGCACGCATCATAACGTCTGCCCTGCGTAAGAATGAGCTCAATCCTGTCCCTAGACTTTGCGTGCCACCATGCCAATCAGGGCCGAGGGACCGGCGTGGCGGCTGCCTTCGTTGAGTTCGGCATCGTACTCACGCAGAGTGAGCACTTTCATGTCGGCAAAAGCCTGGCGCAGCATCGCTTCGGTGTAGAGGTGCGACTCGATGCCGGGCCCGCCAGTTTTGTATTGCAGCTGCTTGGGGGTGTAGCCCAGCAGAATCAGCACGCCACCGGGCTTGAGGCAGCGGCGGATATTGGCAAACTGGCGCTCGCGCATGGCGGGGTCGGCAAACTGCACAAAGATCACCACCACCCCTTCATAGCGCTCGCTGCCATGGTCGAAGCTGTCGCAATCAGCCAGGCTGTAGTGGACTTTTACCCCTTTGGATTGAGCCAGGCGGCGCGCCTTGGCCAGCCCTTGTTCGGCAATGTCGTAGGCATCCACCTGCAGGCCCTGCTGGGCCAGCCAGACGCTGTTGCGCCCTTCACCGTCGGCCATGCACAGCACCCGCTGGCCAGGCTGAAAGATGCCGCCGTGCTCGTGCAGCCACACATTGGGTTCGCTGCCAAAAATATATTCCTCTGTGGCGAAACGCTGGTTCCAGGTGGCAGCGGCGTCGGCAAAAGGGCGAGGAGCGGCAGGGTCGGGTTTCATGGCGTGCACAGATTTAGCAGGTTTGGGCAGAAGATTTTAGGCAAGCCGCTCAAAACCTGCGCTTTGCCCGAAGCCAATTTGCAGCACGTGCCGCACAGGCTACAACTTCAATGCCAAGCACATCGATTCGGCAATCAGGCGGTGTCGATTTTGCGGGTTTCTGGGTAGTGCCGGCATGGCCTTGAGCACATAGTTGTAATTGATCGAGGTGCACAGCTGGGATGCCGCGAAAGCGCCAGTGTCTGAATAGGTGCCAGCAGGCAGGAAACGCTTTTGCACTCCTCGCATTATTTCCACTGCAGACATAAAAATCTCACGGGTTTGGACATCGGTTTTGAGCGACTCAAGAAAAAGCTCATGCATCGCCCGGTTGCTGCTGAAGTATTGGGTTTGTATGCGCTCCACCGTCTGGGACAGCTCCTCGCAGACCCTAACAGCCGAGGGTGCTGAGTCAATCATGGCGCTCAAGCGCCGAGACTCATCCAGGGCCAATTGACAATAACGCTCCCACAGCGCAAGCAACGCACCTTTTTTTGACCCAAAGCGCTTGAGAAATGCGCCCCGGTGCAGGCCGGCGGACAGCGCGATTTGATCGACAGTTGTTTTCTGGAACGACTGAGTTTCCAGCAAACGAGAAAATGCATCCAGAAATATGTTTTCTGTCACAACTGCGCGGGCTTGTTGTGGCGATTTGCGCATGATGGCTACTTGACATTAGTCAAAAAAATAGACGTGCAGAGGGTAGTTTGCAGCCTGGGTTTTCATTCTAGTGAAAAGTGACTGGCAGTTACTTTTTGTTAAAAATAAAATACCCCTATTGGTGTGCAGGTGGCGGGATATGGCCTTTAGTTCATAACAGGTTTGAGGGAGAGTATGCATAAGTGGTTTCTGGTGACTGTCGCATTGGGCGTTCGCGGTGTTGTAGGTGCGGTAACGGTTGGATCACTCGCTGTCTCATTGGTCGCTCAGGCGGCTACAACTCCTCCCAATGCTGGAGACCTGCTCAGACGAGAGCAGGAGCTAGACCGGCTTCGTGACCTCCCCCGGTCCATTCCCCTGCCTAGAAAGGCAGCGCCTTCTGCCGCTCCAGCCCCCCAGGACTCGGTGCGTATATCCGTCAAGTCGTTTCGAATAGAAGGCCAACTCGATTCAATCTCTGAGGCTGATATCCAAGCGGTTCTTAAAGGGGCCATCGGCCAACGCCTGACCTACAGTGAACTGTTGGGCTGGGTTGCCAAGGTCACCGAGCTCTACAAGAGCCGGGGATTCTTCTTGGCCAGAGCAGTCCTCCCGCCACAAGACGTGACCGATGGTGTCATCGTGGTTCGCATTATTGAGGGACGTTTAGATCCGCAGAGTGGTACTCGCTTCAAGGGCGACACCATGCGCCTGAATCAGGACTTTGCTCGCGGAGTGGTGCTCGAGGCCATTGGTCATAAGGGTGCCATCAAGGAGTCTCTGCTAGAGCGTGGCACGCTTAATCTGAACGACAACCCTGGCTTCGCAACTTCCGTATTGGCCGAGCCAGGTGACACCCCCGAGACCGTTCGACTGGTATTTGAGTCGGTGGAGGGTCCTTTGGTCGTGGGGTCCGTTGTGGTGGACAACTTTGGTAGTCGCTATACCGGTGACTGGCGCTACACGGGAAACGTCAACATCAACAACCCCAGCCGTTATGGTGACCAGGTACAGGCGTCTTACACGAATGTCTTTGATGGCAACTTCGAGACTATCAAATTGGGCTATGGATTTCCAATTGGCAAGGACGGGCTGCGCGGTAACGTCTCCTACACGGATCTGTCTTTTGGTGTCGGAAAGGAACTCGCTTCGCTGGGCGCGAAGGGCCAGGCTGGCAACGCAAACGCCACTTTGAAATATCCGTTTTACCGAACCCAGGTGATGTCGGTGAACGGTACTTTGGCTTACGACTGGAAGGCACTCAAGAACGAGAGCGGTGGAGCAGTCAGTAGCGACAAGCGAATTGATGTGGGTGCGGCGACACTATCTTGGGAGCGCTCTGACCAGATCGGCGGTGGTGGCTTTACTGTGGTGAGTCTGACCCGCAGCAACGGCATGGTGGATCTCTCAAGAAACGCCGACAACCTGTCGGACGATGAGACGCTGGGTTACAACACACGCGGTAGCTTCGGAAAGACCGGCTACCAGATCGTGCGGATTCAGCGCGGCAGCAACCGCATTAGTTTTCAGGGCACGCTGTCGGGCCAGTTTGCAGACAAGAACCTGGATGGGTCAGAGCGCTTTTCTCTGGGTGGTCCCGCTGGTGTGAAGGGCTACCCCGGTGGCGAGGCTTCTGGCGATGAGGGCCACAAGTTTTCATTTGAAGCCCGATACACCGCTTTAACCGAGACCAAAGTTGGCAACTGGCTTCTGCAGTTCTTTTACGACACCGGCCACATCAAGAAATACAAAGACACCAGTCAGCTCAGCAGCCCCCCACCGAGAACAGCTACAGCCTATCGAGCTGGGGCCTGGGTTTGAACGTCGTGGCGGCGGGCAAGCATGACGTCAAGATTGGCTGGGCCCAAGTGATTGGCAGCAATCCCGGTGCAACAACCGACGGTAACAACTCAGATGGCCTTTCCAGGAATAACCGTTTCTGGGTCTACGTGAGCAAAGAGTTCTAAGGCGACACCACAATGAATAAAATTTTCCGTCTCGTTTGGAGCGTTACACGTGGGGCCTGGGTGGCCGTCTCAGAGACGGCTACCTCTCGAGTCAAACAGTCCAATCGATCAGCCGCCGCTGTTGGATTTCTGGCAATCACCCTGAACGCAGGCGCCTTTGCCCAGGTGGCCAATAATGCTTTGCCAACAGGTGGGCAAGTGGTGAGCGGTTCGGCAGCGATCACTCAGTCCGGTAATCAGCTGAATATTCAGCAGTCGACTGACAAGTTGATCACCAACTGGTCAACCTTCAACATCGGCAAGGATGCGGCCGTTAACTTTATTCAACCCTCGGCGACCTCTGCCGCGTTGAACCGCGTCGGTGGTGCAGACCCCAGCCAAATTCTGGGTTCGCTCAAGGCCAACGGTCAGGTCTTTCTGATCAACCCCCAGGGGGTCATCTTTGGTCAGGGCTCACGGGTCGATGTGGGTGCGTTGACGACGTCCTCGCTCAACATGACCAATGAGTCCTTCCTGTCGGGTAACTATTTGTTTGAGCGTGTTGGTGGGGCGGGTGAGTTGGTCAATGCTGGGTCGATCAATGCTGACAAAGGCTTTGTTGCATTTGTTGGTCCAGTGATTAAAAACAGCGGCGAGATACAGGCAGCCGATGGCTCGGTACTGGCCGCGGCAGGTGATCGCGTCCGCCTGAGTATTGCCGGCAAAAAACTGATTGGTTATGCGATTGAGAAATCCAGTCTGGAGGCACTGATCGAGAACTCCGGTGCGATTGCTGCTCCGAATGGCGCTGTGTTTTTGAGTGCCTCCGCAGCAGACCAATTGGCCCGAACCGTGGTGAACAACACGGGCGTGATTGAGGCCAGAGGCGTCTCTGAAGTTGGGGGCCGAATCCTGTTGGATGCAGATGGCGGCAATGTGCGCAACTCAGGTGTGTTGGATGCATCTTCTGACACCTCAACCGGTGGTCGTGTTGAGGTAACTGCTAGCAATGAGGTGCTTGTCGCCAGCGGTTCTCAGTTGTCTGCGACTGGTCCTAAGGGTGGTGGTGAGGTTCTGGTGGGTGGTAGTTGGCAGAACTCCAACACGTCAGTCCGGCAGTCCGTCCGCACGATTGTGGAGAGCGGTGCAACTCTAGATGCGTCCGCTACTGACAACGGCAACGGAGGCACCGTTGTGGCCTGGTCGGCTGTCTCTAACCCCAACTCCGCAACTTTTGCGCGGGGCAAGTTCCTGGCAAAGGGCGGCCCTAATGGCGGTGATGGCGGGCGGATCGAGACGTCTGGTCATTATTTGGATGTGCAGGGAGTGAGCGTCTCTACCCAGGCGCCGGTCGGGACTGATGGTAAGTGGTTGCTGGACCCTTACAACATAACGATTGGAGGGACCCAGAGCGGTACTGTGCTGTCAGGGGATTCGTTAACCGCTGGCGCGACAACGGTGATACCTATCTCGACACTTGAGACTCAACTTTCCTCTACAAACGTTACCATCAGCACCGGTAGCGCTACGACGATTAGTGCGTTCGGAAATACAGTTACCGCAAGTGTGACAATCAATGCAGGAGGCGGGACACTTACCCTAACGCGGGACAACACCTCTAAAGACGTCTCGTACACTATTTCAGGTGGCAGTGCTGTAAACATTTTTGGTTCGTCGAGTGACCTAACCAAGACCGTGAGTTTGGCGGCTGGTACCTATGTTCTCGCGCAGGTCGGCTCAGGGAACTCAACCACATTCTCCGGAAGTTATTCCCAGTCTTCTGATACATCGACTATTGACGTTGCTGCCGCACTGAGTATTCCGACAAGCAAGTCACTCACCCTGTCCGCTGCGGGGGTTACGTCATCTGGAACTGGTGCAATTTCTTTGGCCACAGGGAGCACCTTGGTTTTCGATACCGCTGGTGTCAGTGAGTTCTCGGGCGTTTTGTCGGGTACCGGTTCTGTCACAAAAAGTGGTGCGGGAACTCAAACACTATCGGGCTCAAATACTTTCAGCGGTGGCGTGTCAGTAAACTCTGGTACTTTGAAAGTGGGTAGTGCATCAGCGCTTGGAACGGGCACTACAGACGTCTCGGGCGGAACGCTTGATTTGAACTCCACGGGGGTTTCCAACGCTGTCACGCTCACCAGCGGCTCTATCTCAAACAAGGCGACGGCGACAGTCTCTAGCTTCTCCACGACGTCTGTTAGCAAGACTACTTCCGACGCCTCTTTCACTCAGACGACATCAGTTACAGGCGATGGTGTCCTTGCATACTCCAGCAGCAATACAAGCGTTGCCACGGTCAATTCCTCGACAGGCGCGGTGACGATCGTTGGAGCGGGCTCGGCGACTATCAGCGCCTCTAGTGCTGCCACCACTCGTTATGCCGCCGGCTCGGCTCAGACGTACACCCTAACAGTGACTTCATCCGGTTCACGGTCAGATCCATCAGCGAGCTTTTCATCCTCCCTGGTCAAAGTAAAGACATCCGAAGCTGTATCGAACGCGCTTACAGAGAACAGCGACGCTTCCGCCACCTACACGAGCAGTAATACGAGTGTTGCTACCGTTGACGCTTCCACAGGCGAGATCACCATCCTCAAGGCCGGTTCGACGGTCATCACTGCGACGCTTGCACAAACATCCTCCTACAACGCTGCCACAGCAACATACCGGCTGAATATATCTACCGATCCATCCTCATCTTCAGGCAAGGCGCAGACAACGCAGTCCAACGTCACAAACAATGCGTTAAAAACTATTAATTTCGGGCCGCCAGTTACAAAGGTTGGCGGCGGCCCATCGCTCATCAAGGTTGCAGGTGGTAACACCGGTGGTGGAGGCGGCCAAGGCGGTGGTGGAAATACGCAGCTGGCCCAGGGCCCGACTGGAGGCGGCCAAGGTGGTGGCGGTAACACTGGCGGCGGCGGTGGCGGTGGAGCCAACACTGGAGGTGGAGCCAATACGACGGCTGGAACGGGACAAGGAGCGGGTGGACCTGGTGATGGCAATGGTCCAGGACAAGGCGCTGGTCAAGGATTAGGACCACAGGGTGGTGGTAACACCGGTGGTGGAGGCGGCCAAGGCGGCGGTGGGAACACTGGCGGCGGCGGTGGCCAAGGTGGTGGCGGTAACACTGGCGGCGGCGGTGGCGGTGGAGCCAACACTGGAGGTGGAGCCAATACGACGGCTGGAACAGGACAAGGAGCGGGTGGACCTGGTGATGGCAATGGTCCA
>CAXRBE010000107.1:0-6556 GCA_964228805.1 Burkholderiaceae bacterium
AGGGAGCGGCGGTGGTCACCGCCCGACAGCCAGTTGCTCAGGCCGTAACTGAGCGGGCCAAGGATTGAGGCCAGCTTGACCGACAGCCCCCACAGTCCAAAGAACTCGGCCGAGCGCGTGGGGGGCGCCAGCACACCCACCAGTGCGCGCGCGGCCGACTGTGAGGCGCCCAGGCACAGGCCGGCGATATTGGCTGCAAGCCAGAACAGTGATGCTTCGTGCGCAGCCCAGGCTAGGGCTATGGTGGCGATCCAGCCCATCAGGGTGAGCGCGATCGCGCGCACATGGCCCAAGCGGTCTTGCAGGTGACCGAAGAAAAAGGCGCCCAGCGCTGCCGTGATATTGACCACCAGCACCAGCAGCAGGGTCTGCTGCAGGGTGAACCCCAGGGCCTGATTGGCATAGATGGCCGTCAGGGTGATCACAGTCTGGATACCGGCCTGGTAGAACAGGTTGCATAGCAGGAAACGGCGCAGGTCGGAGAACTGGCGCAGTTGGCGCAGCGTCCGACCGACCCTTAGCCAGGCTTGTCCTAGCCCCACAGCCATGGCCACATCCTTCTGTGGCAGCGCACGCTCGCGCAGCAAGGCAAAGGTAGGCATGCAAGCCAGGGCGAAGATGGCTGCTGTAATCAGCATGGTCACAGGCACGAATTCCCGGCTGCTCTGGCCCTGCCCAGTGGCCCAGGTCACATACAGCAAACATAGGCCGAGTGTGAACAGACCACCGAGATAACCCAGACTCCAGCCCCAGCCGGACACCCGTCCCATGGCACGCGCCCTCGATAGCTCGGGCAGGAAGGCGGCGATCAGGTTTTCGCCGCTGCCAAAGAAAAAATTGGAAGCGATCACGCACACGATGGCCAGCCACAGCGTGTCCGGTTGGGCAAGGTAGAGCAGGGCGGTGAAGCTGATGCAACCCACCGTGGTGACGGCGAGCAGTTTTTTCTTGGCCGCGCGCAAGTCGGCATAGGCACCCACCAGCGGTGCCGTGAGGAGGATCAGCGCGTACGATACCGACAGGGCCGCGGTCCAGGCCAGGGTGGCCCAGGCTGCGTTGCCAGCCACCACTGCAACGAAGTAGGCATTGAACAAGGCTGTGATGACGACCGTGGTGTAGCCGGAGTTGGCAAAGTCATACATGGCCCAGGCCCACAACTCGCGCGCACGCACGTCTGCCTTCAACACGCCGGACTGCGGTGAGCGCAGATCGTGTTGCTTGGCTGTGTTCATGAGGTGCCTCGTTTAAGGATGGTGCGGTGTTGCAGCCGCCAACACACAGTGTGGATGGCAAGGGCGACCAGTCCATGCTTCAAGCTGTGGCCGCTGACAAGCTGCAATTGCGCGGCAATCTGCCGATCCAACAGGTCGCACAGCAAGGCCGCGGCGTAGAGCCCAATGATCAACAGCACATGTTTGTCTGCGCTGTAGCGCGGGGAATAGAGCCACAGCAAAAGAGGCACCAGCAGCATCGGCACAGCCTGCGTCAAGAGGTAAGGTCGCAGGTCACCCAGACCAAGCTGCTCGCTTTGGTGCCAGTAGAGCACGCTGGCCAGGCCGGCAGCCAGCAACAGGGGCAGCAGACGCAAGCCTAGCGATGGCTGCAGGCGTTCGGCCAGCATGGCTGCCAGCCAAATCATCAGGGCCAGCACCAGCGCTGCGCGATCCCAGGCCAGACGCGCATTGTCCGGGCCAAAGTGGTAATAGGCCGAAGCCAAGCCGACCAGCAGCGTGGCAGCAAAGAAAAGGCGGTATAGCCCTTGTTCAATCGGGGATGAGAAGACAGAGCGACTTCGGGCGCGGAAAAGCTCAATCAGGCCGTGCGCTCCTGCCAGCAGAATCAGCAGGTTGGAGCTGATATCCAGGCAGTAGGGTGTGCCCAGGCAGGTCCAGGGGTCGGCAAAGCGGTGGTAGCTCTGAGGCTGAGGCAGACGCGGCAGTTGCCATGCCAGCAGGGCCAGCAGCACGATCGGCAGGCACAACGCCACCGCCTTGCCTTGTGCCCCTGCAGGCCGCCACGCGCTCATGGACCTGCTTGCCTCAGCGGTGTTGTCATCAGGCAGTCCGGGCGCAGGGTGTTGAAGCCATTGGATGTCTATCAAGGCTGCGACTGACTAGCGCCGCGCCGACCTTTTGGTTACAACAGGCCCGCGCCGCGCGCCCACTGGTACTTGGCGCCCAGCACCTCCACTGGCAGTTCAGTCGAATAGGCGTATGCGGGGATGCCGTTTTCGTACAGGTACTGCGCGGCTTCCTCGACCTCCACATCGCCGGCCAGCGAGGCCACCACGGGTTTGACCTTACCCTTGGCTTTCATCTCGTTGACCACCTGCACCATGTTCCTGGCGAACACCATGGGCGGCGTGACGATGGTATGCCAGTAGCCCAGGATCAGCGCATGGACACGGTCGTCTTCCAGGCCCAGTCGTACCGTGTTCATGTAGGTGATAGGCGGCTCGCCGCCGGTAATGTCCACCGGGTTGCCGGCGGCGCCAAAGGGCGGGATGAATTTGCGAAAGGCGGCATCCAGATCCGCAGGCATGGGCTTGAGCAATTGCAGGCCATTGTCCACACAGGCATCGGACAGCAACACACCCGAGCCGCCCGCACCGGTGATGATGACCACGTTTTCGCCCTTGGGCGTGGGCAGGATCGGCACACCGCGCGAGAGTTCGAGCATCTGGCGCAGGCTGCGTGCGCGGATCACGCCGGACTGGCGCAGCACATCTTCGTAGATTCTGTCGTTGCCAGCCAGTGCGCCAGTATGTGAACTCGCTGCCGCCGCCCCGGCGGCAGTACGACCGGCCTTGAGCATGATGACCGGTTTCTTCTTTGACACCCGTTTGGCAACTTCGGCGAAAGCTCGACCGTCCTTCAGGTCTTCGCAGTGCTGAGCAATGACCCGGGTGTTGTCATCCTGCTCGAAAAATAGCAGCAGGTCGTCTTCATCAATATCTGATTTGTTACCCAGGCCGACGATGGCCGAGACCCCCATCTTGGTCGAGCGCGAAAAGCCGATGATGGCCATGCCAATGCCACCAGACTGCGAGGACAGGGCAGTGGAGCCCTGTACATCGTAGGCGGTACAAAAAGTGGCACAAAGATTGGAGGGTGTGTAGTAGAAGCCGTAGATGTTTGGACCCATCAGGCGGATGTTGTATTCGCGGCCAATGCGCTGCAGTTCCAACTGGCCCTCTAGATTGCCGGTCTCGCCAAAGCCTGAGGGGATCAGAATGGCACCAGCTATTTTTTTCTCGCCGCATTCCTTGAGCGCGCCGGCCACCAGCTTGGCCGGAATTGCGAAGACGGCAGTGTCGATCTCGCCCGGCACGTCCTTCACGCTCTTGTAGGCCTGGTAGCCCATGATCTCTTCGGCCTTGGGGTGAATCGGGTAGATTTTTCCCTGATAGCCTCCGTTGACCAGGTTTTTCATGACCGAATTGCCAATCTTGCCGTCCTCGCTGGAGGCACCAATCACAGCCACCGCCTTGGGTTTCATGATGCGGTTCATCGCGCTGACGATATCCTTCTCATTGGGGCGGTAACGCGGTGTCTTGACCGTGAAGTCGAGCACGATGCGCACGTCAGCGGCGATGGCTCCGCTTTTGCTGGCAAACACAGGGTTGAGGTCCAACTCGGAAATTTCCGGAAAGTCATTCACCAGCTGGCTGACGCCCACAATCAGTTTGGCCAGGGCTTCGCGATTGACCGGCTCGCCACCGCGCACACCTCGCAGCATCTCGGCGGCCTGGATGCCATCCAGCATGGAATAGGCATCCTCCATCGTGGCCGGCGCCAGCCGGAAAGTAATGTCTTTGAGCACCTCCACCAACACGCCACCCAGACCAAAGGCCACCAGCTTGCCAAAGCTGCCATCGGTAACTGCGCCAATGATGACTTCCTGGCCACCTTTGACCATCTGCTGCACCTGAACACCAACGATATGGGCATCGGCCTTGTACCTGTTGGCGTTGGCGACGATCTGCTCATAGGCGGCGGCTGCTTCCTCAATGTTCTTGACGCCAACCACCACGCCACCAGCCTCGGTCTTGTGCAGGATGTCGGGCGAGACGATCTTCATTACCACCGGAAAACCCATTTCCGCGGCAGCCGCGCTGGCCTGGGCCGCGCTGCCAGCCAGAGCTTCCCTGGGAACCGGAATGCCGTAGGCATCGCAGAGCTGTTTGGCTTCGGGCGCAGTCAGCGAAGAACGCCCAGAGGCTTTGACCGCATCGAGAATGTCTCTGACTATCTTGGGTTCCATCTTTCTTCCAGTTCAAGAAGAGCACATGGCAGGATGTGGTGATAACAATGACGATTGTCAGACCACGCGCTCGTTTTTCATGACGCCAATTTGATCGGCACTATAACCCAGCAGTTCCAGGATTTCGGCCGAGTGCTCTCCCAGCAGGGGCGAGCGGGTGACCTCGGTCGGGCTGTCCGACAGCTTGATCGGATTGCCTACCGTGAGGTACTTGCCGCGGGTTGGATGGTCAAGCTCCACCACGGTGCCGGTTTCGCGCAATGAGGTGTCTTCGGCAATTTCCTTCATCGAAAGAATCGGGCCGCAGGGAATGTCGAATTCATTGAGGATATCCATGGCCTCGAATTTGGTCTTGGTCTTGGTCCATTCCTCAATGCGGGCAAAGATCATTTTCAGGTGAGGCAGACGAGCCTCAGGTGTAGCGAAGTGGGGGTTGGTGATCCAGTCTTCCTCGCCGATGATCCGGCAGATGTCGGCCCAGACGGCGGCCTGGGTGATGAAGTAGATGTAGGCATTGGGATCTTTCTGCCAGCCTTTGCACTTGAGGATGGCACCCGGTTGGCCGCCGCCCGATGCGTTCCCGGCACGGGGCACGGCATCGCCGAACTCAATGTCAGGGTACTGCGGATATTCCTTGAGCACACCGGTTCGTTGCAGTCGCTGCTGATCACGCAGTTTGACCCGGCACAGGTTGAGCACAGCGTCCTGCATGGCGGCAGTGACGCGCTGTCCACGACCGGATTTTTCACGATGAAAGAGGGCGGTGACAATGCCCAGGGCCAGATGCAGGCCGGTGCCACTGTCGCCAATCTGTGCGCCAGTGACCATGGGAATGTCATCAGGATCACCTGTGGTGGAGGCAGCACCGCCGGTGCACTGGGCCACATTCTCATAGACCTTGCAATCGACATAGGGCCCAGGCCCAAAGCCTTTGATGGAGGCCAGAATCATGCGCGGATTGATTTCCTGGATCCGCTCCCAGGTGAAACCCATACGGTCCAGCGCCCCGGGTGCAAAATTTTCCACCAGCACATCGCAATGGCGAATCAGCTTGACCAGAACGTCTTTTCCCTGGGCGCTCTTGGTGTTGAGCGTGATCGAACGCTTGTTGTGGTTGAGCATGGTGAAGTACAGGCTGTCCACATCTGGAATGTCGCGCAGTTGCCCGCGGGTGGCATCCCCCTCGCCTGGCCGCTCGACCTTGATCACATCGGCGCCAAACCAGGCCAGCAGCTGGGTGCAGGTGGGGCCAGACTGCACATGGGTGAAATCAAGAATACGAACACCTTCAAGCGCCTTACCCATCAAGTTTCTCCAGTCGGAAAAGATATAAATCGATCTAGGGACAGATTGCCCAATATTTAGACCAGCAGCAGAATTTTATTAATTTTTTGCTGCGCTTGACTCCAGTTCAGCCAGACGTTGACGCATCACTCGCTCTTCTTTGAATTTGACGGTTTCGTCCCGGATTACCGAGGCAATGCCTGTGACCTTGCCGGCGGCATCATGCAACAAGGCCACAGTAAAGGAAATCGACATAGGAGTGCCGGCCTTGTTGGTCGCCGGGACACGCAGTACATCGTGGCCGTAGCGGGTCTGCCCGGTGGCCATGGTTTTGTGGTAACCCTCCCAATGGCGCTGTCTTAGGCGCTCGGGAATGATCAGGTCTAGCGAGTGCCCCAGAGCTTCAGCCTCGGAAAAACCGAACATGTATTCTGCCGCCGGATTCCAGAGCGTGATATTGCCCTGGGTGTCGCAGACGACGAGGGCGTCACCCATCACGCTGACAAGCTGTTGGAGGTCGATCGACGTATTCATATGGCTTGCAGATAGCTAGGGATGGTGTTCAAAACTCGCGCCGTGCGCGGCGCTGCTTTTGCGGGATGAGCCGCAAGGCGTAAAACCCAAGGCAAGCCTGGACGGCTTGCCTGGTTTTGCAGCGCTGTGCTCGCATCCGCGGAAGCGGATGCGTTCGCTTTGCGCCCAATGGGCAGGCACGGCCGGCCGGCCGTGCCCGGCCCGCAAAACCGCGCCCCCAAAGGGGTTCGGCCAAAAACGGGCCCTTTGCCCACCAAACCGCGTGCGTGTGCCTACGGGCACACGACGCGCGGTGTTGGCGATCAAATCATCCCGTTTTTGGACTCGAACGCGCATGGCGGGAGTTTTGAACACCATCCCTAGGCTCAGGGTCTGGGCTCGGTGATGAAGCCGATCTTGGCCAGTCCGGCCTGTTGGGCCATGGCCATGGCCTGGGCCACACGTTCGTAGCGCACATTTCTGTCGCCCCGGATAT
>CAXRBE010000108.1:0-15806 GCA_964228805.1 Burkholderiaceae bacterium
CACTGACTGCTGAACGCGCGCATGACGAGGTGGTCGCCTACCCGGTGGCCTTTGCCCAGAGCTGGCTCTATGAGGAGCTGGACCGTTCTCGCAACTTCAAGCAGTGGTTCAAGAAGGGCAATACGGTGGGTGCCCTGATGACCGGCATTGAGCAGTGGCTGCTGCCCAAACTCGGCCTCAAGCGCCCCCCCTGGACGGTGCACCGCACCGAGGCCGACCATACCCGCCTCAAGCCGGCTGCCGAGTGCCAGCCGATCGTCTACCCCAAGCCCGATGGCACGCTCACTTTCGACCGCCTGTCCAGCGTGTTCATCAGCAACACCAACCATGAAGAGAACCAGCCTGCTCACCTCACCCTGAAAGATGCCAGCGTGCCGGTCAACCTCAACCTGGCCCGCTTCGCCGGCCCCGAGCAACGCTACTGCCCGGCCGGGGTGTATGAGTTTGTCAGGAACGACGACGACAGCGAGCGCCTGCAGATCAATGCACAGAACTGCGTGCACTGCAAGACCTGCGACATCAAGGACCCAAGCCAGAACATTGTCTGGGTCACCCCGGAGGGCGGCGGCGGGCCCAACTACAGCGGCATGTAGTCGCCAGCTCACCGACGGGCTTCGCTAGTCGTGGCGCCCTGTCAGACTGAGCGTATATAAGCTTACAGTGGGGCAGTCTTGCTGCCCTAGAATAATTTCTAATAGTCTGAATTGCGAGTTTTTTCATGTCTCAACTTGCTTCTTTCGTTCTTGCCTGCCTCCTGGCCCTGTGTGCGCCACTGGCCCTGGCTGATACCCTCAAAGTGTTGACCACTGGCGCTTTCAAGCAGGTGGTGATGGCCTTGGTGCCAGGCTTTGAAGCCCGCACCGGTCACAGGCTGGAGGTGGACAACGACACCGCCGGTGCACTGTCTCGCCGCATCGGCGCCGGTGAAACTTTTGATGTGCTGGTGCTCACCCCGGGCGGGCTCAAGCCGCTGGCTGCCAATGGCAAGGTGGTGCCCGACAGCGTGACGCCGCTGGCGCGAGCTGCGATCGGCGTGGCCGTGAAGAAAGGCACACCTCAGCCGCCCATTGGGACCGAGGAGGAATTCAAGCAGGCGGTGCTCAACGCACGGAAAGTGGCCTATATCGACCCTGCAGCGGGTGGTTCCAGCGGCATCTACCTCGATAGCCTGTTCCAGCGCATGGGCATTGCGCAGACGGTGCGCGCCAAGGCAGTGCTGGTGCCAGGCGGCCTGGTCGCCACCCGACTGGTCAGTGGCGAAGCCGACCTGGCGATCCACCAGATCAGCGAAATTCTGCCGGTGGCAGGCGTCACCCTGGTGAGCCCGCTGCCCGAGGCCATCCAGAACTACACCACCTACGCCGGCGCCATCAGCGGCAGCACCAGCAAGGCTCTGGCTGCGCGCGATTTTCTTGCCACGCTCAGTGGGCCAGTGGCGCAAGAGGTGCTGCGCACCAAAGGCATGTTGCCAGCGCGCTGAATCGCGCTTCATTTGACCTAACGCATGCGCCTGGACTGCGGCCTGCCACATCATCAGACATACAAATCCACCAGGAGTCTGAGATGATTGACCCATCAATTCAGGATCTTCGCCCGGCGCGTGACCTGCAGGCTGAAGTTTCGCATCGGAACCGCTGCACGCCAGCCATCCTGTCACTGGTCCTTGCCTTGTGTAGCTGCGCTGGGGTGGAATGGGAAAATCAGCAAGCTGCCCAGACCGTGGCGCAGGAAAGCAAACCGCCTGGTTCGCGTTACATCGGTTGGCGAGTGTTTCAGGACAAGTGCTCCTCCTGCCATGGTGCTGAGGCCACAGGCAGCAGCAACGCACCGAACCTGCTGCCCCTGCTTCGTACCATGGGGCCGCGACAATTTGTCGGCCTGGTGCTGCAGCGCTACGACTGGAACCTGCAGGGCAGCAAGGCCAGCTCTGGCAGCCAGGAAAAAAATGCCCTGATCGAGGTGGTGATGCAGCGTCAGGAGGCGCCACTCAACATGCCTGCCTGGGAAGGCGAGCCACGGGTGCAGGCCCATATTGCCGACCTGTATGCCTACCTGTCGGCGCGGGCCGAGAGCACCCAGGGGCCAGGACGGCCAAACCAATAAACTGGTGCATAGCACAGCAGCGCAAAGACCTGATATGACATCTGGTGTCAATGCTGCCCATACTCGGCTGACAAAACCACCCGTTAACATCTCATCAAATTGGCGGAGATTTTTTGAATGATCAAATTCAGCGATGAGCATGTGTGGGTTCGTGTCGACGGCGACACTGGTGTGGTGGGCATCACCCCGCACGCCCAGGAGGCCCTGGGTGATGTGGTGTTTGTGGAACTCCCCGAGGTGGGCCGGGTGCTGGCGCCTCACGATGTGGCTGGCGTGGTGGAATCGGTCAAGGCCGCTTCCGATGTGTTTGCGCCGCTTGGGGGAGTGGTGACTGAGTTGAATGAAGACTTGCGTGCCGACCCCTCACTGGCCAACAGCGATCCCCTGGGCGCTGGCTGGTTTTTCAAATTCAGGCTGGCTGACGCCGGGCAGCTTGATGCGCTGATGGATGAAGCCGCTTACACAGACTTCCTCCAGACAGCCTGAAGCCCCGGGGGGTGCATTTTTCCCCAAAAAGGTCTACAGTAGCTCACAAGCGCAAGCGTTTCATGCGCGGCTCACGGTCGGGAAACAACATGGATGAAAAAATCGAGTCCTTGAGTGAAGCTACTGAAGAGTACTTTCGCAGCCATCCGGAAATCAAATATCCGATGGCGCTGGCCAGCAAGTTTCCTCGTGTTGTCAACCGGATCGTCCAACTCAAGGACGATCGAATCAAACTGAAAGATTATTTTCACTCGCTGATCAATGACCTGCGTGGCAATCGCAAGGGGTTTCCCTTCGAAGTGCTGATGGAAATCGAAGACCTGCGGTTTGGCATGCTGGGTGAAACCACCCCCCTGCTGCATGAGGATGACCGCACCAAGTGGGTGTCCTGACCCCTAGACTGCTCATCACTGAGTTTGCGGCGAGCTTGAGGTCTGCCAGCGCCGGGGCTCAAAGCGAAACACCTTGGGGTCCTTCAAATCGACCGTGCCCTTGATCCAACCCATGAACGGGTAGCCGAAAGTTTCGACCCGGGTGAAGTTGCTCACCAGCGCCTGAGCCCACTCATCCAGTAGCGGTTGGTCGATTTTGTGCACATGTGAATCTCCATGGACCAGCACCACCTGTCCGGCAAAGGCCAGGGTCTCGGAGCGCAGTTGTTCGATGAAATGACGATAGCCAGGTTTGCTTTGGCCAGCGCTGGCTGCCTCGAGTTCCGGATTACCCTGGATCACCACCAGCACGCCAGCCAGTTTTTTGCGGCGCGCCAGGGCAAAAGCCTCCGCCAGCCAGGCGTGGTTGGCTGCACCGCGAGCAAAAAACTCCGGCACCGGGCCAGTTCCGCGCGAAGTGCCGTGGTAATTGTTGTCACTACCAGGCAGGTTCAGCCCGACAAAAAGTACGCCCCCCATCTCCCAGCGCACATTCTCCCGGTACTCGGCAAAGCGCGCATCCTCGCTCTGGCGTGTCAATTTCAATCTGCCTTGTCCCAGGGCATAGTCCCCCTGGAAGAACAAGTCGCGCAACTTGCGCAGGCGCTCGGCCGGGTCATAGCGGCCATTGGTGCTGCGATGGCAGTCGGTCCACTCGTTGTCGCCCGGCACAAACACCAGCGGCGTTGGCGCAGCACGAAACACGCCCAGGATATCGAGAAAGACCTCGTCACTGCATAGGCTGGAGCCGCTCTTGATATCGCCATCGTGGACCACAAACGCCAGGCCCTCACGGTCCATCGACTCCAGCATGAGGGGCAATTGCTCTCGCTCCCATTTGCTGTAGGGTGTGTCGCCAAAGAGACCAAAGCTGAAAGAGGCTGGCAGCGGCTGCGCCAGCAGACTGCTGCAACAAAGAAAAAACGCTGTCACCAGCACACGCAAGGCAGTCATCCGAAATGCTGCGCGCTGCGCCGGCGCATCAGGAGCCAGCAGCAAGCCAGCGTGGGCAGGGCCAGCGAGGCATAGCCAGCCCGGTAGCTGTCAAACAGGCCGGAAACCGCACCGAACAGGGGTGGGCCCAGAACTACCCCCAAAAAAGTAAAACTGAGTGTGCCGCCAGTGGCTAGGCTGGCCTGACCTGCAGGGGCCTGGCGCGCCACCTCAGCAAGATAGACGCCATTCCAGCCAATTGCCGAGGCGCCAAAGAGCCCCAGCACCAGCCAGACCAGCCACACTGCAGAGCCCGCAGTCAGCAGGGCTGTGGACAGGGCCGACAAAGCCATCAACGCACCCAGCAGGACCAACATGCGTCGAGCGCCCAACAGGCGATCGGCGACCCACCCCCAAAACACACGGCCCACTACGCCGGCTGTTTGTGTCACCGACAAGGTGAACCCGGCCGCCACCAGACCATACGACAAGTCGTCGTAGAGATAGCTGACCAGATAAGCCACCAAAGAAAGCTGGGCGATTCCAAAGAAAAATGAGCAGAGTGCCAACAGGCGCAGGCTGGGGAGTCGTAAGACCAGGCGGATCGGCTGCGCCAGATTGCTCAGGCGCACCGGCTTGCTGCTGTCGCGATCAGCATCAAGTTGTCGGCGCAGGGGCTGGCTCAAGGCAGCGCACACAACACAGGCGGCGGCCACCCCCAGCAAGGCGGCCTGCCAACTGGTCAACAACAACAGCCCGGGCACGATGGCTCCGGCCATCACGCCGCCCAGTGGCACCCCAGTTTGCTTGAGGGAAAACACCAGCGACATGTTTTCGGGGGGGATCGAGCGCACCAGCAAATGAGAACTGGCAGGCGTGGCCGGACCGTAGCCTATTCCGATCAGCAGCGCTCCGAGCACCATCAGCGGCAGCGAAGACAGGGCACACAAGGCCAGGCCCAGGGCACAGATCAGCAGCCCGATCTGGCTGACGCGAATGGCCCCGAAGTGCACCACCGCAGCGCCGCT
Source organism: Burkholderiaceae bacterium (assembly GCA_964228805.1). Lineage (GTDB taxonomy): Bacteria > Pseudomonadota > Gammaproteobacteria > Burkholderiales > Burkholderiaceae_C > Hylemonella. The sequence goes on from CAXRBE010000108.1 coordinate 4,982, forward strand.
GGACAGGCTGGCCAATATGGCACCAACATAGGCCAGGGCCACATACAGGCCGACATAAGTGGCCGACACGCCTAGCGCCTCGCCCACCACCGGCGCTATCACCGGCATTGTCAGCAGGGCCATGGAGACCAGGGACTGAATGGCCAGCGTCAGCGCCAGCGGCAACCAGCTGTTTTTCAAACCTGCTCTCGGCTCGCCTCGTCGGCCTTGGCCGCCGCAATCTCGCGCAGTGCGCGCTCAAACACCTCCACCGGCTGACCACCGGAAATCAAATGCCGCTCGTTGATGATGATGGCTGGCACCGAATGGATGCCGGCGCGCTGAAAATAAGCCTCACGGGCACGCACTTCGCCGGCAAATTCTTCACCGGCCAGGATGGCCTGCGCGCGATCTGCATCCAGGCCTGCAGCGCTCACCGCGTGCAGCAACACAGCAGGGTCGGCCGGGCTTTGGGCTTGCCCATGGTAGGCCTCAAGCAGCAAGCGCTTCAAGCGATGCTGTTTATCCGGGTCCTGCTCGCCAGCCCAGGTCAGCAGGCGGTGTGCATCAAAGGTGTTCCAGATCCGGCCGCGTCCCTCAGGGTGAAAGGCAAAGCCCACCTCGGCACCACGGCGGGCAATATGGGCGCGGGTCTGTGCCTGCTGCTCTGCGCTGGTACCGTACTTTTCACCGAGGTATTCAGTCACATCGCGTCCCTCGCGCACCATGTCGGGGTTGAGCTCGAAGGGCTGGAAATGCATCTCTGCCTCAATCTCTGGCGCCACACGCTCCAGTGCTCGCTCCAGGGAAGCCAGCCCGACGGCACACCAGGGGCAGGCGACGTCGGAGACAAAATCAATTTTCAGAGAAGTTTTCATGCGCCGATGCTAGCACCTTGCGTCCAGCCGCGTGGCTGCAGAGGCGCAGGCCAATGGCATTCAGGCCCGCGTTCTGTCAGCTCATTCAATGTGGAGCTCAGGGCCGCAGTTGCATACGATTGGGCAAGGGCACCGAACGGCGCAGAACTTCCTCGCCCAGCCATTCGGCCGAGCGGCGGGCGCGTTGGGCAACAAGCGGCAAGGGGATCTGCAGGTAATCGTCGTTGAACACCTCAAAGCTGTAATCGCCCCGGTAACCCAGAGCGGCCAGGCGCAGCACCAACTCGGCCAGCTGCTGACTGTGCACACCCTCACCAGGAAAGACCCGGAAATGACGGGCGGTGTTGATGCGCTCCTCGACCGAGCGGATGTCCTGCCACATGAAGTCGGCCAGCTGCACCAGAAAAATCTTTTCCGGATCCAGCAAATCGAGTTCATCCAGTGAGGTCTTGGTGGCAAACGCATGGAAGGAATCGATGCCGATGCCCAGATTGGGTGCATCGGCACGACTCACCACATCCCAGGCCTGGGTGAACTCGCTGATCGTGCGACCCCAGGACAGCCCCTCGTAGGCAATACGTATGCCCTTGGGCACGGCCAGCATGGCCAGCTTGCGCAGGTCACGCGCCAGCTCATCGGGCTGCTCGCTCGCGTGCACACTGGTGGATGAGCACACCAGCAGCAGTTTGGCGCCGACTCCATGACACATCTCGAGCATGGCCTTGGCAATGTCCACCTTGTAATCGTGCAGATGACCCGACAGACCCTCAAAGTCGCGCAGCACTTGCAAGCCAGTCACGCGCAGGCCGCTGTTGCGCACCAGGGTCATGGCAGCCAATACTCCCTCGGCATGCCCAGTCAGGTCGCGTGCATTGAGCATGATCTGGGAAAACCCGGCCTCGCGCACAGCCTGCAATTTGGCACCCAGCGTTCCGGCCATGGAGATGGTGTCCATGCCGAAGTCCTCAAAGTGGCCTTGCCGACGAATGGTGGCGGCTTTCATCAGGCGCGCTCCTCTTGGACCAATTCGAACGCCACGCTGCCCAGCCAGTTGGTGGTAAGCGCACCACGTTCACTGGGGGCCTGCGCGGGCACCTCCACAAACTGCACACCACGACCGCGCAAGGCCTTGACTGTGGCCGGCACATCAGGGGTACCCAGACCGATGCGTTGCAGCATCTCGTCGTCTTCCACATCGACGATGCCCGGCTCCGGTTCGATCAATTGCAGGTAAAAGCTGCGGCAGGGACTGCGCAGCATGCGGCCCTTGGTCATGATGCCAAAGTGCTTCTCGACGGGCACCAGCGTGAAGCCAAACAATTCCTGATAGAACTCGATCCAGTCGCCCATGCGGTCGTTGCCGATGTATTGCACAAGGCCAAACCAATGCAGGCCCGAGAACGCGGGTGGCTTGGGATCGACCGTAGGAATGGGCACAAAATCGACATCGTAGATTGAGAATTCCTCGAACCGATCAACAAAATAGATGCGGCTGGAGCCCACACCGTGAATGGCGGGTATGTTGAGCTCCATCACCGCCACATGGGTGGGCACCGCCCAGGCACCACGGTCAAGCACATACTGGTAGGCGGCTGCGGCATCACGCACCCGCAGCGCAATCGCCGCAATGACCGGTTTTTCATCGGGTATGAGGCTGGAGGGACGTTCACTGACATGGGCATTGATGATGATGTTCATCATGCCCTGCCGGTACAACATAACCTCGCGCGAGCGGTGCCGCGCCACCGGGCGAAAGCCCATCATCTCCAGCGCCTGACCCAGGGCCTGCGGCCGGCTGGTGACATATTCGATGAACTCGATGCCAGCCATGCCCAGTGGATTGGCGCTGTCGGCCATGGCTTCACGCGATTTGCTTGTCATGCTCATAGTCAGACTCCTGCAAAGAAAAAGATACATGAATTGAGGGCCAGCTGCCGGCCACTATGCATACCCATCGGTTCAATCCTCCAACCGGACCACCAGCCCGGTTTCAGCAGCTTGGGCAATGGCCTCGGTCACACACAGGTTGCGCAGCCCATCCTGGGCATTGACCAAGGGAGGTTCTTCGCCGCGAATGACTCGGCCAAAGTGCGCCATCTGCAGCTGCAGCGGGTCCAGCCTCTGCAGCTGCAGCACGCTTTGCTCAAATGGCTTCATCCACGAGCGGCCCTGCTCATCCCGATAGCACTTCAGCCGCATGCTGGGCACAGACAGGCTGCCCATGGTGCCGGCAATCACATAGCAATCTTCGTCGGCGTAGCTGGCATAGGCCTTGTTTTCCTGGCTGGTCTGCTCCCAGCTGCGCGCGCAGGCTGCGGTGTCGGACAGCATGAAGCTGCCTAGCGCACCATTGGCAAAACGCAGATTGACCGAGACCGTATCCTCAACCGCAAAACCACGTACCGCATTGGAGGCAAAGGCCTGGACCGCAACAATTTCACCGCACAAGATGCGCAGGTTGTGCACCTCATGGATCATGTTGATCTGGATCGGACCGCCACCTGGCTGGCTGCGCCAGGGACCATCGAGAAAATATTGGTCTGGCTTGCAGAATGTGGCGCTGCCCATGACAGCCACCAGCCGTCCAAGTTGGCCCGAGGCGATCAACTCGCGCGCGCTGGCCAGGATCGGACTATGGGCCCGGTGGTGGCCAATCAGCACCCTGGCTTGCTGCGCTGCTGCCGCAGCGACCAGTTCGCGCCCTTGCGCCACGCTGGTGGCAATCGGCTTTTCCAGCAGGATGGGCAGACCAGCCGCGAGGCACTGCAGCGCCTGGGGCACATGCAGCGCATTGGGGCTGGCCAGCACAACGCCATCGGGTTTCTCTTTTTCCAGCAGCTCTTGCAGCGTGGGGTAGAGCGGAACTTGCGCCTGCGTGGCCACTGCCTGGGCCGCAGGCGCTGGGTCAGCAATGGCCAGCAGTTGCAACTGCGGATTATTCTGGATTAGCCTGATATGCGCCTGGCCGATCACGCCAGCGCCAACGACTGCAATCCGGATGGCACTCATGGGGCGGAAAATCCGGACATGCCCTGGGCTCAGAGCGGTGCCGCAGTCGAAGTGGTATGCGCGCCGCCCAGGAACAGGCGCTCCATATGCGGGTCATTCAGGATCTCATGCGCCGGTTTGTGCAGCACCAAGCGGCCCGATTCGAGTGCGACCGCTTCATCCGAGTACTCCAGCGCCCGCTTGACGTTTTGCTCGACCATCAGCACGGTCGTGCCCTGATCGACCAGGCGGCGCAGCAGCTTGAACACATCGAGCACCACCAGGGGCGACAGGCCGATCGAAGGTTCGTCGATCAGCAAGACACGCGGGCGCAGCAGCAGGGCACGGCCGACCTCGAGCTGCTTTTGTTCGCCGCCCGAGAGGGAAGCCGCCCGCGAATGGATGCGCTCCTTGACGCGGGGAAAGAATTCCAGCACCTCCGGGATGCGCTCTTGGGTGGTCTTCATCCCCAGTGTGATGCCGCCGAGCTCCAGGTTTTCGTAAACACTCAGCTGGCCAAACAGATTGCGGCCTTGCGGCACGAACGCAATGCCGCGTGCGAGCAGGTCCTTGGGAGTGGCGCCGCTGATGTCTTGCCCATCGAGGAGGATGCGACCTTGACGCGGCTTTAGAAGGCCAAACAGGGTCTTGAGCACCGTGGACTTACCCGCTCCGTTGGGGCCGATCAGCAAGGTGATGGCGCCACGCCGGGCCTTGAACGACAGGTTGTTGAGGATCATGAAGTCCTTGTAGCCCGCCACCACATCGTCAAATTCAATACAGACGTCTTTTTCCATGTCAGTTCCCAAGGTAGGCGTCAAGCACCTGCTTGTTGTTGCGGATTTCATCGGGCGTACCGATGGCCAGCACCTGCCCCTCGACCATCACCATGACCCGATGACACAAGTCCATGACAAAGTCCATATTGTGTTCAATCACCACAAAACTACCCCGCTGACTCTGGTTGAGCTGTTTCAGCAGCGTACTGATGCTGCCCACCAGCGAAGGATTGACACCGGCACAGGGCTCATCCAGCAGAACCAGGTCGGGCTCGCTCATGAAGGCCATGGCAATGTCGACCAGTTTTTGCTGGCCGTAGCTGAGCTCGCCAGCCTTCTTGTTGGCCACATGGCTGATATGGAATTGATCGATCAGCGCATCGGCCCTGGCGCCCAGACCAGAGTCCGACGGGGCAAACATGCGGCTGAACATGCTGCCATGGTGCTCCTGCGCAGCCACAATCAGGTTGTCGCGCACGCTCATCTTGCCAAACACCTGCAGGGTCTGGAAGGTGCGACCTACGCCGCGCCGATTGAGCTCCAGTGGGCCCAGTTCGGTGACATCCTCGCCGTTGAGTTCGATGCGCCCGGCATCCGGAACAATCTGGCCCAGCATACTGTTGAACAGGGTGGTCTTGCCCGAGCCATTGGGCCCGATCACACCAAAGATTTCACCGGGCCTCACCTCAAAGCTCACGCCCCCAACCGCCTGAATGGCGCCATAGGCTTTTTTCAGACCACTGACCTTGAGGACTGGGGCCTGCGCCGGGCGCTCATGATGATGAGGGTGGGTCATGATGCGGCTCCAGAAGTGCTGCCTGCGCTGGCGGCCTTGAGCGCACGCGCCGCAGATTCGGCACGCGCCTGACGACGCGCCCGCAATCGATCAGGCAGAGACAACAAACCGTCTGGCAACCAGATCATGAGCAGAATGATGGCGGCACCAAACACAAACAGATACCAGGCATGGGCAAAGCGCAGCCATTCGGGCAGGATCACACCGACCGCCGAACCCAGTACCGGGCCGAGGAAATAACCAGGGCCGCCCACCACCACCATCAGGTACATCATGATGGATTGGCCAACCGTGAACAGGGCCGGGTCAATGAAGCCAACCTGGGATGCGTACAAACCACCGGCCAAGCCGGCAAACGCCGCGCCGATGGCAAAACTCAGCAGGGTGTAGCCGCGGGTATCAATGCCCAGGCTCTCGGCACGAATCGGGTTATCGCGCAAGGCGGTGAAGGCCTTGCCCCAGGGCGAGCGCAACAGGCCATAGAGCAGGCAGGCCAGCACCAGGGTAAACGCCAGCACCAGGTAGTAGTAGCTCAGGTTGCCCTCCAGGCTGATGCCACCCAGGCTGGGACGGGCAATGTTGTTGATACCAAAGGTGCCGCCAGTCAGCCATTCCTCATTGCGCATCACTAGCCAAAGTGCGGTGTTAAATCCCAGTGTGGCAAAAGCCAGGTAGATGGTTTGCACCCGCAGGGCCGGGAACCCCAGAATCAGACCCACCACGAAGCACAACACGGCGGCCACCGGCAAGCCCAACCAGAAGCTGATGCCTGCCTTGAGAAAAATTGCGACGGTGTAGGCGCCAATGCCAAAGAAAGCGGCATGTCCCAGCGACTTCTGCCCGGCATAGCCCACGGTCAGGTTCAGCCCCATGGTGGCAATGATGAACACCAGCCAGGTTGTGAACAGGTGAATGCCATAGCTTTTGAGCCACCCAGGTATGAGCAGCAATGCGGCGAGCACCACCACGGCAATGAGCAGGTTGAGTTTTTTCATACTTTTCGCTCCACCTTCAGACCGAGCAAGCCCTGGGGCTTGAACAGGATCACGACCATGAAGATGATCAGGGCCACTGCGTCCTTGTAAGCCGGCGAGATGTAGGCAGCAGCCAGGTTTTCACACACCCCCACGATCAAGCCCCCCAGCAGGGCGCCGCGCGAGTTGTTGAAGCCACCGATGATGGCGGCAAAGAAGGCCTTGGTGCCCAGGGTCTCGCCCATGTCGAACTTGGCCAGGTAGGTGGGTGTCACCAGCAGCGCTGCAGCCACCGCCAGCAGCGCATTGATGGCAAAGGTGTAAAAAATCATGCGCGGCACATTGATGCCCAGTACCGTAGCGCTTTCGGTGTTTTGAGCTACCGCCTGCATGGCACGGCCGGTGACGGTTTTGGCCAGGAAAGCCTGGGTCGCCAGCACCAGGGCCAGGGCAAAGACAAAAGTGCCAATGTCGCTGGCCGAGATGGTGACCCCAGCCAGGTTGTAAATCTCATCGGGAAAGATCTGGGGAAAGGGTTGTGGCTCTGCACTGTAGCCAGCACGCACGCCATTGCGCATGGCGATGGACAAACCAATGGTGGCCACCACGATAGGCATCATGCCGTACTTGAACAAGGGATCTACCAGTCCACGCTTGAACAGCCAGCCCAGTACCAACACCGAGAGCACACAGCTCAAGGCAAAACTGAGGTAGATCGGCATGCCGTTATGCAGCATGATGACCATCATGAAGGCCGGCAACATGACAAACTCGCCCTGGGCAAAATTGATGGTGCCCGAGGCCTGCCACAACAGTGTGAAGCCCAAAGCCGCCAGCGCATAGATGCTGCCAGTGGCCATGCCGCTGAACAGGAGTTGTAAAAAATCAATCATTCCAACCTCACCATCCAAAAAGTTGTTTCGGGGCGTCCCACATCATTTGCTGACATTGCTGCGGAGTGAACCAGCGCTGCGCCAGTTGCAGCAGTGTTCCGTAATCCAGCCGGTAGGGTGCACGCAAAAAAGGCCAGTCCGAGGCCCAGATGCAGCGCTGCGGGCCAAAGGCCTGGTGCAGCCGCTCAACATGGGCGCGGGTGTCGTCGAAGGGGTAGCCGCGTTCGGAGAACTTGGCAAAACCGGACAACTTGATCACCGACTGCCCGTCTTGTGCCAACTCAAGCAAAGCGCACACCCCGGCGGCCTGGTCGCCATCGGCCAGCACCGGTCGGCCGCAATGGTCAATCATCACACGCACACCCGCTTGCTGTATTCGAGGCAACAGTGACACCAGTTGGTCGCCTATCACCTGAAACTGGGCCCACAGCCCGAGTTTTTGCAGCCTTAGCAACAGCGGGTCAATATCGTTATAAAACTCCAGTCCGTGAAGCGCTGGATTGAACGCGATGCCCACAATTCCCTGGTGTTGTAATTCCTGCAAAAAGTTGATGGGGGCATCGTTGGGTACAACCGCCACCCCTTTGAAATTTCCCTGGCTGCGCGCAATGGCATCGAGCAGGCAGCGGTTGTCGGTGCCGTAACCCGAGTTCGGTCCTACCAGCAGCGCATGGCGCACGCCATACGCCTGCATGAGCTGACGAAAATAATCAGCGCTGCCAATCTCCTGGCCTTGTGGGCGGTAGGCCACATCTGATGGATAGGCAAAGTGTTCGGGATCGAGCACATGGCAATGGCCATCAATCTTTGGCATCTCGATCAGGCTCAAGGCAACCCCTGATTTAAAAGGTCGCCATCACATCGCGCAACAAGGCGGGCGTGATGTCTGGCATCACCCCAAACCAGGCGTGAAATGCTGGACGCGCTTGATTGAGCAGCATGCCCAGCCCATTGACCGTGACCAAGCCACGCTGGCGGGCATCACTTAGCAAGGGTGTTTCCTGCGGAATGTAAATGGCATCCGACACCCACGCCTGGCTGGGCAAGGCATCAAGCCGCACATCGAGCGCGGGCTGCCCATGCATTCCCTGAGTGGTGGTGTTCACCAATAAATGGACGCCGTCCATGGCTTCGTTGCGCTGGCTCCAATCCAGCACTTTGAGTCGCGGATCAGCCAATGCCTGAGCCAGTTCCAGAGCACGCTCAGGCGTGCGATTGGCCAGGCGAACTTCGGGCGCCCCTTCATCCAGCAGGCTGACCACAATGGCGCGGGCTGCGCCGCCCGCTCCCAGAACCAGAACCGGTCCGCGGTCAGCACGCCAGCCTGGATCCTGATCGCGCAGGCTTTGGATGTAGCCAACGCCGTCATTGTTCATTCCCATCAGCCGGCCATCGGGCAGGACCACGATGGTGTTGATGGCAGCGATGCGCTGAGCGGCTGGATTCAATTCATCCACCAGCCGCATAGCATTGACTTTGTGTGGCACTGTGACATTGCAGCCTGCAAAGCCCAGCGCTGGCAAGCCTCGCACCGCAGCCTCGAGCCGCTGCGGCATCACAGGCAGCTGAACATAGGCCCCCTTTAGGCCGTAATGCGCTATCCAGTGGTTATGGATGGCCGGTGATCGCGTGTGCGCCACCGGCCAGCCCATGACTCCGGCCAACACATACCTGCTGTCAGCCATGCGATGGGTTCCCTATGGTTCCAAAAGAGGTAGTCCTGAGGGCTTACTTCTTGTTCAGCGGCGGCAGGGTTTCTGCCACTACGGTTTTGCCATCTCGGATTTCGGTCATGAAGCTTTCACGATCCAGGTCGCCCTTGTCATCAAAGCACACATCGAGCAGAACGCCCGGGTGCTGCTTGGTTGAGAAGCAGCTGCTGCGTATGGCTGCGGCCACTGCTTTGCGATCAAGCTTGCCAGCTTTTTCAATCGCCGCTTTGAGCACATACACACCCGAGTAGCCTTTGACGCCGTTATGGTCAGAGACTGAGTTGTATATCGCACGGTAGCGCTTGCCAAAGTCCTGCAGCTGAGGGGCTTCAACCGTCAAGCCCACATGCGCCACCGCTCCGTTGGCCGCAGCGCCGGCCAGTTCCACCACTTTGGCGCTGGTCAGCACAGTCTCGCCAATGATCGGTTTGTTCCAGCCCTGCTTGCGCAATTCACGCAACAGACGGGCAGACTCTTCTTCATTGGTGTAGGCAAAAACGGCATCTGCGCCGGACTGCTTGGCCTGGATCACGGCAGCAGAAAAGTCCACCTGGCCGGAGTCGGTTGAGATTTCAGCAACGATCTGTGTCTTGGTGCCCTGCAGCAATCCCTTGATGGTGGCCTGGCCGCCCTTACCAAAGTCATTGTTCACAAAGATCACAGCCAGCTTTTGCGATTTGGCATTGATGTAACGCGCCAGCTTGGGGAAGGCCACATTCTGGCCAAAGGAGGTGCGAAAGACATAAGGATTGCCCTGCTGGGTAATGGCCGCAGCCTCTCCGCCGGTGAAATTGGGGACCTCGGCACGACGGCTTTCAGTCATCGACACCATGATCGATCCTGAATAGACCGGCCCGAAAATGGCAAACACATTGTTGTCCACCGCCTTTTGGGTCAAACCCTTGGCCACGCCTGGGTTGGTCTGGGTGTCCTCTGATGTAAAGGTAATTTTCTTGCCCAGGATGCCGCCCTTGTCATTGATCTCCTTGATCGCCATTTCCACACCATTTTTGAACATGGTGCCCGAGGTGGTACCCGGACCCGAGAGCTCAACAATGTTGGCAATCTTGATGGCGTCTTGTGCCTGGGCCAAGCCAGCGCCCAGCGCTAGGGCGCAGGCCGATGCAATAGTCAGAACGTAATGTTTGCGCATTTCCAATCTCCTTTTACGAGTATGCAAACTGGGGGGTGATCAAAACATCGATTATTGACCGATCGCACAGCGAGACATGCGATTAACTAAATTGTGCGTTAGTTATTTTTGGGTCGGTTGGAAAATTTTACAAATTGTTCGATAATCGAACGATTTTGATCGATCATCGAACGCTTTTTGGGTTTTCACTAGGGTTGAGATTAAGTCTGCCTGAATAATTTTTCTAGATCTGAATTATCAAAATGGCAAATGAGCTCAGGAACAGACAAGGACCAGCTGCGCTGCAAAGGCGTGACTGGATTGCCGGTCTGCAAAAGGGCTTGTCGATCCTGGAAACCTTTACCGAATCGAACTCTCGCCAGACTGCCGCCCAGGCTGGCCAACACTGCGGCCTGACCCGCACCGCTGCCAGACGCTATCTGCTGACCTTGCAGGACCTGGGTTATGTGGCGAGCGATGGGAAATTGTTCTGGCTCACTCCGAAGGTGATGCGACTGGGACAGTTCTACCTCGACTCGGCGCGCCTTCCCCGGATCGTGCAACCGGCATTGCAACGCCTGACCATGGGCACACAGGAAATCTCCTATGTCAGCGTGCTTGATGGCGACGAGATCATCTATATCGCCCGCAACGGCCCCAACCGCTCAATGAACACCGGCTTCGTGCTGGGGGC
>CAXRBE010000109.1:0-2356 GCA_964228805.1 Burkholderiaceae bacterium
ACAGCACCGCCCGTGCTGATGTTTGCCTGCAACTCCCCTGCGGATCGCCCTGAAAAAGACACGATTGCCAATGTTAGGGCTACCGGGGAGTTTGTCGCCAATCTGGTTTCGTGGGAACTGAGAGAGGCGATGAACCTGACCTCGACACCCTTGCCTCATGGTCAGGACGAATTTGTCCTGGCGGGCCTTGCCAAGGCCAACTGCCTGATGGTGCGCCCGCCCCGGGTGGCTGCATCGCCGGTCAGCATGGAGTGTCGGGTCATCCAGATCATCCGCATTGAAGCTGAGCACCCGGGTGAAACGCAAAGCACAGTTGTTCTGGGTCGGGTGCTGGGCTTGCATATCCAAGACGACTATCTGGATGCTGATGGACGGTTCGACACCATCAAGGCACAGCCCTTGGCCAGGCTGGGCGGCTATCAGTACACAACCCTGGGCCAGGTGATCGAAATGCCCGCCCCTTTCAAACGAAACGAATAATCCACTTCTCTGGAGTTGCACCAACATGACCAGCTCGGCAGTTCGCCATCGCCCCTTTGCCAACTTCTCAGACCTGGCGCCAGAAGCAATCCATGCCCACAAGCACTGGTTGATGCGGGCGCACAATTTTGAGGTGGAGTGGGTCGAGCTCGCTCCAGGATCAACTGGGGCGCAATATGAAAGTATCTTTGAGAGTCTGCTCATTGCAGAGGGTGGGGCGGTGGAAGTTGTCACCCAGACTGAACATGGCAAGACCTGCCAGGCCACAATACCTGACCACGCGGTAGGCCTACTTCCGGCCGGTCGCCATCAACTGAGGTCAATGGCTCCAGCGCGGGCGGCATTGATCACCTCACAGCGCTCGGATATCCAGGGCCGCCGCGTCATCAACGCAGAAGGTTGTGACCCACGCGATCCACGGGTGCTGCCTACTGGCAAACCTTATCGGCGCACCCATTCAATCGAAGGCATCCAGGTTTTGCCACTTGACATGATCAAGGCTTCGCCCGACAAGCCCAGGCTAAAAATGCTGCAAACCGAAACCTTGAGCCTAAACCTTGTCGAATACAACGGCCCGCGCAACCGGGCAGAGCTGAGCCCACACAGCCATGCCAATTTTGAGCAAGGGTCATTGGCGCTGGCGGGCGAATTTGTGCATCACCTGCGGGTGCCATGGGGCGGTGATGCAAATCTGTGGCGCGAAGATGAGCACCTGAGCGCAGGCTCGCCATCCTTGTTGGTTATCCCGGTTGAACTGGTTCACACAACCGAAGGAGTTGGCGAGGGGCGGCACTATCTGATTGATGTTTTTTCGCCGCCGCGCAAGGATTTCATCTCCAAAGGGTGGGTCTTCAACTCGGCTGACTATGAAGAGACCAAGGGATGAGTGCAAGCCGTTATTTCGAAGATTTCAAGCTGGGAGAAACCTGGAGCAGCGTACCCACCCTGGTGTCTGCTGAGGAGATCATGGCTTTTGGGCGAGCCTATGACCCGCAGCCTATGCATACCGACCCAGAATGGGCGGCGAGCGGGCCTTTTGGGGGGTTGATTGCGAGCGGCTGGTTGATCGCAGCCTTGGCGGTCAAGGTGTTTGTTCAGGCTGGTGGATATGGCGCCACCCCTGTCGTTGGGCTGGGCATCGATGAATTGCGATGGCACTTGCCGGTCAAGGCGGGTGACTTGATTACTGTCAAGCGTGAAGTTTTTGATTTGCGACGTTCTTCTTCCAACCCCACGCAGGGGATTATCCGTACCCGTGTTTCTGTGCACAACCAGAATGGTGAACTCGTGATGTCCCTGCTTACAGCAGGACGAGTGCCGGTGAAGCCCTCAGCAGCGGCTGGTGAGAGGGGGAGCTTGGCAACATGACTGCACTGCTTGTTGATACGCCCGCTGACATGGCGCCCTATGTAGGCCAGCAGCTGGGCAGCAGCGACTGGATCACACTGGGGCAGGATAAGGTTGACGCGTTTGCTGCTTTGACTGGCGATGACCACTGGATCCACCTGGATGTCGAGCGCGCAAGGCGTGAAATGCCAGCTGGCAAGACCCTGGTCCATGGTTTTCTCACTCTTTCACTCATCCCCTACCTGCAGCGCAGCGTCTTCCAGATTGCCAAGAGAGGCAAAGGCCTGAACTACGGCTGCAATCGAATTCGTTTCACCAGCCCGCTTGCGGTGGGTTCACGCATACGACTGCATCAAACCTTGCAGGATTTTGCAGACCTGCAGGATGGAGTACGACTGATCCTCAACTGCACCATCGAGGTGGAAGGACAGTCACGCCCTGCCCTGGTGGCGGAAACCATTGTGCAGATCTTTAACGAATAAAACATGACTACCTCTCCCATGTCGGCGGACGATTTCGTGCCAATACC
>CAXRBE010000110.1:0-8742 GCA_964228805.1 Burkholderiaceae bacterium
TGGGCCAGGCAGGTTTCGAAAAACCCGGCGAAATGTCAATCAAAGACCGGGGACTCGACACCCAGCACCTTATGCAGCTTGGTGCTGGTGGTGGTGTACTGCTGGAGCTTTCTTTGCAGTTGCCATGGTTACATTTCCTTCTAGAAGTTGGTTGATTGCCAGTGAAAAAATGCTTTCCACCAGCAGTGCGAATGCTACTGGAGAAAAAAAGCATTTCCAAGCGAAAAAACCATTTTTTCCCTCGAAGCTGTTGTTTTTTTAATCAATTTCCCCTCTCAGGCTGCCCTGTTGGGCAGTCTGGCCGGTGCAAAGGCTATTTTGCCCAACCATCTTTGAGCCCGGTCACCCGATTGAATACCGGTCTGCCTGGCGCGTGATCCTTGCGGTCGGCAACGAAGTAGCCGTGGCGCTCAAACTGAAATTTGTCGTCCGGCGCAGCCTGAGCCAGGGTCGGCTCCAGGTAGGCTTGGACTGTCAGAAGGCTGCTCGGGTTCAGGCTGGCCAGGAAATCCTTGCCGCCGGCATCAGGCTGCGGATCGGTGAACAGACGGTCATACAGGCGCACCTCGGCCCTCACACCATCAGCCAGTGCGACCCAGGTGATGGCTGCCTTGGCCTTGACGCTGTCGGCCCCCGGTGTGCCGCTTTTGGTGCCCGGGATCAGCCTGGCATGAACCTCGCTCACCACTCCGGAGGCGTCGCGCTGGCAGCCCAGGCATTCGATCACATAAGCCCCTTTGAGTCGGACCACATTGCCTGGGAACAGTCGTTTGTAGCCCTTGGGCGGGCTTTGCTCGAAATCCTCGCGTTCGATCCATACTTCGCCCCCGATCAGGAATTGGCGAGCCCTGGGCACAGGCTGGCCTGGTTCCAGATGAGGCAGGGTCGGTAGTGTGCATGCCTCGGTGTAGTCGCTGCTGCCAAAAACTTCGGCCCAATTGACCAGCACCAGCTTCACCGGGTCCAGCACGGCCATGGCGCGCGGAGCCTTGGCTTCAAGATCGTCGCGCAGGCAGCCTTCGAGGGTGCTGTAGTCGATCCAGGCGTAATCCTTGGTGACACCGATGCGCTCGGCAAAGAGTTGCAGGCTTTCTGGCGTAAAGCCGCGTCGGCGCAGGCCAACCAGGGTCGGCATCCGGGGGTCGTCCCAAGCGCTGACATGCGACTGGTTGACCAACTGCGCCAATTTGCGCTTGCTGGTGATTACATGACTGAGGTTGAGCCGGGCAAATTCGTGCTGGTGCGGCAAAAGAAAAATATTGGGGCGGTGCTGGTCGAGGGCGTGCGCCAGCAGCGGAGTGAACTGGGCGAATTCGCTTTTCAGCAAATTAAAAAAATCGGTCAAATCGTGCAGCACGGCATGAGGGTCATGCTCCCATTTGCCAAATAGTGTGCGCATCCTTGCTTCAGCCTCACTGGCAAACAGACGGTCGGCATGGTTGTAGCAGTGCCAGGCGAATTCCTTGCCGGCTTCCAGGCCCTGGGTTTCAATTTTTCCCACCAGCGCCCTGGCCTGATCGAACTGGGGGGTGCGAAGAATGGGAACAATGCGCTCGAGCAGCCAGTCGTAAAACGGGCGCTGGTCTTCGAATTCCAGGGTGCAGATGCTGTGAGTGATGTTTTCCAGCGCATCCTCGATCGGGTGGGCATAGGTGTACATCGGGTAGATGCACCACCGGTCTGCGGTGTTGTGGTGCGTGGCCCGTCGGATACGATAGATGGCGGGGTCGCGCAAATTGATGTTGGGGCTGGCCATGCTGATCTTGGCTCGCAGCACGGCAGCGCCGTCCTCCAGCCTGCCGTCTCGCATCTGGCGAAACCGGCTCAGATTCTCTTCGGCTGAGCGTTGCCGATAAGGACTGTCTTTGCCCGGCGTGAGGAAATCGCCTCGGTTGGCACGCATCTCCTCAGCCGTCTGTTCATCAACATACGCATGGCCAGTCTCGATCAGGTACTCTGCGGCACGGTACATGAAATCGAAATAGTTGCTGGCGTAGTACAGGTGTGAGGTGTTGTGTGATTCCCAGCTGTAGCCCAGCCACTGGACCGCATCCAGGATCGAATCAACGTATTCCTGTTCCTCTTTTTCAGGATTGGTGTCATCAAAGCGTAAATGACAGATTCCGCCGTAGTCGCGTGCCAGACCGAAATTTAGGCAGATGCTCTTGGCATGTCCGATATGGAGGTAGCCATTGGGCTCGGGAGGAAAACGGGTGCGGATGCGGGCTGGATCAGCCATGCTGGCTGGGGCATGGGCCTGTTCACTGGCGGTGCCGGGGTGGCCAGCCCAACGCCGGCCCGCGTAAGTGCCTGTCGCCAAATCGTTTTCGATGATCTGGCGCAGAAAGTTGCTGGCCCTGGGCGCGCCGGCCTTGTCATTGGCTGAGGAATTCATGCGCCAATTTTAGACGGCAGGTCATCCAGATGTGATGTTGATGCGTTGCGTGAGTCCGGTGCGAATGCATTGAATGGCTATGAAAGGAACTGCATCATGAAATTCAGGAATCTGACCTGGGCTGGAATTTTTACCCTGGCGCTTGGCGCGGCCGGTATGGCCCGGGCCAATGACAAGCTGTTCTGGTCAGTGGGCATTGCATCGCCCGGCGTGACCATTGGAGTGGCCAGTGCGCCGCCAGCAATGTATCCGGTGCCGGTTTATGTCCCGGCCTATCCAGTGGCGATGGCTCCTCGACTGTCTTACCACTTTGCGCCGCCGGTATACCACGCACCACCCGCCTGGCGACATGCGAGGTTCGGGCATCATGGATACGCATATGGCTACGCCCATGGCCATGGCCATGGCCACAGAGGCGGCCAGCGAGGACACTTCTGACCGCGACTCAACGGGCGCCAGGTGAGCGCCCTCAGCCGCCGGGGTCATGCCGGCTGTCCCTACAATAACCGGCATGACTAAAAAGCGATGGCTGGGAATTGTGCTGTCGGCCTTGGCGATCTTGCTGGCCGGCCTGGGTTGGTGGTGGCAGCGCAACGCTGCCGATGTTGTCCAATATCGAACAGGCAAGATAGAGCGCGGGCCCCTGCAGGCTGCTGTGGCAGCCACTGGCGCTGTCAGCCCGGTCACCCAGGTGACGGTGGGAACGCAGGTGTCGGGCCAGATCAGGGACATCCTGGTTGATTTCAATGATGAGGTGAAAGCCGGCCAGCTGATTGCGGTAATCGATCCCGAGCAGTTTGAGTACCGGGTTCGCTCAGCCCAAGCCGATGTGGATGCCGCACGTGCCGCAGTGATGACTGCTCAGGCCAATGTGATTGCCAGCCGCGCCCAGGTGTCAAGCGCGCAGACCGACCTGAAGGAAGCGCGGCGCACCCATGAGCGCAACCTGATGCTGGTGGAGAAGCAGTTCATTGCCCAGAGCGAGGCCGACAAATCCAATGCCCTTGTCAACACCACGCTGGAGGCGGTCAAAGCGGCCGAGGCTCAGCTTGGCGTGAGCGATGCGCAGGTGCGCAGCGCGCAGGCCAATGTGGCGCAACGCGAGGCCACCCTGGCGCAAGCGCGAATCGATCTCTCGCGCACCAGGATCACCTCGCCTGTCAGCGGCATAGTCATCAAGCGCTCAATCGAGAAAGGCCAGACCGTTGCGGCCAGTCTGCAATCGCCCGAACTGTTCATCATCGCGCGCAACCTGCACGACATGCAGGTCGAGGCTGCGATTGACGAGGCCGATGTGGGTCGGATCCGGGCAGGTCAGAGGGCCGGCTTCAATGTCGATGCCTTTCCAGGCCAGACCTTTGATGGCCAGATCTCCCAGGTTCGAAAAGCGGCCAGCAATGTGGCCAATGTGGTGACTTATGTGGCGGTGGTCACCTTCACCAATGCCGATGGCCGGCTGCTGCCCGGCATGACCGCCAATGTACGTGTGGTCACCGATACCCGGGAAAATGCACTCAAGATCCCGAATTCTGCCTTGCGTGTGCGGATCTCAGATGTGGAGCCGGCAAGCCCCAAGCCCACCCAGTCGCTTGCGCCAGCGCCAGCATCGCCGGCACCATCGGCCAGTGCACCGGGTGGGGCCCCAGCGGCTACCGAGTTTCGCAATCGCCTGGTGGCCGAGTTGAAACTGAGTGAGGCGCAAAAGGAAAAAGTGGATGCCATCTATGCCGAGGCACGACCCAGGTTCATGCAGCTGCGCGAGATGGCCGAGGCCGAGCGTGGCAAAGCTCGAGAGCGCATTCTGGGCGATATTCGCGGCCGCATAGGCGCCGTGCTGACTGAGGAGCAGAAGCCGCGTTATGCAGCCATGAGCGCTGAGGCGGCCAGCCGCACTGTGACCCGCGGCCGTGTCTACCTGCAAGGTGTGGACGGTCGCCCCAGGGCATTCAATGTGCGGCTGGGTATCACCGATGGCAGCAGCACCGAGTTGCTGGTGTCACCCGGTTCGCCTGAAGCCGAAGAACTGAAAGAGGGGGTGGCGGTCATCACCGGGGTGGTGAACCCGGCCGCCCGACCGGCCGGTGTGCGCTCTCCCACTGGCGGACCGCGCTTGATGTTCTGAGCTTGCTCGATAACCTGAACCTGCTTATCTCATCATGGCTTTGATCGAGGCCAGCGGCCTGAACAAGATTTACCGCATGGGTGATTCCGAGGTGCGAGCGCTCAACGGCGTTTCGCTCGAGATCCAGGAGGGGGAATTTGTTGCCATCATGGGTGCATCCGGCTCGGGCAAGTCGACCCTGATGAATATTCTGGGCTGCCTGGATCAGCCCAGTTCCGGTCAATACCGGTTGGGTGGTGAGGCGGTGCATGAGCTGACACCCGATCAGTTGGCCTCGATACGCAACCGGCGCATCGGTTTTGTGTTTCAGCAGTTCAACCTGCTGCCGCGTACCAGTGCTGCAGAAAATGTGGAGTTGCCGCTGGTTTATGCCGGCATCAATCCCGCACAGCGACGCGAGCGTGCCCTGACAGCGCTGGCAACAGTCGGGCTGAGCGACCGGGCCCATCACACGCCGGCTGAATTATCCGGCGGGCAGCAGCAGCGTGTGGCCATAGCGCGAGCCCTGGTCAATCAGCCGCAACTTATCCTCGCTGACGAGCCCACCGGCGCCCTGGACAGCAAGACCAGCGACGACATCATGCATTTGCTCGCGACCTTGAACCAGCAGGGCATGACAGTGATCATTGTCACGCATGAGGCAGATATTGCCGCCTGGGCTCAGCGCAAACTGCTGTTTCGTGATGGTCAGATCTTTGAGGATGTGCGTCAGGCAGGGCATGGAGCGGCCCGTGCTGGCGATAAACTGGACATGCAGCATGAACAGCAGGAGCCGCCATCTTTGCCACCAATGGGCATGCCGGAGCACCTCGCATGAATTTTCTGGCGGCCCTGCGCAGTGCCTTGCGATCGCTGTCTGCCAACAAGTTGCGCAGCATGCTGACCATGCTTGGCATCATCATTGGCGTGGCCGCCGTCATCACCATGATCGCGGTGGGCAACGGCGCCACCCAGCGGGTGCAGGAACAGATGAAAGGGCTGGGCTCGAATGTCATGCTGGTGCTGCCAGGCGGAGTGTCGCAGGCCGGAGTGCGCCTGGGCGCCCAGACACGCCAGCGGCTGAACGAGGATGACGCGCTGGCCATCGCCGTTGAGATACCCGAGGTTCAGGTGGCTGCACCTACTTACCGCACCAGCGGGCAACTGGTGGCAGGCAATGCCAACTGGGGCACCACCATATTTGGTGTGACCAATGATTATCTGGAAGCCCGGGACTGGGGGCTGAGTTCAGGGCGCCTGTTTGATCAGGCGGAACTGGCGGGCTCCTCCAAGGTGGCCTGGATTGGGGCCACTGTGGCGCGTGAGCTGTTTGGCGAACAGGATCCGGTGGATCAGACGCTGCGGGTGCGTGGCGTGCCAATGAAAATCATAGGCGTGCTGCAACCCAAGGGTCAGAACTCACTGGGGCAGGACCAGGACGATGTGCTGATGATTCCCCTCAGCACTCTGCGCAACCGCATATGGGGCGGCGACGCCACCAGCCGGCTCAAGCGGGTGGGGGCGATTTCGGTCAAGGTCCGTGAGGGCCAGAGCATGAAGGCGGTGGAGGAAAACATCAAAGATCTGCTGCGTCAGCGATTCAAGGTCCCACCGGGAACCGAGGATCCGTTCGTGGTAAGAAACCTGACCGAAATCCTGCAAGCTCAGGAGGAAGCCAGCCGCATCATGACCCTGCTGCTGGCGGCCGTTGCTGGCATCAGCCTGATCATTGGTGGCATTGGCATCATGAACATCATGCTCGTCAGTGTGACCGAACGAACCCGCGAGATCGGGCTACGCATGGCTGTGGGAGCTCGTGAAAAGGATATCCTTGCGCAATTCCTGATTGAGGCCGTCACATTGAGCATGGTAGGAGGCGCGATCGGAGTGCTGACGGGCGCTTTTGCAACTTGGGGTGTCAGCCGTTTTACCGGCTGGCAGGTGAGCATGACCCCTGATGCCATTGTGCTGGCAGTTGGATTTTCAGCGCTGGTGGGTATTTTTTTTGGTTTTTACCCTGCCCGGCGTGCTTCCAAACTCTTGCCCATTCAGGCGCTGCGCTTTGAGTAGCCTGGCGGCCAGTCCTAAAGCCGCCAGTCCAACAGGCTGAGGCGTCGGTTAGCAGCGCCCTGCGACCTGCCTGATCTGGGCGGTCATAATCGCAAGGCTTGCAAGGAGTTTGCGTGGATTCAATCGTGTTGCTCAAGGCGGCTGTCCTGGGCGTTGTTGAGGGGCTGACCGAGTTTCTGCCTATCTCAAGTACCGGTCATCTGATTCTCGCCGGCTCGCTGCTGGGCTTTCATGGCGAAAATGCCAAGGCCTTTGACATTGCCATTCAGACCGGAGCCATCATGGCGGTGATCCTGGTCTACTGGCAAAAGATCCGCAGCACCTTGATGGACCTGCCCTCTCAACAACAGGCCCGCCTCTTTGTCCTGAATGTCTTGATTGCATTTGTGCCAGCGGTCATTTTGGGCCTGTTCTTTGGCGAGGCGATTCAGGACACTCTGTTTACCCCGCAGGTGGTGGCCACCAGCTTCATCATTGGTGGAGTGATCATTATTTGGGCTGAACATCGCCAGGCACGCACCGAAACTGCACCGCGAATCCTGGAGGTGGAGGACATGGATTGGCGAGACGCACTGAAGGTTGGTCTGGCTCAATGCCTGGCCCTGATACCGGGTACCAGCCGCAGCGGCGCCACCATCATTGGCGGCATGATCTTAGGGTTGTCGCGCAAGGCCGCGACCGATTTTTCTTTTTATCTCGCGATACCTACTCTGCTGGGTGCCGGAGCCTATAGCCTGTTCAAGCAAAGGGCTCAATTATCTCTGGATGACTTGCCGCTGTTTGGAGTGGGGCTGTTTTTTTCCTTCATCAGCGCCTGGTTGTGCGTGCGCTGGCTGTTGCGTTTCATTGCGACGCACAGCTTTGTTGGCTTTGCCTGGTACCGGATTGCATTTGGCCTGCTGGTTCTGTTTACCGCATGGAGTGGCACAATCGCCTGGACGTCTTGACCCCAAAGTTATCCGACTATCCGTATCAAGATGATTTGGCTGCCAGCTTCTTGAGGGCATAGAGCGCGTCCAGCGCTTCCCGCGGGCTGAGTGCATCGGGGTCGATCTCATCCAGTCGAAGCTCGACCGGCTTGCGTGCCGGTTCTGGCGCGGCGGGCGCAGGCGCAAACAGGTCGACCTGGATGCGGCTTTCGCTGGCCTGGGATTCAAGCGTTTCAAGAGCACGGCGCGCCTGGTTGACCACGCTTGCCGGCATGCCGGCCAAACGGGCCACCTGAATGCCAAAGCTGCGGCTGGCCGGGCCGCTTTGGATCTCATGCAGAAATACGATGTCGTGCCCGGACTCGCTGGCGCTGACGTGCACATTGAGTGCAGCCCGGTGCCTGGCGGGGAACTCGGTCAACTCGAAATAGTGGGTAGCAAACAAGGTGAAGGCCCGTGTCTTGTCGTGCAGATGGGTGGCAATCGCCCCAGCCAGGGCCAGGCCGTCAAAGGTGGAGGTGCCTCGTCCAATTTCATCCATCAGGACCAGGGAATTGGGCGTGGCACTGTGCAGGATCTGCGCCGCCTCGGTCATCTCCAGCATGAAGGTTGATTGCGCATTGGCCAGGTCGTCGGCAGCGCCGATGCGGGTGTGGATTGCATCGATCGGTCCGATGCGGCAGCTAGCAGCCGGTACATAAGAGCCGATCGAGGCCAGCAGCACAATCAGCGCGACCTGACGCATATAGGTCGATTTGCCGCCCATATTGGGGCCCGTGATGAGCAGCATGCGCCGATTGTCGCGCATGATGCAGTCATTGGGAACAAAGGTTTCGACCCCGGCTTCGACAACTGGGTGGCGCCCGGCGCGAATCTCAATGCCTGGTGTGCGCACAAACTGCGGCCGCATCCAGCGTAGTGCCGTC
Source organism: Burkholderiaceae bacterium (assembly GCA_964228805.1). Taxonomy (GTDB): domain Bacteria; phylum Pseudomonadota; class Gammaproteobacteria; order Burkholderiales; family Burkholderiaceae_C; genus Hylemonella. The sequence goes on from CAXRBE010000110.1 coordinate 8,422, forward strand.
GCGCGTTCAGCGAAATTGGCAAGCACATCGACTTCAGCGATCAGCGCGCCGGTGTGCTGCCAGGCTGGCACCGACTGCGCAAGCGATTGCACCAATTGCTCAAACAGCAGACGTTCGCGAGCAAGTGCCCGCTCGCGCGCTGAGAGAGCTCGATCTTCAAACGCTTTCAGTTCGGGTGTGATGTAGCGCTCAGCATTCTTGAGCGTCTGGCGCCTGCGATAGTCGAGCGGCACCTTGTCGGACTGGCCGTTAGTGACTTCGATAAAAAAGCCATGCACATTGTTAAAACCTACGCGCAGATTGGCAATGCCGGTGCGCTCG
>CAXRBE010000111.1:0-19922 GCA_964228805.1 Burkholderiaceae bacterium
TGAACGACTGACCCTGGCTCAGGGCGAAGTGCCACTCAGGTAGTCGGCCTTGCCAATCACCACACCGTTATGGCGCAGGATGGCGTAGGCGGTGGTAATGTGAAAAAACATATTGGACAGCGCCCAGGTCTTCACATAATCTTCTGCCCGCATGGTGCGCGAGCCGTTCTTGCCCACCGGGAAAGTGATTTCCTTGTCTTCCAGCCCATCGAGCACATTGGGCGGGACAGTCTGCAGCCAGGCCAAGGTGTTGTCGATGCGTGTGATCAGCTCGCCCAGGGTGCTTTCGGTGTTGTCGAACTTGGGCGCATCCATGCCAGTAATACGGGCGACGCAAAGCTTGGCGGCATCGCAAGCAATGCAGATCTGGGTTTTGAAGGGCAGCATATCTGGCGCCAGGCGGTACTGCACCAGGGCCTGCTCGTCATAGCCACGCGCGGCCACATCGGCCTGGGCTTTGTTCAGGATATGGCGCAAATTGCCCAGAAACTTGGTGAACACGGGAAGGGAGGCGGAGGAGAGGGTGATGGACATGATTGATCCTTTACTTATCCGATTTTCTTTTTCAGCAACTCATTGACCTGAGCCGGATTGGCCTTGCCCTTGCTGGCCTTCATGATCGGGCCCACCAGGCCGTTGAGAGCCTTGGCATTGCCGGCCTTGTACTCGGCTACGTTTTTGGGATTGTCGGCCAGCACCTGGTCGATGATTCTTTCGAGCTCGCCGCTGTCATTCATCTGCTTGAGGCCCTTGGCCGCGATGATCGTATCCACCTCGCCCTCACCGTTCCACAAGCCATCAAACACTTGCCGCGCAGCATTGTTGCTGATGGTATTGTCGACGATGCGGCTGATCAGGGCGGCCAGTTGCAAAGCACTGACCGGCACCTGCTCAATACCGATTTCGCCGGCATTGAGTCGACGCGAGACTTCGCCCATGATCCAGTTGCTGGCTAGCTTCGGACTGTTGCAGGCCTTGGCGGCGGCCTCAAAGTAAGCGGCCATGGCCTTGCTCTGGGTGAGCGTGGTGGCATCGTACTCGGGCAGGCCGTAATCCTGGACAAAGCGCGCCACCATCACCCGCGGCAGTTCGGGCAACTCTTGTTGGACCCGCTCGATCCACTCGGCTGCAATGACCAGCGGTGGCAGATCGGGGTCGGGGAAATAGCGGTAGTCAGCGGCGTCTTCCTTGGTACGCATGGCGCGGGTCTCGCCGCTGTCGGGGTCAAACAGCACCGTGGCCTGCTCGATCGCGTGGCCGTCCTCGATTTGTTCGATCTGCCAACGCACCTCGAAATCGATCGCCTGCTGCATGAACTTGAAGCTGTTGAGGTTCTTGATCTCACGCCGTGTGCCCAGCGGCGCGCCGGGCTTTCTGACCGAGACATTGGCGTCACAGCGAAAGCTGCCCTCCTGCATATTGCCGTCGCAGATGCCGATCCAGGTGACGATCTTGTGCAGTTCCTTGGCATAGGCCACCGCCTCCTCGCTGGAGCGGATGTCGGGTTCGGTCACGATCTCCAGCAAGGGCGTGCCGGCTCGGTTGAGGTCGATGCCGCTCATGCCGTGAAATTCCTCGTGCAGGGACTTGCCAGCATCTTCCTCCAGGTGGGCCCGCACCAGGCGTACGGTTTTTGGCTCTTCGCCCAGATAGAACGAGACCTCCCCACCCTGCACCACCGGAATTTCATACTGGCTGATCTGGTAGCCCTTGGGCAGGTCAGGGTAGAAGTAGTTCTTGCGGGCAAAGATGCTGCGCTCGGCCACCTGCGAGCCCACCGCCAAGCCAAAGCGGATGGCGCGCTCAACCGCACCCCGGTTCATCACCGGCAGAGTGCCGGGCAGAGCCAGGTCCACCGCGCAGGCCTGGGTGTTGGGCTCGGCACCAAAAGCGGTGGGCGCCCGGCTGAAAATCTTGCTTTGGGTGGAGAGCTGGGCATGCGTTTCGAAGCCGATCACCACTTCGTAGCCCTGGACCAGTTTGTTGCTCATTGCCGGCCCCCCGCCGGGCCACCGCACGGCAGGCCAGCACCACCGTGGGGCAGTGAATACACGCAGGAATGAAGCAGAGGGCTCATGATGCGCCTCCCGGCCTGCGCAGGTGAAAGTCGCAGACCTGCTGGAAGCGATGTGCCATATTGAGCAATCGCGATTCCTGCAAGTAGTTGCCGATCAGTTGCAGGCCCACGGGCAGGCCGCCTTCGCCGAACCCCGCCGGTAGGCTCATGCCCGGCAGGCCTGCCAGCGAGGCAGGCAGGGTGAAGATGTCGGCTAGGTAGCTCGCCACCGGGTCATCGGCCTTGTCGCCTATCTTCCAGGCCACGGTGGGTGCCACCGGGCCGGCAATCACATCGCACTGTGTGAAGGCCTGCTGGAAGTCATCTGCAATCATGCGACGGATTTTTTGCGCCTGCAGGTAGTAGGCATCGTAATAACCGTGGGACAGCACATAGGTGCCCACCATGATGCGACGCTTGACTTCGTCGCCAAAGCCCTCGGCTCGTGTTTTTTTGTACATGTCGAGCAGGTCGTCGTAATGCCGGGCACGGTGACCAAACTTCACACCATCAAAGCGGCTCAGGTTGGAGCTGGCCTCAGCTGGGGCAATGATGTAGTACACCGGAATCGCCAGCTCGGTGCGGGGCAGGCTGATGGGCACCAGCCGGGCCCCCAGCTTTTCGTATTCCTGCAGGGCGGCCTCAATGGGTGCCCGCACATCGGGTGACAGGCCCGCACCGAAAAACTCTTTGGGAATGCCGATGCGCAGACCTTGCAGAGAGTCGTTGAGCGAGCGGGAAAAATCCTCTGCCGGCGCATCCAGCGAGGTGGAGTCACGGTCCGGATCCGGTCCGCACATGGCTGACAGCAGGAGCGCGCAATCCTCGGCGCAGCGCGCCATCGGACCGGCTTGATCCAGGCTGGAGGCGTAAGCGATCATGCCGTAGCGGGAAGCGCGTCCGTAGGTCGGTTTGATGCCAGTGATGCCACAAAAAGCGGCCGGCTGCCGGATCGAGCCGCCGGTATCGGTGCCGCTGGCCGCCGGGGCCAGGCCAGCCGCCACGGCCGCAGCGCTGCCACCGGAGGAGCCGCCCGCCACCCGATGCGTGTCCCAGGGGTTGCGTACCGGGGTGGCCGTGGTGTGGCCCAGCGCGGGAACAGCCACGTTTTCGTTGGCTGAGCCCATGGCAAATTCGTCACAACTCAATTTGCCCAAAGTCACCGCGCCCTGCTGGGCCAGTCGAGAAACCACTGTGGCGTCAAAAGGCGAGCGGTAGCCCGCCAACATCCTGGAGCCGGCGGTGGTCGGAAAATCTCGGGTGACGAAGATGTCTTTGTGGGCAATAGGCACGCCCGCCAGCGGCCCGGCGGTGCCGTCAGCCAGGCTGGCATCGGCCGCACGTGCCTGGTCCAGCGAGGCCTCCTCGTTGAGCGCCACAAAAGCGGCCAAAACTTGATGGGCCTTGATTCGGCCCAAAAAATGCCGGGTGGTCTCAACAGCAGAAACTTTTTTCTGCCGCAGGGCCTGAGCCAACTCAGCAACTGAGAGCTGATGCAGTTCGGTGCTCATTATTCGATCACTCTGGGCACCAGGAACAGGCCACGCTCAATGGCCGGCGCGCTTTGTTGGTTGGCTTGCCGGTTGTCGGGCTCACTGGCCTGGTCTTCACGCAGACGCAAGGCCACCTCCGAGACCGCTGCCAGGGGGTGGGCCAGTGGCACGATCTGACGGGTGTCGACCGCACGCATTTGCTCGACAAGGTCAAAGAAGCTGTTGATCTGGCTGAGCATGCGTTCGCGCTCACCAGGCTGAAGTTCAAGCCGGGCAAGATTGGCGATGCGCTCGATATCGTTCGGGTTGAGTGACATGGCTGCCGCAGGTTAAAACCAGGCGCTGCGCGGCAGGAAAAACCGGCCATCCAGCACAGGGTCGTTCTCGGGGGATGGGGTATTATCTCGCCTTTGGACGTCCCTGTTGCGCATCAGGGCACAGGGAGCCCAGAAGCAGATTTTTGTTGACCCATGAGGCGATGCCGGCCGAAGCGCCTGGCGTGCCTGCGCAAAGGATGTTGTGATGTTTGGATCATTCCGGCGGTACTTTTCCACCGACCTGGCGATTGACCTGGGTACCGCCAATACCCTGATCTATGTTCGAGACAAGGGCATTGTTCTGGACGAGCCCTCGGTGGTGGCAATCCGCCACGAGGGGGGCCCTCAGGGCAAGAAAACCATTCAGGCAGTAGGCAAGGAAGCCAAGACCATGCTGGGCAAGGTGCCCGGCAACATCGAGGCTATCCGGCCCATGAAGGATGGGGTGATCGCCGACTTCACCGTCACCGAGCAGATGCTCAAGCAATTCATCAAGATGGTGCACCCACGCTCGATGATGAAGCCCAGCCCGCGCATCATCATCTGCGTGCCGTGCGGCTCCACCCAGGTCGAGCGTCGCGCGATTCGAGAGTCGGCGCTGGGCGCTGGCGCCTCTGAGGTGTACCTGATCGAGGAGCCCATGGCAGCCGCCATCGGGGCTGGCCTGCCTGTGAGCGAGGCGGCAGGCTCGATGGTGGTGGATATTGGCGGCGGAACGACCGAGGTGGGCGTGATATCCCTGGGCGGCATGGTCTATAAAGGCAGCGTGCGTGTGGGCGGTGACAAATTTGATGAGGCCATCATCAATTACATTCGCCGCAATTACGGCATGCTGATCGGCGAGCCCACCGCGGAGTCGGTGAAAAAGAGCATCGGCTCGGCTTTCCCAGGCAGCGAGGTGAGGGAAATGGAAGTGCGTGGGCGCAACCTGTCTGAAGGAGTCCCGCGCAGCTTCAGCATTTCCTCCAACGAGATCCTGGAGGCGCTCACCGATCCGCTCAACAACATCGTGTCTGCTGTCAAGAATGCGCTGGAGCAGACCCCTCCCGAGTTGGGTGCCGATATCGCCGACCGCGGCATGATCCTGACGGGTGGCGGCGCCTTGCTGCGCGACCTGGACCGTCTGCTGTCTGAAGAAACCGGTCTGCCGGTGCTGGTGGCTGAGGATCCGCTGACCTGCGTGGTGCGCGGATGCGGCATTGCGCTGGAACGGATGGAGCGGCTGGGCAGCATTTTCACCAGCGAATAGGTTGCGGGTACAGCGATGCCACTGGGTACGCTGGACAGGACCCCGCCGCCTTTTTTTCGACAGGGCCCCTCGGCGCTGACCAAGCTGGTGGTCTTCAGCGCGCTGGCCGTTTTTCTGATGGTGGCTGATGCGCGACTCAATGTCGTGCTGCCTCTGCGTTCTGTGATCGCTTCAATGCTCTACCCCCTGCAGTGGATCACCAGGTTGCCCGGCGACTGGGCTGGCAGCCTGTCCCGTCATTTCGAATCGCTCCAGCAGGCCCAGTCAACTGTGGAGCGTGCGCAGGGCTTGTTGAAGCAACAGGCCCTGCGCGCACAGCAGGTCGAACAGCTCCAGATAGAAAATGACCGCCTGCGCCAACTGCTAAGCCTGCGTGAGCAGACCTCTGTTCCCGCGCAGGCGGCGCAGGTCCTCTACGACGCGGCTGATCCCTACACCCGCAAGATCGTGATCGACAAGGGATCGCTCAAGGGCATCCTGCCTGGTTCGCCGGTGATCGACGAGCTGGGTGTGCTGGGGCAAGTGACCCGGGTCTACCCCCTGGTGAGCGAAGTAACCCTGCTGACCGATGCAGAGCAGGTCATCCCGACCCTGAACACCCGAAATGGCGCCCGCGCACTGGCTTTTGGCAGCTCAACCAGTCAGGGCGATGGCATGGAATTGCGCCTGATGGCGGCCAACGCCGATGTGCAGGCGGGTGATCTGCTCGTCACCAGTGGGGTCGATGCGGTCTACCCTCCTGGCCTGCAGGTCGCGCAGGTCAGCAAGGTGGACCGGCGCGTTGATTCGGTTTTTGCCAGTATTGCGCTTGTGCCGGTTGCCCGTATTGGCGCGGCCCTGCATGTGCTGGTGCTGCAGCCACTTTCTGCCCACCTGCCACCGCGACCGCAAGCGGAGGGCGCAATTGGGGCGACAGCAGGTCCTGCGGGAGATCACAAATGATCATGCGACCAGGGCAACAGCTGCTGTTACCTGCTAATCCCCTTTTCATTTGGGGCAGTTTGATGGCTGCCTTTCTGTTCAATGTGCTGCAAAACATCGAGCTCTGGGGTCGTGCATCTTGGGCGCCCGATGTGCTAGCTTTGGTGCTGGTGTTCTGGAGTGTGCATCAACCACGCCGCGTCGGCGTGGGTGCGGCGTTTTTGTTCGGTCTGTTCATGGATGTGCACCAGGGTAGCCTATTGGGCCAACACGCCCTGTCTTATGTGGTGCTGAGCTTCCTGGCCATTGCGATCCATCGACGCATCCTGTGGTTTACCGTGCCAATGCAGTCATTTCAGGTCCTGCCCTTGTTTGTGGCAGCCCATGTGCTGGCACTGATGGTTCGTTTGCTGGTTGGCGGCAGCTTTCCTGGCTTGGGCATCTTGCTTGCGCCAGTACTGGAGGCGATGTTATGGCCGCCTATCTCGGTGCTGCTGCTGCTGCCGCAACGGCGAGCACCGGACCCCGATGAAGATCGCCCCCTATGACCGAAATCCGCAATGTCAAGGCCGATCTGGCACGTTTTCGCCTGCGGGTGCTGGCGGCCACTGCGGTCCTGCTTGCCTGTTTTGCGATCTTGGCGCTACGGCTGGTCTATCTGCAGGTCCTGCAACATGATGACCTGAAGGACCAGGCTGAGAGCAACCGCACGGCCATTGTGCCGGTGGTTCCCAACCGTGGCCTGATCCTGGACCGCAACGGCATTGTGTTGGCCACCAATTACTCGGCCTACACCCTGGAGATCACACCGTCCAAAGTGTCAGACCTGGAGCAGACCATCGACGAGCTGGGAAAAATCGTTGATATTGCCCCGCGCGATCGACGCCGCTTCAAGAAGCTGCGTGAGGAATCGAAAAGTTTTGAGTCGGTACCTATCCGATCACGTTTGAGCGACGAGGAGGTGGCCCGTTTTGCGGCGCAAAACTACCGCTTTCCTGGCGTTGAGATCAAGGCGCGTCTATTTCGCAACTACCCCTACGGTGAGCTGGCCAGTCATGTGATCGGCTACATCGGGCGTATCAATCAGGCAGAAAAGCGCGCCATTGAAGACTGGCCGGAGGAGGAGCAGGGCAATTACCGTGGCACGGAATACATCGGCAAGCTCGGGGTTGAACAAAGCTATGAACGCGATTTGCATGGCATCACCGGGGTGGAGCGGGTGGAAACCTCGGCGGGTGGTCGGCCGGTGCGCAAGCTGGCCAGCAGTCCTTCCACCCCGGGCAATACCGTGGCCTTGTCCATTGACATCAAGCTGCAGCACCTGATCGAAACCCTGTTTGGACAGCGCCGCGGCGCGCTGGTGGCGCTGGAGCCCAAAACTGGCGAGGTGCTGGCCTTTGTAAGCAAGCCCACCTTTGACCCCAACCTGTTTGTCGAAGGCATTGACACCGAGAGCTGGAAGGAGCTCAACGAATCGATCAACAAGCCCTTGCTCAACCGGGCACTGCGTGGCACATATCCACCGGGCTCGACTTACAAACCCTTCATGGCAATGGCGGCGCTGCAAAGCGGCAAGCGTTCGCCCGGCACCATTGTCAATGACAGCGGGTCCTGGACGTTTGGCGGTCATGTGTTTCGCAGCCATGGTGACGGCGGCCTGGGGGCGGTGGACATGTACCGCAGCATTGTCAAGTCCAGCAATGTCTATTACTACTCGCTGGCCAATGAGCTGGGTGTCGACGCCATTCACGATTTCATGGCGCCGCTGGGTTTTGGCCAGATCACCGGCATTGATGTGCTGGGCGAGGTGCGTGGTGTGCTGCCCAGCCAGGAATGGAAGCGCAAGACCTACAAGCGTTCGGAGCAAAAGAAATGGTATGCCGGCGAAACCATTTCACTGGGCATTGGTCAGGGCTACAACACATTCACTATGCTGCAACTGGCCACTGCCACGGCCACTCTGGCCAATGGGGGCATCAGACATGTGCCGCAACTGGTGCTGTCGACTCAGGATGCGGTGACGCAGCAGCGCATGCCGGTGCCTGCCAAGCCGGCGCAAGACCTGGGCTTTGCGCCAGCCAACGTCGAGGTGGTTCGACGCGCCCTGGTGGGCGTGACCCAGGAGGGCACTTCAGCGCGCGTGTTTGCCGGGGCGGGCTACCTGAGCGCAGGCAAGACCGGCACCGCGCAAGCCGTCACCATCGGGCAGAAGGAGAAATACAACGCAGCAAGAATGGAGGAGCACCAACGCGACCACGCACTCTACATCGCATTTGCGCCGGCAGAAGACCCTCAGATTGCGCTGGCGGTGGTGGTTGAAAACGCGGGCTTTGGAGCCGAGCATGCGGCTCCGATTGCCCGCCGGGTGTTTGATTACTGGCTGCTCGGCCAGTATCCCAGCGATGAAGACATTGCGGCAGCCCGCAAGGGCCAGGCGGCCGCACCAATTGGCAAGCCGCGCAGGGCGGATGAAATTTCCTGGCCCCCGCCCCGTTAATTGCCTGAGCTCAGGCGCCAGCCTCCTGCTGAATCCAGGCTGCCGCCTTTTCGGCGATCATCAGGGTGGGTGAGTTGGTGTTGCCGCTGGTGATGGTGGGCATGGCGCCGGCGTCCACCACACGCAAGCCAGCGATCAGGCCATGCTCGGTGCGCACCCGCAAATGCGGGTCCAGCACCGCTAGCGGGTCATCGCTTCGGCCCATCTTGGTGGTGCCAACTGGGTGGAAGATGGTCGAGCCAATGTCACCGGCCAGACGGGCCAGGTCTTCATCACTCTGGTACTGCAGGCCAGGCTTCCACTCCTCAGGCTGATACCTGGCCAGTGCGGGCTGACTGGCAATGCGACGGGTCACTCGCAATGAGTCGGCCGCCACCAGGCGGTCTTGCTCGGTGCTCAGGTAGTTGGGGGCGATCGCCGGCGCATCCTGAAAACGATTGCTGCGGATCTGCACCGTGCCGCGGCTGCTCGGGTTGAGGTTGCAGACGCTGGCGGTAAATGCCGGGAATCGATGCAGGGGTTCACCAAAGGCATCCAGGCTGAGCGGCTGCACATGGTATTCGATGTTGGGCCACTCCTGGGACGGATCGGACTTGGTGAAGGCGCCCAGCTGCGAGGGCGACATGCTCATCGGCCCGCTACGAGTCAGTGCATATTCCAGCGCGATCTTTGTCTTGCCCCAAAGGGAGTTGGCCAAGGTGTTGAGGGTCTGGACACCCTGCACCTTGTATACCGAGCGGATTTGCAGGTGGTCCTGCAGGTTGGCCCCGACCCCAGGGCGGTCGTGCAGCACCTCAATCCCGTGCCGGTGCAGCAAATCGCCAGGGCCGATTCCTGAGAGCTGCAGAATCTGCACCGAGCCAATGCTGCCGGCGCTCAGAATCACCTCGTGGGTAGCAAGAGCCTGAACCATTTCCCGGCCATTCCACACCTGCACGCCGCTGCAGGTGCTGTTGCCGTCGCCTCGCTTGTGCATGAGCAGACGTGAGACCTGAGCTTGGGTCCAGAGGGTGAAGTTGGCGCGGCCCACGCAGCTTGGCCGCAGGAAGGCCTTGGCGGTGTTCCAGCGCCAGCCGCGCTTCTGGTTCACCTCGAAATAGCCGACGCCCTCGTTATTGCCCCGGTTGAAATCGTCGGTGGCGGGAATGCCGGCCTGCACCGCCGCCTGGGCAAAGGCATCCAGCACATCCCAGCGCAGTCGCTGTTTTTCGATCCGCCACTCGCCGCCAGCACCATGCAGGGCGTCGGCGCCCTTGTGATAGTCCTCATGCTGCACGAAGGCGGGCAGCACATTGTCCCAGCGCCAGGTCTCGTCGCCGGTCAGCTGTGCCCACTGCTCGTAGTCGCGGGTCTGGCCGCGCATGTAGATCATGCCGTTGATGCTGGAGCAGCCACCCAGGGTTTTGCCTCGCGGGTAACGCAGCTGGCGGCCATTGAGTCCCGGCTCGGGCTCGGTCTGGTAAAGCCAGTCGGTGCGGGGGTTGCCGATGCAGTAGAGGTAGCCTACCGGGATATGGATCCAGTGGTAGTTGTCACTGCCACCTGCCTCAATCAGCAGCACCCGCTTGCTCGCATCGGCGCTCAGCCGATTGGCCAACAACGCGCCAGCCGTGCCGGCGCCAACGATGATGTAGTCGAAAGTTGTCTCGTTCATTGCATCAACTCCAAGTGCGCGACGCACGCAAGGGCTTTTATCGCAGGCCACCGCGGAACCGGCTTTGCCGGGCCGCTGGTGGCGTCCCCCTTTGGGGGAAGACGGCTGTAGGCCGGCTCAGGGGCTTACTTCGATACTGGCATGGTGAATTCGGCGCCCTTGCCAATGCTCTCAGGCCAGCGTTGCATGATCGACTTCTGCTTGGTGTAGAAGCGCACCCCCTCTTCGCCATAGGCATGCATGTCACCGAACATGGAGCGCTTCCAGCCGCCAAAGCCGTGCCAGGCCATGGGTACCGGGATCGGCACATTGATGCCCACCATGCCCACCTGGATGCGGCGGGCAAACTCGCGAGCCGCATTGCCATCGCGGGTATAGCAAGCCACGCCATTGCCAAACTCGTGGTCATTGATGAGATTGACAGCGGTGGCGAAATCGGGCACGCGCACGCAGGACAGGACCGGGCCGAAAATTTCCTCCTTGTAGATTTTCATTTCCGGTGTGACATGGTCGAACAGAGTGCCGCCCAGCCAGAAGCCCTGTTCGCAGCCGGCGCCAGCCGAGGCGCCCTTGAAGCCGCGGCCATCCACCAGCAATTTCGCGCCCTCCTTGGCGCCCTGCTCGCTATAGCCGCTGATGCGCTGGTGGGCGATACCGGTGACGATTGGGCCCATTTCGGCATCAAGCTCCATGCCGTTCTTGATTTTCAGCCCCTTGGCGCGCTCAATCAGCTTGGGCATGATCTTGTCGGCCACATCGCCCACCAGCACCGCCACCGAGATCGCCATGCAGCGCTCGCCAGCAGAGCCGTAAGCTGCGCCGATCAGGCCATCGACCGCCTGATCCAGGTCGGCATCAGGCATCACCACCATATGGTTTTTTGCGCCGCCCAGCGCCTGCACCCGTTTGCCGTTGCGGGCGCCGGTTTCGTAGATGTAATTGGCTATCGGGGTGGAGCCAACAAAGCTGACCGCCTTCACGTCGGGATGGGCCAGCAGTGCGTCCACCGCCTCCTTGTCGCCCTGCACCACATTGAACACGCCGTCGGGCAGGCCGGCTTGTTTGAGCAGGTCAGCCATCAGCAAGGAGGGGCTGGGGTCGATTGGGCTGGGTTTGAGCACAAAGGTGTTGCCAGCCGCAATGGCCATCGGATACATCCACATCGGCACCATCACCGGGAAGTTGAACGGAGTGAGGCCCGCCACCACGCCCAGCGGTTGGCGAACTGTCCAGTTGTCCATGCCGGTGGAGACCTGCTCGGTGAAATCGCCTTTGAGCAGTTGCGCAATGCCGGTGGCAAATTCGAGGATTTCGACGCCGCGGGTGACCTCGCCCTGGGCATCGGTGAACACCTTGCCATGTTCGGCGGTGATCAGGCGCGCCAAGTCATCGCGGTGCTTATTCATCAATTCAAGAAACTTGAACATCACCCGGGCGCGCCGCAGCGGCGAGGTGTCAGCCCAGGCAGGAAAGGCTGCCTGGGCCGAAGCCACGGCTTTGCCCACTTCGGCACCATTGGCCAACGAGGCGCGGCCAGTCACCGAGCCGGTGGCCGGGTTGAACACATCCTGCGTCCGGCCCGAGGCGCCGGCAACGACCTGGCCGGCAATGTAATGATCAATGGGTGTAAAGCTCATGAAGTGGCTCCAGGGAATCGTCAAGTCTCAGATTGGTAGTAGGGTGATTTTGCCAATGAAATGATCAATCGACGATAAAACTTGCAGTTTAAGTCTTCACCAGGCAGTGGTGGGCTTTGAGTGCATGCAAGGGTAAGTGGAGACAGGGGAAAGCTTGTTAGGAAAACCCATGTCGTATCGCCCGCTGCCAAAAAGACGGTGCAAAGTGAATTGCTGCCCGTTTCTTCAGGCCAAACGCCTGTGGGCGGGCTGGGTGCGCCAGTGCCGGCCTGGCTGGTGGTTTTTGGCGCAGCCCTGGGTTTGGCCCTGGGCTACTGCCTGGCTCTTCTGCGCTAGCAAAAAGTTTAATTGAGCGCCATGCTCAGCTTGCGTCGGTAGGCGGAGATCAAAGCGCTTTGTTCGTCCTGTTGAACCGCGCTGTGGCCGGAAAGTTCAATGCCGCCAGCAGTTTTGCTGCTGGTCTCGGTGCTCGCCTTGGACTTGGGCGGGGTGAGCAATTCCAGGATGGCGACAAAAGTCTTGCGCGGTGCCTCTTCGTCCCATTTTTTGTCACGCATGATGATCTCAAGCAATTCATCCAGGGCGGCCAGCCACTCGTTGTGGGCAATCAGCATGCGCGCCTTGGCAAAGCGGGTCTCGAAGTCACGTTTGTTGGCGTTGATCTTTTCGTCAAACTGGGCGAGCGTCCAGCGACCGCGCGGATCGTTGGCAGTGAATTCCAGGGCGTTGAGCCATTGCTGCAAGGCTTCAAAGCGTTGTTGCACTGGAATCTGCGCCAGGGCTGGCGCCAGTGCACCAGCCGCTTCGGCCAGGCGGCCTGAGCCCAGCAGCAGCTTGACATAGTCATAACGCAGATCATCGTTGGCCGGGTCGGTGGCCAGGGCCTGGGCCATTTGGCTCAAGGCGCTGTCTACGTCGCCTGACTCCAGGTGCTCCTGGGCCTGTTCCGCCTCGGCCTGGGCTTGCAAAGCCTCATCGCTGGGCAGATGCTTGTCGAGGAATTCGCGCAGCTTGCCTTCAGGCAGGGCGCCCATGAAACCATCAGCCGGCTTGCCGCCAACAATCAGAACACAGGTCGGGATGCTTCGGATGCCGAAGGCTGCTGCCAGTTCCTGCTGTTCATCGGAATTGACCTTGGCCAGAACAAAGCGGCCTCCATAGTCAATCTCCAGCTTTTCCAGAATGGGGCTGAGCGCCTTGCAGGGGCCGCACCCGGGCGCCCAGAAATCGACCAGCACGGGCACATTCATGGAGGCTTGCAAAACCTCGGTTTGAAAATTTTCAGTCGTGATATCAACCATAGGAAGTAGCTCGGAGGCAAAAAAGTAAAATTCAGGGTCTGATCACAAGCACGGAACAGACGACATTCAACGGGCAAGCCGCCTGATCCGCAATATTATGAAAACACTCATCGGCGTTATCATGGGCTCCAGTTCTGATTGGGACACCATGCAACATGCAGTCCAGATTCTCCACCACTTTGGAATCGGGCATGAAGCCCGTGTGGTTTCCGCCCACCGCATGCCCGACGATATGTTTGCCTATGCCGAGAGCGCGGTTGAGCGCGGACTCAAGGCAATTATCGCTGGCGCCGGTGGGGCGGCCCATCTGCCCGGCATGCTGGCAGCCAAGACCACCGTGCCGGTGCTGGGCGTGCCAGTGCAGAGCAAGGCGCTGTCGGGCGTCGACTCGTTGCACAGCATTGTGCAGATGCCCACAGGCATTCCGGTGGCCACCGTCGCGATCGGGCCAGCTGGCGCGGCCAACGCCGCCCTCTTTGCCGTGGCCATGCTGGCGGTTGATGATCCGGCCTTGCGCGCCAGGCTGGAAGCATTTCGCACCGAGCAGACCGACATTGCCCGCAAAATGACCTTGCCGCCAGCACTCTGACCTATGACGCGCCAGCTCATACTTCCCGGCGCCACTGTCAACGGGCAGCCCGCCACATTGGGGGTGATGGGCGGGGGGCAGTTGGGGCGGATGTTTGTGCAGGCTGCGCAACGCATGGGCTATTTCACCGCCGTGCTCGACCCCGATGCTGCCAGCCCGGCCGGTCTGCTCAGCCACCACCATGTCCGCAGCGATTACCTGGACGATCAGGGCCTGGCCCAGCTGATGCAGCGCAGTGCGGCCATCACCACCGAATTTGAGAATGTGCCCGCGCCGGCCCTGCGCACTCTGGGCGCCCAGCGGCCGGTGGCGCCCTCGGCCGACGCAGTGGCCATCGCCCAGGACCGGGCGCGGGAAAAAGCACACTTCATCAAGTGTGGTGTACCTGTGGCACCCCATGCGCTGATTGAATCGCAAGCGCAGCTGGCCGGGGTGAATGACGAACTTCTGCCCGGTATCCTGAAAACCGCCCGCCTGGGGTATGACGGCAAGGGCCAGCTGCGTGTGCAGACCCGCGCCGAGCTGGCCGCAGCCTGGGAGACGCTCAGGCGTGTGCCTTGCGTGCTGGAAAAATTGCTGCCGCTCAAGGCCGAGTGCTCGGTCATCGTGGCGCGCGGCTGGGATGGCAAGATGGTCCATTTCCCAGTGCAACGCAATTTGCACCGGGAGGGCATCCTGGCGGTCACCGAGGTGTATGTAGGCAATATTGCTGGTGCATTGGCCGAGCAGGCTGTGGCCGCCACCCGTTCGGTGGCCGAGGGGCTGGGCTATGTGGGCGTGCTTTGTGTTGAGTTTTTTGTGCTGCAGGACGACACTCTGGTGGTCAACGAGATGGCGCCGCGCCCACACAACAGCGGCCACTACAGTCTGGATGCGTGCGACCAATCCCAGTTCGATCTGCAGGTGCGTACTCTGACGGGCCTGCCGCTGGTGCAGCCAAGTCTGTATTGCCCCTGCATCATGCTCAATCTGCTGGGCGATGTATGGCTGGCGTTCAACGATGCACCGCCCTGGGACCGGGTGCTGGCCCTGCCTGGTGTCCACCTGCACCTATATGGCAAGCTCAGGGCGAGCAAGGGGCGCAAGATGGGACATCTCAACATCACGGGTGCCTCAGTGACGCAAGTGCGTGAGACGGCGCTGGCGGTGGCCGAGATCCTTGGCATCGCACCCTTCTGAATTGTTTGCCCATGATTCTTGACGGCACGGATCCGGCCTCGATCAGGGCCGCTGCCCAGGCCCTGGCCAATGGCGAACTGGTGGGTTTGCCAACCGAAACGGTTTACGGCCTGGGCGCAGACGCCAGCAGCAACTCAGCGGTGGCCAAAGTGTTTGCTGCCAAAGGTCGGCCAGCCGACCACCCGCTGATCGTGCATGTGGCAGAGGCTGCTGATGCTGACCACTTTGCCAGCGCGGTGCCGGGTTTTGCGCGCGCACTCATGCAGGCTTTCTGGCCCGGCCCGCTCACCCTGATTCTGCCGCGGCGAGCCGATGTGGGGGCCGCCGCCGCCGGAGGCCAGGACTCAATTGGCTTGCGTTGTCCCTCCCATCCAGTGGCGCAAGCCCTGTTGCGGGCCGCCCGTGTGCAAGGCATCCATGGCGTGGCCGCGCCCAGCGCCAACAGGTTTGGCCGCGTCAGCCCAACCACCGCCCGTCATGTGCACGATGAATTTGGCGACAGCCTGCTGATCCTAGACGGCGGCGCCTGCGAGGTTGGCATCGAATCCACCATCATCGACTGCACCCGCGGCGCACCAGTGCTGCTGCGCCCGGGCTGGATTACCTGGGACCAGGTGCTGTCTTCAAGTGGGCCTCAGGTGAGCAGCCAAGAGGCCGCGGCAAGGCCGGCGCCACGCGCATCGGGCACGTTGGAATCGCACTATGCCCCAAGCGCCCAGGTGCGGTTAATGGATGCCCCTCAACTGCAGTCCGCCCTGGATTTGCAGGATGGAAAGGCAGACGGCCTGATGCTTGCGGTCTACGCGCGCGCCCCGATGCGCCTGCCCTTCCCCCGGGTGTTGCTGCGACGCATGCCGTCCGATGCTGGCGCCGCAGCCCATGAGCTGTTTGCGGTCTTGCGTGAACTCGATGCCCTGGGCGCACAGCAGATCTGGATCGAGATGCCGCCGGCCACCCCCGAGTGGGAGGGCGTGCGCGACCGTTTGGTGCGCGCGGCGGCGTGATCCGCTAGCGCAAGCGCAGCTTCATCACCAGGGTGGCGGCGGCCAGGCGCCCATCAACAGACCATAGACCATCCAAAGCGCCACGCCCAAAGTGAACGCTCCTACATGCCCAGCGAGATGTCGCTGACACTGCGGGAGCGGAAGGTCTGCCAGGCTTGTGGCAAAAAGCTAAGCGCAGTCAGGCTGACAGCGGCGTGGCCGATGATTTTTGTCAAGAGATGGCAGTGCCTAGGTGGATTTTGAATTGGCGCAACCAGCAGGCATGCGCCAAGCATCACTCTACGGATCAGGGCTCATTTTGTGTCCACTCGACCAGGGCCTGGATGGCCGCCCGGGCGGCGTTGGCGTTGGGGTGATTGACGATGGCCACCAGCACATAGCGCCGGCCGCTGGCGGCGTGCACATAGCCAGCCACACCGGCGACATCGCGCAGGCTGCCGGTTTTCAGGTGGGCGCTACCCGTAGCGCGGTTTTTGGCGCGGCGCAAGGTGCCATCGACGCCGCTGATGGGCAGCGATGACGCCAATTCAGGCAGCAGGGGCGAGCGCCAGGCGTATTGGAGCAGGCGTGCCAAAGAACGCGCCGAGATGCGTTCCAGGCGTGACAGCCCGGAGCCGTTGTCCAGGGTCGGCGCGTCATTGGCGCCGAAGCGCTCGACCCACCACTTGTTCACCAGCTGGCGCGAGCCGGCCTGGCTGCCCAGCCCTTGCTCTTGCAGGCTGAGGGTGAGAAATAGTTGCTGCGCCATGACATTGTTGCTGAACTTGTTGATGTCGCGGATCACCTCAGCCAGTGTGGGCGAACTCAATTCAAAGGCGGGCGCCATGCCGGGGGGCACGGTGCCCTCACGCACCCGACCCTGAATCTGACCACCCATTTCCCGCCATAGGCCTTCGATGGCGCGCATCGCGTAGCTTGCCGGTTCGACATAGGCCACTGGCCAGACGCGTTCACCGCAGGCCGCCGGAAAAGTTCCTGCAAACCGGATGCGCCGAGGGTCAGCAAAGTCAGCGCGCAGCGAGGCGCGGTAGTCATTGCAGCTGGCCTCACTCAGTGGCACATGGGTCTGCATCTGAACACCAGCCAAAGGCGGTTCATAGCTCACATGGGCGGCGTTGGAGGCCCGGTCGGGCACGAAGGTCATGACCACCGACTTGTAATTGAGCAGCAGGGCATCGGGCGCAGCGTTGTAGGGGCGCAGGCGTTCGCCGTCGAATTCGCCCGGGTCGGTTGGGCTGATGTCAAAGGCGCCACGGTCAAGAATGATGTCGCCTGCGATCGTCCTGATGTCCATGGCGCGGATACGCCTAAGCAGCAGCCAGAGGCGCTCAATGACCAGCTTGGGATCACCCCGGCCTTTGATGTAGAGGTTGCCATAGAGGGTGCCGTCGCGCGCCGATCCTTCCAGGTACACCGGCGTGTTCCAGGTGAAGCCCGGGCCAAGGGTTTCCAGGGCTGTGAGGGTGGTGACCAGCTTCATCAGCGAGGCGGGGTTGACCGGCGCGTCCTCGCGGTGGCTCAGGCGCGGTGACGCCTTGCCCTCGGCGTCGACCACCAGAAAGGTGGCTGCATCAAGGGGCACCCGGGCTCGGGTCAGCGCGGCATGGACAGCCGGCGGCAAAGCTTCGCGGGCGCAGGCGCTGGTCAGCCCGAGCAGGCTGATCAACAACCAGACCAGGCCAGAGCGGTGTTTAAGCAGCTTGAGAAATGAGCCACGCATGATGGGCACAGTCTAACGGCGTCCGTCGATAATTGGATCATGGAATTTTTCAAGACATGGTCGCAGCGTACAGTGGGCAGCTGGCATGGCTTGCCGCACAGGAGCGCATTGAAAGGGACGAGGCTGGCCAAAACGGCTTGAGTCAAGAGCATGAACCTGCTTGCTTTCGATACCTCCACTGAGCAGATGAGCGTGGCCCTGGGTAGTGGGCACGATGGGCAGGCCCGGGTCAGGCAGTTTGCAGGCCCGGGGGGCGCACTGGCTTCCACTTCGCTGATACCGATCAGCCTGCAGCTGTTGCAGGAGGCCGGGCTGCATTGCAGCCAGCTGGACGCGATTGTCTTTGGCCATGGGCCAGGATCTTTCACCGGCCTGCGAACCGCCTGCTCGGTGGCCCAGGGCTTGGCTTTCGGTGCTGGCGTGCCCGTGCTAGGTGTGGACACCCTGCTGGCCGTGGCAGAGGAGGCGCGCCATACCCACGCGCCGCTCGCGGCAGCGTGCCGGGTGCAGGCATTGCTTGACGCACGGATGGATCAGATTTACGCCGCCAGCTTCAACTTCCTCGACGGCCATTGGACCCGCCTGCAGGATGATGCCCTGTGCAGTCCGCAAGATCTGATGCCGCTCGAGGCCGCCGCGCTGGCAGGCAATGTGTTCTCGGTGTATCTGGATCGTCTGGCCTTGCCGCAGCAGGCGGTGTGCTGGCCGGCCTGGCCGACGGCCCTGGCGCTGCTGCGCCTGGCTCCTGCCTTGCTGAAAGCAGGGCAAGCCGTGGCGCCAGAGCTGGCGTTGCCGCGCTATGTACGAGACAAGGTGGCGATGACCACCCAGGAGCGGGAATTGCAGCAGCGCAGGGGCCAGCCATGAAGTTGGCATCGCAGCTGACCGAAATTCGCTATGAGACCCTGAGCAAGGCCTGGCTGGACAGGCTGATGCCCATTGAGCAGGCGGCCTACAGCCACCCCTGGACCCGGGGCAATTTTGAGGATGCAATCCGCGCCGGCTACCACGGCCAGCTGATGCTGATGGAGGATCAGCTGATCGGGTATTTCATTGCCATGAAGGGCGTGGATGAAATTCACCTGCTCAATATCACCGTGGCACCGCCTTACCAGAGGCAGGGGTGGGCCCGCATCATGCTCGATGCGCTTGTGTCCTGGTCGCTGGGCCAGGGGGCGCAGTGGCTGTGGCTGGAAGTGCGCCAGAGCAACAGGCGTGCAATTGCCGTGTACCAGGCCTACGGTTTTCGTCGTATCGGGATGCGCAAGGGCTACTACCCGGCTGCGCAGGAACAGCGCGAGGACGCTGTGGTGATGAATTTGCGCCTGTAAGGCATCGGCGAGAATGAAGTCATGAAACTGGATCGGCGACAGCGCGCCATGCTGCAGGAAATGGGGGTCAGGGTCTGGCAGCCCATGCCCTCGGAAGATGCCAGCGCCGGGGCAAGCACCAAATCCCAGACTGCAAAAAAAGACGTGGTGGCGCAGCCTGGGCCAGATGTTGTGCCCACAGAGCGCCCCATGACAACTGAACTGTCCGGCTTGGGCTGGGAAGCCTTGCGCCAAACAGTGGCGCAATGTCGCGCCTGTGGCCTGTGCCAGAGCCGGACCCAAACCGTGTTTGGTGTGGGCGACACCCGCTCTCGCTGGCTGGTGGTGGGCGAGGCGCCAGGAGAAAACGAAGACTTGCAAGGCCAGCCCTTTGTCGGACAGGCGGGCCTTCTGCTGGACAATATGCTGCGCGCTCTAGGCCTGAGCCGCCAGGCCACTGACGAGCAAGCGGTCTACATCGCCAATGTGCTCAAGTGCCGACCTCCGGCCAACCGCAACCCCAGCCCGCAAGAGGTGACGCAGTGCCAGCCCTATCTGCAACGCCAGGTCGAGTTGCTGCAGCCCAAAATCATCCTGGCATTGGGGCGCTTTGCCGCCCAGTCGCTGCTGCAGGCCAGCGTGCCGGAGGTGGCCAACATGGCCCTGGGCAAGTTGCGCGGCCAGGTGCACCGCTACCTGGGCATTCCAGTGGTGGTGAGCTACCACCCGGCCTATCTCCTGCGCACACCGCAGGACAAGGCCAAGGCCTGGGCCGACCTGTGCCTGGCGCGTAGTCTCTTGCTGCACGAACTGGCCGCGGATGGCAGCCGCAAGCCCTGAGCCGCATCGGCAGACGGCGCGTCTGTTTCTGGCCTTGGCTCCGCCAGCCCCGGTGCGCGCCACTTTGGCTCAATATGTGGCCCAATGGCACTGGGGCCCAACGGCGCGCCGCTATGCTCCGGCCGACTGGCACCTGACCCTGCATTTTTTGGGTG
>CAXRBE010000112.1:0-19701 GCA_964228805.1 Burkholderiaceae bacterium
AACCTGGGCCTGTCCAAAGCGGCCTTTGCCCAGCTTGGCGTTGAAGAAGGGACCACGGTGACTGTGGCTCAGGCTGAGCCGCCAGAGTCCATCAGCGCCTTGCACCGTAAATTAGCTGGCGAACGCCTGAATCTCGATGAGTTTCGTGCCATCGTGCGCGATATTGCCGAACACCGCTACTCCAGGATCGAGATGACTGCTTTTGTGGTGGCCACCCACCGCAACGAGCTTGACCGCGAGGAAGTCTATTTTCTGACCCAATCCATGGTGGAAGCAGGTCGCCGCCTGGACTGGCATGAACATTTGGTGGTGGACAAGCATTGCATCGGCGGCATTCCGGGCAACCGTACTTCCATGCTGGTGGTGCCAATCGTGGCTGCCCATGGCCTGCTTTGCCCCAAGACTTCCTCGCGCGCCATCACCTCACCCGCGGGTACCGCCGACACCATGGAGGTGCTGGCCAATGTGGAGTTGCCCATCGAACACCTGGGCAAGATCGTGAATGAGCACCGGGCTTGCCTGGCCTGGGGTGGAACGGCCAATCTGTCACCCGCCGACGATGTCCTGATCTCGGTGGAGCGCCCCCTGTCGCTTGACTCACCGGGCCAGATGGTGGCCTCCATTCTGTCCAAGAAGGCCGCTGCTGGCTCCAGCCACCTGGTGCTTGACATCCCCATCGGCCCCAGTGCCAAAGTACGCTCCATGCAGGACGCGCAACGCTTGCGACGTCTGTTTGAGTATGTTGCCCACCGCATGAAACTCTCACTCGATGTCGTCATTACCGACGGACGCCAGCCCGTCGGCCTGGGAATTGGCCCGGTGCTGGAAGCTCGTGATGTGATGCGCGTGCTGGAAAATGACCCGCGTGCGCCGATGGACCTGCGGCAGAAGGCCTTGCGCCTGGCTGGCCGGCTGATCGAGGCCGACCCCGATGTGCGCGGCGGTGACGGTTTTGCGATTGCACGCGACATACTGGACTCTGGACGAGCCCTGGCCAAGATGAACGACATCATCCAGGCCCAGGGAAGCAAGGGTTTTGACCACAACCACCCGGAGCTGGGCAAACTGAGTTTCGAGGTTCAGGCCCCGTCCTCCGGGGTTGTGTGTGGCATCGACAATTTACAGCTGGCGCGGATTGCGCGTTTTGCCGGTGCGCCCATGGTCAGGAGTGCTGGCGTTGACCTCAACTTCAAGCTTGGTGACCAGGTCTCGGCCGGACAAGTGCTCTACCGGGTCCACGCCAGTTTTCCCGCCGACCTGGAATTTGCCCGCCAGGCTTGTCACAAGTCCAGCGGTTTCACTCTTGGACGCCCCGAAGATGTGCCCCATGTGTTTGTGGAATTCTGATGCGCGACCAGACTCTTCTGCTCTGTTTCGATGACGAGACCGAAAATGCCCAGCGCATCGCTGATGCTGCAGGCATGCCCTGTCGGCGGGTGACCTGCCATCAGTTCCCTGATGGTGAACTCAAGCTGCGCCTGCCAGACCGATTGCCCGCACGAGTTGTTTTTTTGCGCTGCCTGGACCGCCCCAATGAGAAGCTGATCGAATTGCTGCTGGCAGCCCGCGGGGCGCGCAGCCTGGGAGCCCGTCATCTGACCCTGGTGGCACCCTATCTGGCCTATATGCGGCAGGACATGGCCTTTGCCCCGGGTGAGGTGGTCAGCCAGCGCATCGTCGGTCACTACTTGGCCGATCTTTTCGATGCCCTGATCACGGTTGACCCGCACCTGCACCGGGTTTCTTCACTCGGCCAGGCCGTGCCAGTGGCGCAGCCGATCACCCTCAGCGGCGCCCCCCTGCTGGCAGACCTGATTGCCAGGCTTTGCCCCGCAGCGTTGCTGGTTGGGCCAGACGAGGAATCGGCCCAGTGGATCGAACAGGCTGCATCTCGCCACGGCTTTGACCGGGCCGTCTGTCGCAAGGTGCGGCGCGGCGACAAACAGGTCGAGATTGAGCTTCCCGAGCGGGATTTCACCAATCGTGCGGCTGTATTGCTCGACGATGTGGCCAGCAGCGGCCACACATTGGCGCAGGCAGGTCGCCTTCTTCTGGCGGCTGGCGCTGCATCGGTCGATGTAGCCGTCACCCATGCCCTGTTTGCCGGCGATGCACTCGAAGTCTTGCACCAGGCGGGCATTCGCAATGTCTGGAGCACAGACTGCATCCGCCACGCCAGCAATGCCACCAGCATGGCGCCGGCCATAGCCGCAGCCCTGTTGGCGCTTGATACGGACCCAGCACCATGAAAACCACGCCAGACCTGAACCAGCGCACCCTGGCGGATGCCTGGGCTGATCTCAAGGCCCATGCCGATGCCGGCCTGCCCCTGGAGCCCGATGCTTACCGCCTGGCTTTCGCCGATCCGGAATTTCTGCTGCGCAGGGAAGTGCGTGGTATCAGGTTTCAACTTGAATTGCTCAAGCCCGAACTTGAGCAGAAAAGCCAGGGAATCGAGAACACCATTGTTGTCTTTGGCAGCGCCCGTTTTCCCTCCCCGGAGGCAGCCCGCCAGCAACTGCAAGCCGCGCAGACAGGCACCGATTCACAGGCGCTGGCCCGGGCGCAACGCGATATGCGAAATGCCGAGTACTATGAGCAGGCCCGACTGTTTGGCAAGCTGGTGGCCGAACATAGCCGCACTCTTGATCCTTCCGAACGTCTTTTCATCTGTACTGGCGGAGGCCCCGGCATCATGGAGGCTGCCAACCGAGGAGCCAGCGAGGCTGGAGCACCCAGTGTTGGCCTCAATATCGCGCTGCCATTCGAGCAGCACCACAACCCCTACATCACCCCTAGCCTGAGCTTCAAGTTCCACTACTTTGCGCTGCGCAAAATGCATTTCATGATGCGCGCCAAGGCTCTGGTGGCCTTCCCAGGCGGGTTTGGCACCCTGGACGAGTTGTTCGAGATCCTGACCCTGGTGCAGACCGGCAAGTCCGAGCCGGTGCCCGTCGTACTTTTCGGCTCTTCCTATTGGAAAAAATTGATCAACTTTGAATCGCTGGTGGAGGCTGGCGCAATTTCAGCGGATGACCTGAAACTGTTCAGCTATGTGGACACGCCTGAGGCTGCATGGCAGGTCATTCAATCCTTCTACCAACTGAAAAACTGAGCCGGGCTGCGACTATCTAGGTTCGTAAGTCCCAGGCCAGTCGGGCACCAAAAGCTGAACTGGCCCCCACCAACCAAAAAACCACCGATACGCCGGCCGCAGCACCCAACAGGCCAAACAGCATGGGCATGACCACGCTGGATCCATTGATCGACATCAGCCTCAAACCCAGAGCTTCACCATGCCGATCACGGGGTGTAATCTGGTGCAGCGCACTCATGATCATTGGCTGAATCGAGCCCAAGGCCAGCCCAAGCAACACCGAGCAGATGCCCATGCCCAAAGCCGATGGCATCAAGGGATAGACCAGCAGCACGGCAGCGGTCAGCACCATGGCAATAGACAGCACCACCCGTTCGCGCAACCTGGCCGCCATCATTGGCATCACCAGCCGAATGAGGGCGGCCGAGATGGCAAACGCTCCCAGCAAACTGCCTATCGCAGAGGCACTGAGCCCGCGCTCATGGCCCAGAACGGGTACCACGAAGGTGTGGACATCCCAACAAGTAGCCAGCAGCAGGTTGACAACCAGCAACTGCTTCATCATCGGGGTGCGCAACAAATCGATGATCCGTCGCCCACCCGGACTTGACTGAGCCTCCTCGTCGGGCAGCTCGCTGGCCTTGCGCACCAAAAACCAGCTCACCAATGGAAAGATGGCCATCAGCAGGAAGGCAGCCCGAAAGCCTGGTCGCTCTATTCCTTGGCCGCCCAACCAGGCACCGACCCCGTCTATCAAAAAGCCTGTCACAAACGGCCCTAAAAAATTGGCGAATGCTGGGCCCAGGGACAACCAGCCGAACAAGCGCTTGAGCTCGGTGGCGTCCCGTGCGGCACGGCCCACATGGCGCTGCAAGACAATCGAGGCGGTGCCGGTGGCTGCGCCAGAGAGCAGCGCACTAAGGCACAGCGCTGGGAATACTGGGAAGAACAGCGCCAGCAACGCGCCAATCGTCGCCACCGTCACGCTGATGGCCAGCGGTCGGCGAAGCCCGTGGCGATCGGCGTAACGCCCTGCCGGCAGGGCCAGAAAGACCTGGGTCAGCGAGAACAGCGCTAACAGCACCCCGACCGCCATGGCACTGTGGTTCTCGCGCAGTATCAGCAAAGGGGCGGCCAAGCGCATCCCCGCCATGCTGGCATGGATGAAAATATGCCCCCCAATCAGACGAAACAATGCTCGCTCAGACCCGCTGGCTGATGGTGCGTGCTTGGCAGTCAAGTTTCATCAATCTCCGGGTCGGTGGGCAAGAGGGATTGCACCTGGGATTCTGGCAGAGCTTCCACCTGGCGCAGGGCACGATCCATCGCCCGGCTGCGCACCTCGGCGCTGCTGAGTGTCTTGAGCACGGTCTCTGTCTGATTGCGGACCTTGGCCAGCACCTCGCCAAACCTGCCGAATTCAGTCTTGACTGCACCCAGCACCTGCCAGACCTCACTGGATCGTTTCTCCAGGGCCAGGGTCCGAAAGCCCATCTGCAGCGAACTGAGCATGGCCAGCAAGGTGGTGGGGCCGGCCAGGGTGATTCGGAATTCACGTTGCAAGGATTCCATCAGGCCGGGCCGGCGCAATACTTCTGCATACAGGCCCTCGGTCGGCAGAAACAGGATGGCGAAGTCAGTGGTGTGCGGCGGCTCCAGATATTTTTCATTGATCGACCTGGCCTCCTGGCGAATGCGGGTCTCCAACGCCTTGGCAGCGGTTTCAGCAGCAGCGGCATCGGCCCGTTGTTGCGCGTCCAGCAGACGTTCATAGTCTTCATTTGGAAATTTGGCATCGATTGGCAACCACAAGGGGGCGTCCATGTCACCATTGCCAGGCAACTTGATGGCAAAGTCCACCAGGTTCTTGCTGCCAGGTCGGGTGGCCACCTGGGACGCATACTGATCGGGCACAAAAACCTGCTCCAGCAGAGCAGCAAGTTGCGCTTCGCCAAACATGCCACGGGTTTTGACATTGGTGAGCAGGTGCTTGAGGTCGCCCACGCCAGCGGCCAGGGTCTGCATCTCACCCAGGCCCTTGTGTACCAGTTCAAGCCGTTCGGCCACCAGCTTGAAGCTCTCGCCCAGGCGGGTGTGCAGGGTGTTTTGCAGTTTTTCATCGACGGTGGCACGCATCTCGTCGAGCTTGGCAGCGTTGGTCTGCTGCAACAGTGCCAGCTGCGCCTCCAGAGTGGCGCGCACCTCGGCAATTCGCCGGGCATTGGCCTCACTCAATCCGCTGAGCTGCTGCGCCAAAGTGTCGGACAGAGTTTTTTGCAGCAATGCCAGTTGCTGCCCGAAAGCGTCAATTTGTGCATTCTGGGTACGGGTGGCTTCGGCACCCTGCTGAACCAGGGCCTGCTGGAACATGGACAGGGTACTGCCAAGCTCAAGCCTGCTGGTGCGCGCTGCCTCGCCGATTTCCTGACGCACCTCGCGCTCGAGCCGGTCGATCCGATCGATGGCATGCGTCTCGCCACGGCGTGACAGCAGCAGGGCCAGCAGCAGGGCGTTGGCAGCAGCCAGCGCCAGCAGCAGCCAGAGCAAGACCTCATTCAAACCAGAACTCCTCGAAAGACGCTATTGTTGAACAAAACACATCTCAGGCCGGATTGCATCAATCCAGACTTTTGCCACAATCTCACCATGAGCAGCATCACCATTTACCACAATCCCCAATGTGGCACGTCGCGCAACACCCTGGCCCTGATTCGCAACTGCGGAATCGAGCCAACGGTGATCGAATACCTCAGGACGCCTCCCCGTCGCGAGCAGCTGATCGAGCTGATTGAGGCCAGTGGCCTGAGTGTGCGCCAGGTGCTGCGCAGCAAGGAAGCCCTCTGCGCCGACCTCGGACTGAGCGACCCGGCCCGCAGCGATGAGGAGCTGATTGAGGCCATGCTGGCCCACCCCATCCTGATCAACCGGCCCATTGTCGTCTCACCGCTGGGAACGCGCCTGTGCCGCCCATCGGAACTCGTGCTCGACATCCTGCCGCAAGCCCAGCAGGCCGCCTTCAGCAAGGAAGACGGGCAAGTGGTGATTGACGCGCAAGGCAGGCGGGTTAAAGGCTGAATCCACTCAGGTCGAGAGCGTGGCGGCCAGACGCTCGGCACAGGCCCTGGCCTGATTGGCATCGCGGGCTTCCACCATGACGCGCAGCAAGGCTTCCGTGCCACTGGGACGTATCAACACCCGGCCCAAATCGCCAAGCTCGGCTTGCACTGCCTGAGTCGCCTGCGCCAGGCCTGCATTATTTTTCCAGTCCTGGCCGGGCTCGAGTCGCACATTGATCAGAACCTGCGGAAAAAGTGTCACCTCAGCCAACAGTTGCGCCATGCTCAGTCCGCTGCGGGTACAGGCTTGCAGCACCTGCAAGGCCGAGACCAGGCCATCCCCGGTGGTCTGTCGATCCAGCGCCAACAGGTGGCCCGAACTCTCGCCGCCAAAATTCCAGCGGTGCTTGTGGAGTTCCTCCAGCACATAGCGGTCACCCACCTTGGCCCGCACCAGGGACACCCCTCTGCGCCTCAAGGCCACTTCGACCGCCATATTCGTCATCAGGGTGCCCACCACCCCTGGCACATGCTCGTCGCGCCCCAGTCGCTCGTCGACGATCAGGTAAAGCAGTTCGTCGCCGTTAAACAAACGGCCAGAGCGATCCACCATCATCAGCCGATCCGCATCGCCATCCAGGGCAATGCCATAGTCGGCCTGGTGCGCCTTGACAGACTCGACCAGCGCAGCAGTGTGCGTGGCGCCGACCTCATGGTTGATGTTCAGGCCGTCGGGGGCGCAGCCGATGTCCACCACATCTGCACCCAATTCGTGAAACACCTTGGGCGCGATATGGTAGGCAGCGCCGTGGGCGGCATCGACCACGATCTTCAGCCCCTTGAGCGTCAGGTCATGGGCGAAAGTGCTTTTACAAAATTCGATATAGCGCCCCGCTGCATCGTCCAGGCGCCTGGCGCGCCCCAGACTGGCGGAATCAGCCCACTGGGGCGGCTCCTCCAGTGCGGCCTCGACAGCTATTTCCCAGGCATCGGGCAACTTGGTGCCCTGGGCACTGAAAAACTTGATGCCATTGTCAGGGTAGGGGTTGTGGCTGGCACTGATGACCACGCCCAGTGTGGCCCTCTGTGCCCGGGTGAGATAGGCCACCCCAGGCGTGGGCAAGGGGCCAAGCAGGACCACATCGACGCCAGCTGAGTTGAACCCGGATTCCAGCGCACTCTCCAGCATATAGCCCGAAATCCGGGTGTCCTTGCCGATCAGCACCGTGGGCCGCGCCTCGGCACGCCGCAGCACGCGACCAACCGCATGGGCCAGGCGCAAGACAAAGTCGGGCGTGATCGGCGCCTCACCCACCCGTCCCCGAATGCCATCCGTACCGAAATATTTTCTGCTCATATTGTGTGTTCCGATGCTGCCGCCAGGCTCAGTTTAGCGCCTGTAGCACCCTGAGTGCCTGCACTGTGGGCAGCACATCATGCACCCGCACGATGGCAGCGCCCCGCTCGAGCGCAAGCACAGCCGCCGCCAGGCTGGGGGGCAGCAGGGGGTGCATGGCTTCTGGTCGAGGCAGTTCCACAGGCGGACTCGCCACGCCTGCCAGTGAAGACTTGCGCGACCAGCCAACCAGCAGGGGATAGCCCAGGGCCAGCAATTCGCGTTGTCGTGCCAGCAGGCTGAAGTTCTGCTGCGGGCTCTTGCCAAAACCAATGCCCGGGTCCAGCACAATCCTGCCAGCCGCCACGCCCGACTCCCCAAGCTGGCTGGCCGAGTTGCGCAAGAAGGCCATGACTACGGGCAAGGCATCCCCTTGCATCGGCCGGACTTGCATGGTGCCGGGCTCACCATGCATGTGCATCAGGCAAACACCGCAGCGGCCATGGTTGGCAAGCACCCTGGTGGCCTCCAGGGGGTCTAAAGGGTCTTG
The DNA here is from genome assembly GCA_964228805.1 of Burkholderiaceae bacterium. Classification (GTDB taxonomy): domain Bacteria; phylum Pseudomonadota; class Gammaproteobacteria; order Burkholderiales; family Burkholderiaceae_C; genus Hylemonella. The sequence goes on from CAXRBE010000112.1 coordinate 8,040, forward strand.
CCATCGCAAGGCCCAGATGTCATTGACGATATCCACCCCCAGATCAAGAACTGCCTGCATGACCCTGGGCTTGTAGGTATCGACCGAGACGGGCACGCCCAACTGCACCGCCTCTCGCACAACCGGCACAATCCGCGCCAGTTCCTCATGCAGTGGCAGCGGGCTGGCACCCGGGCGTGTGGATTCGCCACCGATGTCCAGCAGAGCGGCGCCCTCCTTCAGCAGACGCTCGCAATGGGTCAGGGCATCCCGGGTCGTAGCGTGCAAGCCGCCATCGGAAAAAGAGTCGGGCGTCACATTGACAATGCCCATCACCTTGGGCTGGCTCAGATCAATGGTGAAACGGGAGGTTTGCCGGTGCATCAATCAGGCTGTTGGAAAAGCAGAACGGGGCCATTTGCCCCGTTCTTGCTATTGTCACCAATCATGCCGCCGAGGGCGAGGGATCGGTTTTGACGGATGTATTGCCGCCGGCATCACCGCCGCCAGAATTCGGGGATCGGGGTGTCCAGTCCTTGGGGGGGCGCGGCTCCTTGCCAGCCATGATGTCATCGATCTGTTCGGTGTCGATCGTCTCCCACTCCAGCAATGCTTTGGCCATGGCATGCATCTTGTCGGAGTTGTCTTCGATCAGCTTGCGTGCCAGGGCGTATTGCTGGTCGATGATGCGCCGAACCTCGGCATCAACCTTCTGCATGGTCTGCTCGCTGATATTGGTGGTCTTGGTCACAGAACGGCCGAGAAAAACTTCTCCCTCATTTTCGGCATAGACCATCGGCCCCAGGGCATCGGTCATGCCATAACGCATGACCATGTCGCGCGCAATGTGGGTGGCGCGTTCAAAATCATTGGAGGCCCCGGTGGTCATCTGCTTCATGAACACCTCCTCCGCAATCCGGCCACCGAACAGCATGCTGATCTGATTGAGCATGTACTCGCGATCGAAGCTGTATCGATCTTTTTCGGGCAGGCTCATGGTCACACCCAGCGCCCGACCGCGCGGAATGATGGTGACCTTGTGCACAGGATCGCATTTCGGCAGCAGCTTGCCGATGAGGGCATGGCCGGACTCGTGATAGGCCGTGTTGCGGCGCTCTTCTTCCGGCATGACCATGCTCTTGCGCTCGGGCCCCATCAGGATCTTGTCCTTGGCCAGTTCAAAATCCTGCATCTCGACGACACGCGCATTGCGCCGCGCCGCCATCAGCGCGGCCTCATTGCACAGATTGGCCAAATCGGCTCCACTCATGCCAGGGGTGCCCCGGGCAATGACCGCCGGGTTGACATCCTGACCAATCGGAATTTTGCGCATGTGCACATTAAGAATCTGTTCGCGGCCCCGGATATCTGGCAACGTGACATACACCTGGCGGTCAAAGCGGCCGGGGCGCAGCAGGGCAGAATCCAGGATGTCAGGACGATTGGTGGCAGCCACCACGATCACGCCCAGATTGGTTTCGAAGCCGTCCATCTCCACCAGCATTTGGTTGAGGGTTTGCTCACGTTCGTCATTGCCCCCGCCAAGGCCGGCGCCACGTTGCCGACCGACGGCATCGATTTCGTCAATGAAGATGATGCACGGCGCATTTTTCTTGGCGTTTTCAAACATGTCGCGCACCCGCGCGGCACCCACGCCAACAAACATCTCGACGAAATCGGAGCCAGAAATGCTGAAGAAGGGCACCTTGGCTTCGCCCGCGATGCCCTTGGCCAGCAAGGTCTTGCCGGTGCCGGGGGGGCCTACCAGCAGCAGTCCGCGTGGGATGCGGCCACCGAGCTTCTGAAATTTCTGCGGGTCCTTGAGAAAGTCAACCACTTCCTTGACTTCTTCTTTGGCCTCATCACAACCGGCAACATCGGCAAAAGTGACCTGGTTGTTGTTTTCGTCAAGCATGCGCGCCTTGCTCTTGCCGAAACTGAAGGCGCCACCTTTGCCGCCGCCCTGCATCTGGCGCATGAAGTAAATCCAGACGCCGATCAGCAACAGCATCGGACCCCAGCTGACCAACAGGGTCATGAGCAGGGAGCCCTCCTCGCGGGGCTTCACATCAAAGCGCACACCATTGGCTATCAGGTCACCCACCAGGCCGCGGTCCATGTAGGTGGCCAAGGTGCGCACCTTGCGCTCATCTGTGGTCACCGCCACGATCTCGGTGCCGCCCTGTCCCTCCTGGATGATGGCACTCTTGATCCTCCTGCTACGCACTTCATCCAGGAAATCGGAATAGGCCATCGAGGCAGCACCCGACATGCCGCGACCTTCAAACTGCTTGAATACCGTGAACAGCACCATGGCGATAACCAGCCATACGGCAATTTTCGAAAACCACTGATTGTTCAAACCAATCTCCAGTCGCGAGGCAGGGAAAATACCAATCTGGCTGTCATTTTAGGCTTTTCAAGAGCGTGCAGTCCTGCCAGCCGCGATTCAGCCATGGGTTTTGCATGGATTTCAGTCAGGGGCAGTGTCCATGATTGATGTAGGTCAAGCGTGGCGGGCCGACCTCAGGCGCAGGCCAATCAGGAAAGTCTCCGCCGAGCGATCACGCGAGGCTTTGGGCTTGATGACCTTGACACTGTGGAAATTGGCCCGAAATAGCCTGACGAAAAGCTCATAGCCACTGCCATGAAAGACCTTGGCCACCAGGGCGCCCTCAGGGGCTAGATGTCTCTGGCAGAAATCGATCACCAATTCAATCAAATGCTCCACCCGAGCAGCGTCCACCGAGGCGATGCCAGAGAGGTTGGGCGCCATGTCCGAAATCACCAGGTCGGCCCGCCGATTGGCCAGGCACTTTTCCAGTTCATCCTGCACTGACTCGTCACTCAGGTCTCCCTGGATAAATTGCACTCCCTCAATTGGCTCCATCGGCAGCAGATCCAGCGCTATGACCTGTCCTGCCAGACCATCATCCAATGTGCTGCTGACGGCCATTTTGCGGCGCACATACTGACTCCAGGCACCTGGCGCCGAGCCCAGATCGACCACCAGCTTGCCGGGCTTGATCAGGTGCAGGGTCTCGTCAATTTCCCTGAGTTTGTAAGCAGCCCGGGCGCGGTAACCTTCCTTCTGCGCCAGTTTGACCCAGGGATCGTTGACATGGTCGTTTAGCCACGCCTTGTTGACCTTCTTGCTTTTGGACTGGACTTTCATGGCATTTTCAAGCCCTCAGGCCATCACACAGAGTGCGGCTTGGGCCAGACATAATACCGTCATGCCCATGATTCAATTGACTCCAGCCCAGCGCAAGGAATTTCGCGCCCAGGCGCATCACCTTGATCCTGTGGTCATGATTGGCGCTGAGGGTCTGACTTCGGCCATCCTGAAAGAAGCTGATGCTGCGCTGAACGCCCATGGCCTGATCAAGTTGCGCATCTTCAGCGACGATCGCGCTGCGCGTGACACCATGCTTCAGACCTTGGCTGAAGAATTGAACGCCGCTCCTATTCTGCATATCGGCAAATTGCTGGTGATCTGGCGGCCCATGGCGCCACGCCAGCGCCCCAGCGACGAAGACCGCCTGCCCGGCCCGCGTGATGTCAAGTTGCTGAAATTCAGCAAAAAGGGCGGTCAACGCCCAGAAGTCAAAATATTGCGTGTCTTGGGCAATGAACGCCTGACCCCGGGTGGCAAGATCAAACGCGTCAAGCCGAAGAAGACCAGCGTGAAAAGGCGCCACCAGTCCTGAGTTGCGGCACCGGCTAAGGCCTCATTGCTGGCTTTGCGTATGCGGCCCGGTTTTCTGGCCGATCAGCTTCCACAAGGCCAGGCTGACACAAACCCACTGAACCACATACATGGCGCTGCCAAGGCTGTGCCAGGCAGACAGGTTTTGGCGCAGAAGAATGCGGGGCGCGACTGCCAGTTCAGCCAGCAATGCCATCAGCATTGCAGCCAGGACCAGGCCGGTGAGAGACGGCATCAACTCTGAAGCATGACGGCGGGTCGACATCAGCAGGAGCAGGCCACAGATCACACTCAGCCAGGTCTGCGCCGCAAAGAGTCGGGCTGCCAGGGGGCCGGCCAGGCCGGGATTGGACAGGTGGATGAACAGGATCGGCACCACCCAGGCACCCAGGGCGGTCAGGCTGCCCCACCAAAGGGCAAGAGCGAAGAATGGCAAGCGCTGACGCGTGGCAGCCAGCGCCATCAGTCGTAGCTGACCGAAACGATCTCGAAATGTCTGATACCGCCCGGCGCCTGCACCTCGGCGCTATCGCCCTCCTCCTTGCCGATCAGGGCACGTGCGATCGGGGAACCGACATTGATCAGGCCGAGCTTGAGGTCGGCCTCATCCTCGCCCACAATCTGGTACTTGACCGACTCACCCGTCAATTCATCTTCCAGTACCACTGTAGCCCCAAAGACCACCCTGCCACCCGCATCCAGCCGGGACGGATCAATGATTTGCGCTGCTGAAAGTTTGCCCTCGATTTCCTGGATGCGGCCTTCGATGAAACCCTGGCGGTCTTTGGCCGCGTCGTATTCGGCGTTTTCGCTCAAATCCCCCTGAGAGCGTGCCTCAGCAATGGCGTTGATGACGGCAGGGCGATCCACCGACTTGAGTCGATGCAGCTCGGCCTTGAGCTTTTCCGCCCCACGGGTTGTGATCGGAATTGTGGCCATGAGTGAAATGTTCGATTCGGTTGAAAGTGACAGGGGCAGACCGGCGCGTGGCGCAGGCCTGCCCCCAGGATGAGGTCAATTATGCCAGTTGGGCGTGCAGTTCCTGGACCGAGTAAACATCCAGCTGATCGAGGTACTTCATGCCCTGCACCGCGGCTTCTGCAGCGGCGATGGTGGTAAACGTGGTGACCCTTCCCAGCAAGGCAGAAGTGCGGATATAGCGCGAGTCAACAATCGCGTTGCGCCGCTCTTCCACCGTGTTGATGACCATGGCGATTTCCTCGTTCTTGATCAGGTCAACAATGTTGGGGCGTCCTTCAGTAACCTTGTTCACCACCTGACAGGACAGGCCAGCGGCCTGGATGGCGGCTGCAGTTCCCTTAGTCGCCACCACCGAGAATCCCTGGCCGATCAGGCTGCGCGCGATTTCAACAGCGCGCGGCTTGTCGCCCTGTTTGACCGAGAGAAAGACCTTGCCGGACCGAGGCAGCTTGGTACCGGCACCAAGCTGCGACTTGACGAAGGCCTCGCCAAAAGTTCGTCCAACGCCCATGACCTCGCCGGTGGACTTCATCTCGGGGCCCAGGATGGTGTCTACCCCTGGAAACTTGACGAAGGGAAACACCGCTTCCTTCACGCTGTAATAGGGCGGGGTGACTTCCTCGGTGATCCCCTGCTGGGATAGGGTCTGGCCAGCCATGCAACGCGCTGCCACCTTGGCCAGTGCTATGCCGGTGGCCTTGGAGACATAGGGCACGGTGCGCGAGGCGCGCGGGTTGACCTCGAGAACATAAATCACATCCAGGCCATTGACTCCCTGAATGGCAAACTGGACATTCATCAAACCCACCACATTCAGTGCGGCAGCCATGGCTGCTGACTGACGCTTCAACTCCGCCACGGTGGCAGGCTTGAGGCTGTGCGGAGGCAGCGAGCAGGCCGAATCGCCACTGTGCACCCCTGCCTGCTCAATGTGCTCCATCACACCGCCAATGAAGGTTTTGCCTTCTGGGTCGCGCAGGCAGTCCACATCGCACTCGATCGCATCGTTCAGGAAACGGTCGAGCAAGACCGGCGAATCATTGCTGACCTTGACCGCTTCGCGCATATAGCGCTCAAGATCACGCTGCTCATGCACAATTTCCATGGCGCGCCCGCCCAAGACATAGCTGGGTCGGACCACCAAGGGATAGCCCAGTGCGGCGGCCTTATCCAGAGCTTCCGCTTCGGTGCGTGCAGTGGCGTTGGGTGGCTGGCGCAGGCCCAGCGTCTGCAACAGCTTCTGAAAGCGCTCACGGTCTTCTGCGGCGTCGATCATGTCCGGACTGGTTCCGATGATCGGCACGCCCTCGGCCTCCAGACCCAAGGCCAGTTTGAGCGGTGTCTGGCCACCATACTGAACAATGACCCCAGCCGGTTTTTCCTTGTCGACAATTTCCAGCACATCCTCCAGGGTTAGCGGCTCGAAATAGAGTCGGTCGGAGGTGTCGTAATCGGTCGATACGGTTTCTGGGTTGCAGTTGACCATGATGGTTTCGAAGCCGTCTTCGCGCATGGCCAAGGCGGCGTGCACACAACAATAGTCAAACTCAATGCCCTGGCCGATCCGGTTGGGGCCGCCACCAAGCACCATGATTTTTTTTCTGCTGGACGGCTCGGCCTCGCACTCTTCCTCATAACTTGAGTAGAGATAGGCGGTATTGGTGGCGAACTCGGCGGCACAGGTGTCTACTCGCTTGAAGACCGGTCGCACCCGCAAGGCGCGGCGGGTGTCGCGCACTTTTTTCTCGCTGGTTTTGAGAAGTTTGGCCAAGCGGCGGTCGGAGAAACCCTTTTGCTTGAGACCGCGCAAGGCGGTGGCATCAAGTGCCTCCAGGGCCTTGTCGCCCAGTTGCTCAGCAAGCCGGTCCAGGTCAAGCTCAATCTTCACAATCTGTTCGATCTGCACCAAAAACCATTTGTCAATGCGGGTCAGCTCATGGACCTCATCTATCGACAGGCCCATGGCAAATGCATCACCCACATACCAGATACGCTCAGGGCCGGGCTCACCCAACTCCTTTTCCAGCACCTCGCGGTCCTGGGTCTTTTCATTCATGCCATCCACACCAACTTCAAGCCCCCGCAGGGCTTTCTGGAATGACTCCTGGAAGGTGCGGCCCATGGCCATGACCTCGCCCACCGATTTCATCTGGGTGGTGAGTCGACTGTCCGCGGCGGGAAATTTTTCGAAGGCAAAACGAGGGATTTTGGTCACCACGTAATCGATGGAGGGCTCAAAGGAAGCCGGTGTCGCACCCCCGGTGATTTCATTGCGCAATTCATCCAGGGTGTAGCCAACCGCCAACTTGGCGGCCACCTTGGCAATCGGGAAACCGGTGGCCTTGGAAGCCAGCGCCGATGAGCGGCTCACGCGTGGGTTCATCTCGATCACGATCATGCGCCCATCCCTCGGGTTGATCGCAAACTGCACATTCGAACCGCCGGTATCCACACCAATCTCGCGCAATACCGCCAGTGAAGCGTTGCGCATGATCTGGTATTCCTTGTCGGTCAGGGTCTGCGCGGGGGCCACAGTGATCGAGTCTCCGGTATGGACTCCCATCGGGTCGAGGTTTTCAATCGAACAGACAATGATGCAGTTGTCCGCCCTGTCGCGGACCACCTCCATCTCGAATTCTTTCCAGCCAAGCAGGGATTCCTCAATCAGCAGTTCGTTGGTGGGCGATGCCTCCAGGCCACGCTTGCATATGATTTCGAACTCTTCAGGGTTGTAGGCAATGCCGCCTCCAGTGCCACCCAGGGTAAAGCTTGGCCGGATGACCGTCGGGAACCCGACATTTTTCTGCACAGCCCAGGCTTCCTCCATGCTGTGGGCGATGCCCGATCGTGCTGAACCCAGCCCGATTTTGGTCATGGCGTCCTTGAATTTCAGGCGATCTTCGGCTTTGTCGATCGCCTCGGGGGTGGCACCAATGAGTTCGACCTGATACTTGCCGAGCACCCCGTTGCGCCAGAGATCAAGCGCACAGTTAAGCGCGGTCTGCCCACCCATGGTGGGCAGGATGGCATCGGGCCGCTCCTTGGCAATGATCTTCTCAACAGTTTGCCAGGTGATGGGCTCGATGTAGGTCACGTCGGCAGTGGCCGGATCGGTCATGATCGTGGCCGGATTGCTGTTGATCAGGATGACCTTGTAGCCCTCCTCGCGCAGGGCCTTGCAAGCCTGTACACCGGAGTAGTCAAACTCGCAGGCCTGACCAATGATGATCGGGCCGGCGCCGATGATCAGGATTGAATGGATATCTGTACGCTTGGGCATATTAGTTCGTCTCCATCAGTTTGATGAAGCGATCAAACAGGTAGGCAATATCGTGCGGGCCGGGCGAGGCCTCAGGGTGGCCCTGAAAGCAGAAAGCTGGCCGGTCGGTGCGGGCCAGGCCCTGCAAGGTGCCATCAAACAGGCTGATATGGGTGGCGCGCAGCTTGTCAGGCAGCGATTTCTCATCCACTGCAAATCCGTGGTTCTGGCTGGTGATCGACACGCGGCCAGTATCGAGATCTTTCACCGGATGGTTGGCCCCGTGGTGTCCAAATTTCATCTTGAAAGTCTTGGCGCCAGAGGCCAAGGCCATGATCTGGTGGCCCAGACAGATGCCAAAAGTGGGAATGCCACTTTCGATCAGTTCGCGCGCGGCATCAATCGCATAGTCGCACGGCTGTGGATCACCAGGGCCGTTGGAGAGGAAAACACCATCGGGCTGATACCTGAGCACATCGGCAGCCGTTGTCTGCGCTGGCACCACCGTCACCTGGCAGCCACGCTCGGCCAGCATGCGCAGGATGTTTTTCTTCACGCCAAAGTCATAGGCCACAATGTGAAAATTCGGGCTGTGCTGTTGGCCGTAGCCAGTGCCGAGTTGCCACTCGGTCTGGGTCCAGTCATAGGGCTTGCTTGCTGTCACTACCCGGGCCAGGTCCTGTCCGGCCATACTGGGCGCGGCCCTGGCATCACTGATCGCCTGGTCTATTGTGGCCTGCGTCACCTGCTGACCTGAAGCCAGGGCCACGATAACCCCATTTTGCGCACCCTGGGTGCGCAGCAGTCGGGTGAGCTTGCGGGTATCCAGGTTGGCAATAGCCACCGTGTTTTCCCGCGCCAGGTACTGCGAAAGCGTCTCGCTGCTGCGGAAGTTCGAAGCCAGCAGAGGCAGGTCCTTGATGATCAGTCCGGCGGCATGAATCTTGTCGGCCTCGATGTCTTCCGGATTGATGCCGTAATTGCCTATGTGAGGGTAAGTAAGAGTGACGATCTGTCGGCAGTAGCTCGGATCTGTAAGGATTTCCTGGTAGCCGGTGATCGCAGTATTGAAGACCACCTCGCCCACCGTCGAGCCAGGAGAACCAATGGAATTACCGTGAAAGACCGTGCCGTCTGCGAGCGCCAGAATGGCGGGAGGGGCGGTTCCCTGAAGGGACAAAAGCACTGGGTACTCCGTTGAGTTACGGGCGCGCCCAGGCATTCACAGGATACGAATCGGCTCCTGGATGTTGCTTTGAATAGGGATGGTTCGGTCTGAAATGCGCAGGCGCGACTGGATTTCTGAACAGGGCAGATTATAGCCGAGGCCATAGAGCCCCAGCTCTGTATTGCCAGGGTGTGGACGTCCATGATTTGCCAACTTCATCGGGCCCCAACTTGCGAGAGTGCGCTGGCGTGCAGGACGATGGCGGCTGCAGCGGCAACATTGAGAGACTCCTCGCCACCTGGCTGTGCAATGCGCACTTGCAGCGCGGCGCGATCAAGCAAGTCTTGTTGCACGCCCTGACCCTCATGTCCAAGCACCCAGGCACAGGGCCAGGGCAGAGGCAGACGCTGGATCAACTCACCCTGATGCGAACTTGTCACCAGCAAGGGCAAGCCCAGTGCATCCAGGTCCGATACCTCAGCACCTTCGACCAGATGCAATCTGAAATGCGCCCCCATACCTGCGCGTAGCACCTTGGCACTCCACAGTGCAGCGCTGCCCTTGAGCGCAAGCACTTGCCTGAATCCAAATGCAGCAGCGCTGCGCAGAATGGACCCGACATTGCCAGGATCTTGAACCCGGTCCAGGATCACCGATGCCAGACCCGTCTGGATCGTCCCCGTCTGTGGCAGATCCAACACGCAGCCTACCCCTGGACTTGACTCCAAGCCACTGATTGACATGAACAGGGAATCGGTCAAGAGCACCGTCTTGACAGCGCCCTGCGCCAGTGCCTGCGCTTGCGCCTTGGGCCATGCTGATTCGGCCAACACCGCGATGGCCGGGCGCCAGCCACGCGCCAGTGCAGCATGGCAGAGGTGGTCGCCCTCGACCCAGAAGCGCGCTGACTTTCTGTAACGACTTGCATCCTGCGCCAGTTTGCGCAATTCCTTGAACAATGGATTGTCCCTTGAACGGACTGTGGAGTACTGAATTTGATTCATCGCGGCAGGTTGGCCACAGGGGCAAAAGATTTCCGGTGCTGGGGGCAGGCACCATGTTCATTCAAGGCGGCCAGATGCTCGGCTGTGCCGTAGCCCTTGTGCGTGGCAAAGCCGTACTGCGGAAACTCGCGATCGTAGTCGGCACACCAGCGGTCACGGTGCACCTTGGCCAGGATGGAGGCGGCCGAGATCGCCGGTATCTTGGCATCGCCCTTGACAATGGCCTCGGCCAGCACATCGAGCACCGGCAGGCGGTTGCCATCGACCAGCACCTTGACAGGTTTGAGGCGCAAACCCTCCACGGCACGGCGCATGGCAAGCAGCGTGGCCTGCAGAATATTCAAACGATCAATCTCCTCCACACTGGCTTCGGCAATAGAGCAGCACAGCGCCTTGGCGCGAATTTCATGGTAGAACTTTTCCCGCCGCACCGGGCTGAGTTTCTTGGAGTCGGCCAGACCCTGGATCGGATGAAGTTCGTCAAGGATCACCGCCGCCGCCACCACCGGGCCGGCCAAGGGACCACGCCCAGCTTCGTCCACCCCCGCCACCAGGCCAGGCGCGTCCCACATCAGGCAGGTCTGTTCAACTGGCAAGAATCTTTGCGATCGCATCGGCGGCCAGTTTAGGTGTATCGCGCAGTAATTCAGTGTGCAGACTGGCAAAGGTCTGCTCCAGGGCGTGCACCCGCTGCGGCGCATCCAGCCAGGCCAGGGTGGCTTTGGCCAGTTGCCCAGCACTGGCCTGCTGCTGTACCAATTCTGGAACAACAAAGTTGCGGCACAGGATATTGGGCAGGCCTATCCATGGCTGCAACTGCCTGCGCTTCATCAACTGGTAGCTCAGCCAGTGCATCGCGTAGGCAATCACCATGGGACGTTTGAACAGCGCAGCCTCCAGGGTGGCTGTTCCACTGGCAACCAGCGCCACATCGCATGCTGCAAGCACCTCATGCGACTGACCCTCGATAATCTGCACCCGCCCCGACATGCCAGCCGCTTGGACCATACGCTCGATCGCGGGTCGTAGGGCAGGGATAGCGGGCAATAGAAAAGTGAGGCCCGGCCGTTGCTGCAACATGAGTGCTGCTGCAAGCACAAACCTGGGGGCCAGGTATTTGATTTCAGAAGCCCGGCTGCCAGGCAGAAGGGCCACCACACAATCCTGCCCGTCCACTTGCAGTCGATTTCGGGCCGCCGCACGGTCTGGTGTCATCGGAATGACATTGGCCAAGGGATGGCCAACATAGGTGGCGGGGATGCCATACCGAGACAGCAACTCGACCTCAAAAGGGAAGATGCACAGGACATGATCGGCACTGGCCTTGATGCCATATGCCCGCTCGGGTCGCCAGGCCCAGATGGATGGGCAGACAAAATGGACGGTCCTGATATCGGCCAGTCGCAGAGTGTGTTCCAGCGCAAGGTTGAAATCTGGCGCATCAATCCCAATAAAGATATCGGGCCGCTCGGCCAACAGGCGCCGCTTGAGTTGCGCCCGAATGCTGACGATTTCACGGTAGTGGCGCAGGACCTCGATATATCCTCGCACCGCCAGCTTGT
>CAXRBE010000113.1:0-2095 GCA_964228805.1 Burkholderiaceae bacterium
CCCTTGGCCGTGCTGGCGGCGTTGATCGTCTGAGCGGGGGCCAGTGCCTGCCAGGTTCAGTCTTGCCCGGCGATTTGTCGCCGGGAAGGTTGGGCATACACTGGGGCATGAATGCCAACCTGATCCTGCTGACCCTCTGCCAGGGCCTGTTCTTTACCAACAACGTCACCTTCATCGCCATCAACGGCCTGGTCGGCCTGTCGATGGCGCCGCTGGGCTGGATGGCCACGCTGCCAGTGATGGGTTATGTGGTGGGTGGCGCGCTGTCGACCGGGCTGGTGGCCCACAGCCAGTCACGCTGGGGGCGCAAGGTGTCCTTTCAGCTGGGTCTGCTGGTCGCTGCGGGCTCGGCCCTGCTGGCAGCGTGGGCAGCGGCCAGCCAGAACTTCTGGTTGCTGGTGGCGGCCACGGTGATGGCCGGTTATTACAGCGCCAATGGGCAACTCTACCGCTTTGCAGCGGCCGAACTGGCCGCGGACGGCTTCAAGGAAAAAGCCGTTTCGCTGGTGCTCGCCGGGGGCCTGATCGGCGCCATCGCCGGGCCCAACCTGGCCTCGGGCACCCGCAAGCTCTTTGAAACACCATTTCTGGGCGCCTATCTGGCACTGGCCGGCGTGGCCGTGTTGGGCATGGCTGTCATGAGCTTCATCCGCTTTCCGGCCGTACCGGCCCGAAAACCTGGCGCATCCGGGGGTCGGCCGCTCATTGAAATCATGCGCCAGCCCATCTTCATGGTGGCCGCCGCCGCCGCCGCCCTGGGCTATGGCGTCATGAACCTGCTGATGGCCGCCACGCCGCTGGCCATGCAGGTGTGTGGCTATGCCTTCAGTGATGCCGCCCTGGTGCTGGAGTGGCATGTGATCGGCATGTTTGCGCCGGGTTTTTTCACCGGTTCGCTGATCAAGCGCTTCGGGGCCCTGCCCATCATGGGCGTGGGCGTGCTGCTCAATCTGGTGTGCATTGCCGTGGCCCTGTCGGGCGTGGAGCTGCAGCAATTTCTGGTGGCCCTCTTCCTGCTGGGCGTGGGCTGGAATTTCCTGTTCACCGGCAGCACCACGCTGGCCATGAAGGCCTGGACCCCTGAAGAAAAAGACCGCGGGCAAGCCGCCATCAATTTCTTCGTCTTCGCCACCATGGCTGTGACTTCCTTTGCCTCGGGGGCACTGGTCACCACCCAGGGCTGGACCTGGCTGAACTATGGCTCCTTGTTGCCGGTGGGTTTGACCGGTGCAGCCCTGGTCTGGCTGTGGACCCGGCATCAAAGTGCCCTGGTCGCCTCGCGCTGAGTGGGGCGGCCGATGGCCCGTTCAGGGCATGCGCGCCATCACTTCGGCCACTGCCGCCGTGAGTTTGCGGGCATAGGGCACATGCAAAAACTCGTTGGGCCCGTGGGCATTGCTCTTGGGGCCCAGCACACCGCAAACCATCATCTGCGCCTTGGGAAACCCGGCGCTGAGCATGTTCATCAGCGGGATCGTGCCACCCTGGCCGATGTAGCCCACCGGTGCGCCAAAGTGCGCCTGGCTCGATGCGTTGAGCGCCTGCTCGAACCACGGCAGCGTGTCGGGCGCGTTCCAGCCGGTGGCGCCACCGTTCGATTCAAACGTCACCCGGGCCTGGTATGGCGCGTTGTCTTCGAGCAGCGCCTTCATTTCGGCCACCGCCTGCGCGGCGTCCACCAGCGGGGGCAGGCGCAGGCTGAGCTTGAAGGCGGTGTAGGGCCGCAGCACATTGCCCGCGTCCTTCAGTGAGGGAAAGCCTTCGGCTCCGGTCACACTCAGCGTGGGCGTCCAGGTGCGATTGAGCAGGGCTTGCACCGGGTCGGTGGTGGTGGGCAGCGCAAAGGTGGTCGAGCCGCCGCAGTCGTAGTGCGCCCACGGAAAGCGCTTGTACACCTCGTCGCCCAGAATCGCCGCCGTGGCCTGGGCCTGGGCCAGCCGCTCGGCCGGCACCTCGCAATGGAAGCTCGCGGGCAGCAGGCGGCCGGTCGCGCTGTCTTCCAGGCGGTCGAGCACCTGGCGCATGATGCGAAAGCTCGACGGCACCAGGCCCGAGGCGTCGCCCGAATGGATGCCCTCGGTCAGGATCTGCACCT
>CAXRBE010000114.1:0-2793 GCA_964228805.1 Burkholderiaceae bacterium
AACCTGGGCACGCATCAAGGAGTCGGCTCAGCGTCTGCCGCCGCAGTCGCTACTGCACCTCGACCTCAACCTGTTGCAGCGGGTGCTGCGCGACTTGGTCAGCGAACACACCCAAACCATCCGGGTCGATTCGCGTGAGCAATTTGAGCTACTCAGATCTTTTGGAATGGAATTCATGCCATCAGCTGCAGGTAAGCTGCATCACTACTCAGGGGAGCGTCCGATCTTTGACCTGCATGGCGTGGATGAGGAAATTACCAAGGCGCTCGGTCGCCGGGTGGAGCTGAAGTCTGGCGGCTACCTGATCGTGGATCAGACCGAAGCACTGACCACTATCGATGTCAATACAGGAGGCTTTGTTGGGGCCCGAAATTTTGATGACACCATTTTCAAAACCAATCTGGAAGCAGCTCAGGCGATTGCCCGCCAACTGCGGCTGCGAAATTTGGGTGGCATCATCATTGTTGATTTCATTGACATGACGCTGGAAGAGCACCAGGCAGCAGTGTTGACCGAGTTTCGCAAACAGCTTGCGCGCGATCGGGTCAAGACCATGGTGGGTGATTTTTCCCAACTGGGTTTGCTGGAGATGACACGCAAGCGTACGCGGGAGTCCTTGGCCCATATGTTGTGCGAGCCCTGTCCCAGCTGTGAGGGCAAAGGCATTGTCAAAACCACCCGCAGTGTGGCCTATGACATCCTGCGCGAAATCCTGCGAGAGGCGCGCCAGTTCCATCCACGCGAATTCCGGGTTGTGGCCGCGCCGCAAGTGATCGAGCTGCTGCTGGATGAAGAAAGTCAGCACCTGGCAGGCTTGTCCGATTTCATTGGTAAGCCGATCTCGCTGCAAAGTGAGACCATCATGGGGCAGGAGCAGTACGACATTGTGTTGCTCTGATCGATGAGAAATCCTGCATGCGTATTGCTGTGATCATCCGCACATTTGCCCGCCGCGGTGGCGGCGCAGAAAGCTATGCGGTGGCGGTGGTTCAGCAACTGGCTGATCGGCATGAAATCCACGTCTTCACCCAGGAAACTGATGAACCCGTGACAGGTGTTGTTTACCACCGGATTTTTCGATTGTGTGAAAAACCACGTTGGATCAACCAGTTGCTGTTTGCTTTTGCCACCTGGTGGCGCACTCGGCGCGGCTTTGATGTGGTGCATTCGCATGAAAACACCTGGCACGGTCAGGTTCAGACTGTGCATGTCTGGCCAACCCGGCATAACCTGCTCCATGGACGACAAGGTTGGCGCCTGGCCCTGGCCTGGCTCAAGATTCTGACCAGTCCAAGGCTGCTGACCTATCTCTGGCTTGAGGGTGCCCGCTTTGCCCGAAAGCCTGGTCGACAGGTTGTGGCAGCCTCCAACATGCTGCAAGACGCCTGCCTGCAGGCCTATCCTTGTGCCGATATCTCGGTGATTGCTCCCGGCGTTGAAATACCAGTGGAGAAGCCGAGCAAGGAACTGGCGCGGCAACTCCTGGGACTGAAGGAAAAGGGTCCCTGGCTTCTGTTCGTTGCCAACGACTATACGCGCAAGGGACTGGATGCACTTCTCCAAGCGATGGCGCTATTGCCCCAAGAGGTTCAACTCTGCGTGGTGGGAAGCCGGAATCAAGTTCACCATTACCAGGAAAAAATCAAACAATTGAACCTGACTTCGCGCGTACATTTTTTTGGGCCTTTGCCAGATGTCACACCTGCCTATCAGGCGGCCGACATCCTGATTCACCCCACTCTGGAAGACAGTTATGCCATGGTAGTGCTTGAGGCCATGGCCAACGAGCTTCCAGTGATAGTGAGTGGGCCACAATACTGCGGCATTTCTCGCGATCTGCGTGATGGGCAAGAGGCCTTGATACTCAAAGATCCTAATGATGCAAAGCAATTGGCAGAATTGATTAGGAAAGTGCTCAACGACCAGGTCTTAGTTCAGCGCATGCAGGAGCAGGGCATGCATTTCGCGCGTACCCATACTTGGGCCAATGCCGCCCAACTATACGAAACCTTGTATCGGCAAGCGGCCCTTCAATGATGACCACTTTGAAGCGGCAACGCTGGCTGATCCTTGCTCATGCCTTCAACATGGACGGCCGCGCCGCCAGTCAGACCATTACCGACAAAATCCCTCATTTGCTCAAGGCAGGTATTGAGGTCGTGGTCCTGAGCGGTGTCTCCGGTACAAAAGACATAATGATCGAGCATCACCAGCTTTGGCCCGTGGGCCCGGCTGGTCTACGCTTTGAATTACGTCATGTACTTCGAAAAAAAATTCACACCCGGTTTGCCTATCGAACCCTCATGACCCTGGGCTCCTTGGTACTGCTACCAGGGCTGTTGCTGGAGAAACTGCTGCGCCCGCTGGAAAGCTCCTGGTCTTGGTGGTTCAGTGCCTACCTGAAGGGCCGGGCGCTGTCGCGTCGCCAATCATTTGACCTGATCTATTCCACGGGTGGCGCCTATGCCGCCCATCTGGCGGGACGCGCGCTTAAGCGGGCACTGGGCACACCCTGGCTGGCCGAGATGCATGACCCTTTCATCACCCCCGGAAAAACGCCGTGTACGCCCCAGGAGAAGATGCAGGCGCGGGTAGAGTCTCTGATCTGCCAAGAGGCCGATATCGCTATCTGGTTCACCGAGCAAGCCTTGGCCAGTGCGCGTGCAAGGCATCTTGCATTGGGTGAACGAGGCAAGATGCTGCTTCCAGGTATCGACCCGCCATTCAAAGAGTTGCCGCCCTATCGCCAGGGACCAAAGTTCATGGTTTGCCATTTCGGTTCACTCTCGGATA
>CAXRBE010000115.1:0-17879 GCA_964228805.1 Burkholderiaceae bacterium
TTGGCGAGGCAAAGAAAGTGAGTGCGCTGCCGGGCGCACAACCCGGCAAAGCATGACCCGCCGGGGCGAGAACCGGCTAGCCTCAAAGCTTTGACCAATCAATCTTAGGAGAGTCAAAGAAAAAGAGTGCGATATCGCCCGGATTCCCGACCTGCAACTCGTGATCGACTTTCTCCCACCTGCAGCAAGCTTTGATCGTTATCCCCTGTGACCCTTGAAGTCGCGCAATACAGCCTCATCTGCGCCTGATGAAAGGCCTGTCATGAGCGATACGCGTCACCTTGTCTGTCCACATTGCCACACCACCAACCGGGTGGGTGCTGAAGATCTGGGCAATGATCCTGATTGCGGCAAATGTCACCAGCCGCTGTTCACAGCCCATCCGACTGAACTGGATGAAAACAGTTTCGAGCGCCATGTGGGGCGCAGTGATATCCCGGTGCTGGTGGACTTCTGGGCGCCCTGGTGCGGCCCCTGCCGTATGATGGCGCCTGCCTATGAGCAGGCAGCTGCGCAGCTGGAGCCGCAGGTGCGGGTGGCCAAGCTCAACACCGAAGAGGCACAGAGCCTGGCGGCCCGTTTCAATATCCGCAGCATACCCACCCTGGCGTTATTTGTGGCAGGCCGTGAGGTGGCGCGCCAGCCTGGCGCCATGACCTCGCCGGCCCAGATCACCGCCTGGGTCCGCAATCATCTGCGCTGATCAGAAATTGATGTGCCACTGGCTGGCGCATTTCCTGCAACGTACTTCGATCTGGCTGTCACGCCGGTTTTCGCCGAGCAGTTCAAAGCGGGCATAGGTTCCGCAATGCGGGCAGTTGGCCTGATTGGCCACTTCCTCAGCGTGCATCAGCAGGTAGAGATAGCGCCGCAAGGCCCACAGGCCGATCGCGCCGCTGATGAGAAACAAGGCCACATTCAGCAATTTTTCTTCCGGACCACTGCTGCTGAAAGCTTCCAGCGTACCGATCAGGCCAATTGTGCTGAGCAAGGCCAGCAGCATGTGCGCATGGCTGGACAGTAGCTCACGCTCATACCATTTGCGAAAGCCCATCCGCCGCACGCCCTCGGCCAGGCCGAGATTGAGCGGGTTGCGCGAATCGGTTTTCATGGCCTCAATGCGCCGGCATTCCCAGGCCCCTGGCCAGCGCCTGCGCCCGTGCTGCATGAATGATGTCCCCAATTTGCTGGCCGTTGTGGCCCTGCGCCATGGCATGCTCGGCGATTGGCGCAGTATCCACAGCCAGCACCAAGTCCAGCACTGTGTGCAAGCGCCGGGCCGGCGCATAGGCCTCATCGTGCTTGCCCAGGCGGCCACGGGCATCGCATTCGCAGGCCAGCAGAATGTCGGCAAAGCGCTGCGGCTTGCGGATGGCGTCGCAGCGTTCCAGCAGCCTAAGCAGGGCGCTTGGCCCTAACTCGCCACTGCGGTGAATATGGCCATGCTCGCGCGCCACCACGGTGGCCAGTTCGCGGCAGTCGACCGGAACGCGCAAGCGCTCGCACAGTGATCTGAGCAGTCGCACACTGCGCTCCTCGTGGCCTATATGGCGCGGCAATGCTTCGGTGGCCGTGGTGCCCTTGCCCAGATCGTGGCCCAGGCAGGCAAAGCGGACACTCAGTGGGGCTTGCAGCCGGGCGGCCATGTCCAGCACCATCATCAGGTGCACACCGGTATCGATTTCAGGGTGGTGCTCTGCTTGCTGCGGCACGCCCCACAAGCGATCGACTTCGGGCATGATTCTGCGCAAAGCGCCACAGGCGCGCAGTACCTCGAACATGCGCGAAGGCTTGGATTCGAGCAGGCCACGGCTGAGTTCCTGCCAGACCCGCTCGGGCACCAGATGGTCGACTTCGCCGTCTTGCACCATCTCCCGCATCAGGCCTTGGGTCTCCGCGGCCAGAGTGAAGTCTGCAAAGCGCGCGGCCAGCCGGGCCACACGCAGGATGCGCACCGGGTCCTCGCGAAAAGCCGGCGTCACATGGCGAAAGATTTTCAATTCCAGGTCGCGCTGACCATGGTAGGGGTCGCTCAGGTGCGTGGCATCGAAGCTGCCATCGGGCTGGCACTGACTGGCATGCACAGCCATGGCATTGATGGTGAGATCGCGCCGCGCCAGGTCTTCTTCCAGGGTTACATCGGGCGCGGCCAGCACCGAGAACCCCTTGTAGCCACGGCCCTGCTTGCGCTCGGTTCGAGCCAGGGCATATTCCTCCTTGGACTGCGGGTGGAGGAAGACTGGAAAATCCTTTCCTACAGGCTGAAAGCCGCGTGCGCTCATGGCTTCTGGGGTGGCTCCCACCACCACCCAGTCACGGTCCTTGACCGGCAAGCCCAGCAGGGCATCGCGGACAGCGCCGCCCACCATGTAGATGTCCATGGTGGCAGTTTAGTCGTATCAGTTGCTCATGGTTTTGGCGCACGCCCGTCAACAGAAGAGGGCGCCAAACGGCAGACGCCCTGAATCGTGCTTTATCCGGCCGATGACCCCCCTTGCAGGGGATGGCAAAGTGAAATGCAGAGCCAGCGGCCTGCCGGTGTCAGTCCAATTTGGCGTTGGCTCGCTTGGCAACTTCGCGCCAGCGCGTGATTTCGCTCGTGATGAACTTGGCAAACTCGGCCCGGTCAAGGGTTCCCGGGGTGGCGGCCAGGTCGCGCCAGCGCGCGGTGATCTCGGGGCTGACCAGCGCTTTTTGCACTTCCGCGGTCATTCGCTCGATGATGGGCTGGGGAGTGCCTTTGATCGCCCAGATCGCGTACCAGCTGGAGGCGACAAAATCAGGTGCGCCAGCTTCAGCGGCAGTGGGGACATTTTCAAAACCTGCCACCTTCTTGGTACTGGCCACTGCCAACGCCTTCAATTGCCCCGACTTGATGAAAGGGGCGGCCCCCGCAGTGGTGTCAAACATCATGTCCACCTGGCCGGTCACCAGGTCTTGCAGCGCCGGGCCGGTGCCACGGTAGGGAATATGGGTGATGAACAGATTGTTCTGACCTTTGAACAACTCACCCACCAGGTGCTGCGAGGTGCCGCTGCCGGTAGAGGCGTAATTGAGCCGACCCGGGTTCTTGCGGATGCGGTCGACCAATTCTTTCAGCGTGTTCTCGGGCACGCGCTTGGGATTGACCACCAGCACATGCGCCACATTGCCCAGAATGGCGATTGGCTCGAAGTCGCGCTCCAGGTCGTAGCTCAGCTTGGGGTACAAGCTGGGGGCAATGGTGTGATGCACCGCGCCCAGGAACCAGGTGTAGCCATCAGGAGCAGCCTTGGCGGCCACAGCAGCGCCCACGGTGCCGCCGGCGCCGCCGCGGTTGTCCACCACCGTGGGCACGCCCAGTTGTTGCCCCAGCTGCTTGGCCAAAGGGCGGCCAAAGGCATCGACCGCGCCGCCAGGCGGGAAAGGGTTGATGAAGGTGATCGCTTTGCCCGCAGCCGGCCAGGCCTGGGCCCAGCTGGGGCCAGTACCGAGGATCAGGCCACCCAGGGCCAGCACAGCGGTCACTAATTTTTTTTGCAACATGAAGTATTTCCTCAAATGTTTTTCTAACAAGAGCGGATCGTACTTGAAGAAACCCGTATCAGGCGTGAGGGATAACCCGGGCGGGCCTGCCGCTGGCGGGCTTGGTCATAATCAACCGGACCTGACTTGCCCATGACATCTGCCACCATGACCCCCCAACTTCCGCTCCAAGGCGTACGCGTCGTTGAAATCTGCAATGTCGCTGCAGGACCGTTCGGCAGCATGCTGCTGGCCGACCTGGGCGCCGATGTCATCAAGATTGAGGCCCCGGGCAGTGGCGATACCCTGCGGGCCTGGCCGCCATTGACCGGGCCAGAGCATGACCGACTGAGCGAAAACTTTGCCTCACTCAACCGCAACAAGCGCTCGATTGCCCTGGATCTGAAAGACCCGGCGCAAAACGCCCAGGCTCGGGCACTGATCGCTCAGTCCCAGGTGCTGATTGAGAACAACCGGCCTGGCGTGATGCAACGCCTGGGGCTGGGCTATGAGGCCATGCGTGCGCTCAACCCGGCACTGATCTACTGCTCCATCTCGGCCTATGGCCAGAGCGGCCCGCGCGCCCAGGAGGGCGGCTTTGATGTCACCATCCAGGCCGTCAGCGGCATCATGAGCGTGACCGGCGAGGCCGAGGGCGCGCCGGTGAAATGTGGCGTGCCGGTGGCTGATTTCACCGCTGGCCTGTACGGCGCCATGAGCATTTGCGCGCAGTTGCGGCGGGTGGCGCAAACCGGCCAGGGCGTGCATATCGACGTGCCCATGATGGGCACCTCGCTGTCGATTGCAGCCTTGCAGACCAGCGAGTACTTTGGCACCGGGCGCGATCCGGTCAAGCTGGGCTCGGCCCACCCGCGCAACGCCCCATACCAGGCGTTTCGCGCGCAAGACGATTACTTGGTGATGGCGGCTGGCACACAAGCCCTGTGGGAGTCGGTGTGCGATATCGTGAAAAGCGAGGACATGCGGCGTGATCCGCGTTTTGCCAGCACTGCCCTGCGCGCGACCAACCAGTTGGCGCTCAAGGGAATGCTGGAAGAAATTTTGCAGCAACGTCCTGCTGCCGAGTGGATTGCTGAATTCAGCGCGGCGGGGGTGCCTTGCGTGCGCATCAACCGCTATTCCGATGTGGTGGCCGATCCGCAGGCCATGGCGGCGGGCTGGGTCGAGCCGCTCACCTTGCCCAATGGGGTGCAAACCCGCACCGTGGGCACGCCGGTCAGGTTTGATGGGCAGACGGCGCCTGTGCGACGCTCACCTCCCCGACTGGGCGAGCACGCTCAGGAAATCCTGGGAGAGTTGTTGTGAGCGTGCTGCTCGTCCAGCAGGAGGGCGCACTCAAGCGCCTAATTCTCAACCGCCCGGACAAGCGCAATGCGCTCAGCCTGGAGCTGGCCGATGCCTTGTTGTTGGCCATCGGGCAGGCTGCGCAGGATGGCACGCGCTTGCTGGTGCTCCAGGGCAATGGCCCGGCATTCTGTGCCGGCTTTGATTTCAGCGGCCACAACAGCGCCAGCGAGGGTGATCTGTTGCTGCAATTTGTGCGCATCGAGCAGATGCTGCAGGCACTGGCCCACTCGCCAATGGACACCCTGGCACTGGCGCATGGCGCGGCCATCGGCGCGGGTGCCGATCTGCTGGTGGCCTGCCGCCACCGCATTGGCGCGCGGGACTTGGTGGCGCGCTTTCCCGGCGCGCGCTTCGGCTTGATCCTGGGTTCGCGCCGGCTGGCGCAATGCGTGGGCGCCGATGCGGCGCAGGCTCTGATCGGCTCGGCCGACAAGACCGGCTCCGAACGCCTGCTTGAGGCCGGTTTGCTGACCGAGCTGTGCGAGCGTGCGCAATGGCCACAACGCGAGCAGCAGTTGCTCAGCCAGGTCACCCAGGTGCAGCCAGCCACCCGGGCTCAGGTGCTGGCTGCGCTCAGGCCTGACACCCGCGCCATTGATATGGCCGATCTGGTGGCCTCAGCCTCGCCGCTAGACATCAAGCAACGCATTGCCGCCTATTTGCAGCTCAAGACTGTCTGAGCCGATTTTGTGCTTGAGGCCAGACCTTGCCCTAGCTCGACGCAGTCCCAGCCCCAGCTCTCAGGCAAGTGGCTTAGTGGGAGCGCAAGCTCACCCACCGGTCCTGCTGACCCAGGTATGACTTGGCGATGGCGGCCACAGCAGCCGGAACAATGCCCAGATCAGACAGGCCGGCTTGCTGTCCGCTGGCCACATTGTCAATGCGCATCGAATCCAGGTTGTCGCGGCTCATCAAAGGCTCCCCAGGGGCCAACTCCATCAACCAGGCCTGTAGCCGGGCCAAGGACGCAGGTAGCGGAACAATAAGGCGCGGGTGGCCGCTGGCGCGCCCGGCCAATTCAACCAGTTGCGCCAGCATCAGCACATCCGGGCCGCACAGCTCGTAGGTTCGGCCGATGCTTGCCACACTGTCGAGGCAGCGCACGATGGCCTGTGCCACATCCTCCACCCAAACCGGTTGAAAACGGGCCTGTGAGCCAGCCAGGGGCAGCAAGGGGAAATGGCTTTGCAGCTTCGCAAACAGGTTGAGAAAGCGGTCATCGGCGCCAAAAATCACGCTTGGCCGCAGCACAGTCAGCTGCAGGCCCTCGGCCGCGCGCAGCACCGCTTCGCCGCGCGACTTGCTGCGCAGGTAGAGCGAGGGGGCACTGTCGCAGCGCGTCGGGTCAGCGCCCAGCGCGCTGACATGCAGCAGGCGCGTGACGCCAGTGCTCAGGCAGGCCTGCGCCAGCTTGTTTGGCAACTCCACATGGGTGCGCTCAAAACGAGCTGCATTGCCGTGCAGAACGGCCACCAGGTTGACCACCGCATCATGTCCGGGCAGCAGATGACACAGGGTTGCCCGCTCATGGATATCAGCTTCCAGCACGGTCAGTCCGGGCAGGTGCTGCACACAGGCGGCATGGGCCAGGCGCCGGGTGGGCACGGTGATTTGCCAGCCAGCGCGGGCCAGCCGTTCACAGGCATGGCGCCCCACAAAACCGCTGCCGCCCAAAATCAGCACTCTTCTGGGGGAGGTCATGGAAGGTCCTCGTCCAGCGCCGCAGACCCAGGCCGGCTGGGCCCGATCTTGCCCAGGCGCGACTTGAGCGATTGCGGTTTGCCGGTGATCAGGGCGGCATAGTTGGTGGTGTTGGACAACACCTTCTTCACATAGTCGCGCGTTTCGGAAAAGGGAATGTTCTCGGCCCAGACCGCAGCCTCGAGTACCGGATCGCCGTCCTGGCCACGCCAGTTGCGTGCCCGACTGGGCCCGGCGTTGTAGGCCGCCGCCGCCAATGGCAGCGAGCCATCAAAATTCTCCAGCACCAGCTTGAGGTAGCCGGTGCCAATGGCAATATTGGTCTCGCGCTCATTGATATGGTGCGGCTTGAAGCTGTTCAGACCGATACGCTTGGCGGTCCAGCGCGCGGTGGCTGGCATCACCTGCATCAACCCGGCAGCGCCCACGCTGGACTTGGCGTCCAGGATGAAGCGGCTCTCCTGCCGAATGAGGCCATAGACATAAGCCGGATCAAGCTCGATCTGAGACGTACGCTGCAGCACCTCGCTTTTAAGAGGCATGGGAAAACGCTGTTCGAAGTCGATGAAACTGCGGGTGCGCTCGCTGGTGTTGATGCAACGGTCCCACACCTGTCGCTCACAGGCCAGAGCGGCAGCGGCCAGCAATTCGCGGTCGTTCATGCCGCCCTTCTGGGGCAGGTTGGTGGTGTAGTTCCACTCGCGCACCCCCTCGGCGCGCAGGCCGATCTGGATCGCGTACAGGGCCCGTCTCAGGCCTGGGTGGCTGCGGGCTGCTTCAAGTTCTGCGGCTGTAGGAGGTAGTGGACGTGGCGGCACGGTGATCGGCCGGCCCAACTCCTCCAGGGCCAGTTGCTCGTAGAACCCACGGGGGGAGGCAATCGACTCGAGCAGCGCTCTGGCCTGTGCTGGTGCCTGAGGGTCGCCAGGGGTGGCCAGCATGGCCCGGGCGCGCCAGTAGACCCAGGTGGGCTCATTGCGCAGCACAGCTGGCATGGCATTGACCGCATTGAGCACCTCGGACCAGGCTCCCGCACGCAGGGCGGCGCGCGCCTTCCACAGAAGATGGTCGGCGTGCATCTGCTGATCCTGACCATGGGCGAAATGGTTGAGGGTGCCGCTGGACAGCTTCCAGGCTGCCCGCTTGCCAATGACACCCCAGACCCAGCTGCGCTCCTCCTGCGTGAGCTGGGTGCGCCAGCGGATTTTGCTGAGTTCCAGCGCGGCAGCTTCGTAGTCTGTGGTGGCAAGTCGAATCAGAGCCAGAGTGACCAATTCCTTGCTGCGCTGGCGCAGCGCGGTGATCCGGTCATCCAGGTAGCGAACTGGGCTGGCGTAAATGGTTGCGGCAGTGGCAGCCCACTTGGCATCGAGCAGGCTGATGGCCTGGTGCGCCACCTGGGGGCGGCCATTTTCAAAGGCCAGCCGGGCGCGCAGCCAGACCGCGTGGGGTTTGAGCTGGCCGTTCTCGAGCTGCTGCTGTGCAGCGGCGGCGCAGCCCTCGTCCAACTCGCGCAGTGACAGCCAAAGCTCCTGCACCTGGTCAGCCACTTCGGCACCACTGGACAGGCCCTGGGTCAGCAGCTCAAAGCAGCGCACCGATCGGTCGTCACCCATGCGGTACTTGGGGTATTCGGCCATGAAGGTGCCCCAGTCGCGATTCTTGCCCAGCAGCAGCAGCCAGTCATTGCGCAGACGGTCTTCCTGATAGCTGCCGGCATGGCGCTGCAAAAAGGCCTGGATTTCCTCGCTACTGGCATCCTGCAGGCGCAGGTAAAGCTCCCAATAGTCAGCCCAGGGTTCCAGCAGGTGGCCTTTGGCCTTGGGCAGGAGGGCGCTCAGGCGCTTGCGGTCGCCTTTCTTGAAGGCACGGCTCATTTCGAGCATTGCCTCGTCGCCGCTGGCTGAGGGCGCAGGATTCCTGGCAAAAACCGTGTTGGGCAGTAACAACCATGCTGCCAGGGTGAAAGATGTCAGAATGACCCGTAACTGCATGACTGAATTATGGACACATCCAAGGACGATTGGGCAAAGGAGCAGAAGAAAGCCCTACGCCAGGAACTGATTGCCAGGCGCCTGAACCTGCCCAACCGGCTGCTTCACGACAACTTGCTCCAGCAGGTGATGCGGGGTTGGCTGATCGGCCGCGATGATCTGACCATCGGCGCTTATTGGCCGATCAAGGGAGAGTTCGACCCGCTGCCTGCGCTTTACCGCTGGAAAGAAGATGGCGAGCTGCTCGACGAACCGCAGCCGCGGCGCATTGGCCTGCCGGTGATCGACAAGGTGCACAAGACCCTGACTTTTCATGCCTGGTACCCTGGCTGCCCGATGGAGGAAGATGCCTACCGCATACCCAAGCCCAAGGACACCGAGCTGATCGTGCCCACCCTGCTGTTTGTGCCCTGCGTTGGCTACGGCCCTGGAGGTTACCGCCTGGGTTATGGCGGCGGCTTTTACGACCGCACCCTGCAAGCGCTGCAGCCCAGGCCCTTCACCGTTGGCCTCGGGTTTGCTGATGGCTTCGTGCCGGATTTCGAGCCGCAGGCGCATGATGTGCCGTTGGACGCCATTCTCAACGACCACGGCGTGGTCTGGCCGGTGCCGGATTTTCGCTAGAGGCACTGGCTCAGGGTTTGCTGGCCTGGGCCATCAAAGCACGAAAATCGGACTGGTAGTCCTGCAATTTGTGCAGCAGGTGCTGGCGTTGCTCCGAGCTGGCAGTGTTGTGCACTGCAGCAATCGATCGGCACCCCTCTCGCAACCTCAACTCGCTCTGTGTGCGATAGGGGGTATTGGGGTCAATGAACTGGCGCCGGAGGTGTGCCTTGATGTCTGCCACCACCAGGTCCGGGTTTTTGCCCTTGCTTTGCTGACGCAGCACCTGCAGCAATTCATCCTGTCGTTGCAGCCGCTCGGTCCAAGCCAGGCGGGGATCGTATTCCGAGGCAGACTTGAGCTGACGCAGCACTGAAATCTGTTGCTCGCTCAAGGGCCCATAAAAGCCCTCTAACTGATCTCGGGTTTTGCTGAGCCGCAGCTCGATCAATTCAGGCCGGGTGATGTCCAGCCACTCCTTGCGCCATTTTCGGTTGGTTTTGTCAATTTGCTTAGTTATTGCTGAGAGCTGTTCCGGTTTGAGCAGCGGCGCCGTTACAGCCAGCCCCAAGGCCGCTTGCTCACTCAGGCGCTGCAAGCGCGGTCGAAATTGCTCATACACCTGACAGATTTGCGGGTGGCTGACCGGACCAGATGCCAGTTGCTGCACCTGAGCCAGCAGGTTGGCGTAATGCGGCAGCTCCTGGCTGCGGTGCCAGGCCTGCAAGGCATTGAGCTGGGAGCGCAGCAGCTTGGACTGCTCATCGTCAAAGTCAGCGTAGTCGTCCAGCCACCAGTGGATCATCAGGGGTGACTGGTTGTAGGCCAGACGAATGGCGCTGCAGCCGGTCAGCGCAAAAGTCAGCACCAGGGCGTTGATAATGCGGGGGAACCAGACCGGCAGGCGGGGGAATCGGGACATGACATCGACTAATGTAAATCAAGCCACGCGTCCGGTGGACGTGGTGATCATGGCCGCCGGCAAGGGCACGCGCATGAAAAGCCAACTGCCCAAGGTCCTGCACAAGCTGGCTGGCAAGCCACTTTTGCAGCATGTGCTGGACACGGCTGGGTCCCTGCAGGCGCGCCGGGTTGTGGTGATCACTGGCCATGAGGCTCAACAGGTTGAGGCCAATGTGGTACTGCCCGGCATTGAGCTGCACTTCGTTCGGCAGGAACCGCAACTGGGCACCGGACACGCCATGCAGCAGGCGGCGCCGGCCTTGCCAGATGATGGCACGGTGGTGGTGTTATCTGGCGATGTGCCGCTGATTCAGGCCGACACGCTGCGCGCGCTCCTAGGAGTCTGTGGCAAGGACCAACTGGCCCTGCTGACCATTGCCTTGAAAGATCCGACTGGCTATGGACGCGTCATCCGTGAGAAAGGGGCTGCCGATGGTGCGGTGCTGGCCATTGTGGAGCAGAAAGATGCCACGCCCGAGCAGAAACTGATCAGCGAAATCTACAGCGGCATGATGGCAATGCCGGCTCGGCGGCTCAAGCCCTGGCTGAGCCGGCTCGACAACAAGAATGCCCAGGCAGAGTATTACCTAACCGATGTGGTGAAGATGGCCGTGGCCGATGGGGTGCCGGTGGTGGCGCACCGCATTGAGGACAACTTGCAGGTGGCAGGCGTGAACAGCCCGGCCCAACTGGCTGAGTTGGAGCGCGCCTACCAGATGCGGCTGGCCCAGGCCCTGATGGCGCAGGGTGTGCGGCTGGCCGACCCGGCGCGACTGGATGTGCGGGGTGAACTGGTGTGTGCGCAGGATGTGGAGATCGACATCAATTGCGTTTTTGAAGGAAACGTCGTATTGGGCGAGGGGGTGAAGGTGGGGGCGCATTGCGTGATTGGCAACGCGCGCATTGGCGCTGGTGCGGTGATCCAGCCCTTCACCCGCATCGAGGGCGAGGTGCTGGGGGTGGAGGTGGGAGTTGATGCACGCATTGGCCCATTTGCCCGCCTGCGACCCGGCGCCCGCCTGGGCCCGGAGGTGCATATTGGTAATTTCGTCGAAGTCAAGAACGCCGAATTGGCCCAGGGTGCCAAGGCCAACCACTTGGCTTACATCGGCGATGCCACCGTGGGCGCACGGGTCAATTACGGCGCAGGCAGCATCACTGCCAATTACGATGGGGTCAACAAGCACAGGACGCAGATCGGGGACGATGTGCACATTGGCAGCAACTGCCTGCTGGTGGCGCCAGTCAGCATTGGCGCTGGTGGCACGGTGGGTGGAGGCTCTGTGATCACCAAAGACACTGAGCCGGGCGTGCTGACTGTAGCGCGTGCCAAACAGGTCACCATCGCCAACTGGAAGCGACCTGAAAAAAAGAAATAAGCCAGTCTGAGCTGCCCCCAGTGTTTGTGACACAGGCTAACATTGGCAGGTACCGTGGGTAAACGGTGTCAGGAGCTTTGATTTATGTGTGGCATCGTCGGCGCAGTTTCCGATCGCAATATTGTTCCGGTGCTGGTGCAGGGCCTGGAGCGACTGGAGTACCGCGGTTATGACTCCTGTGGCGTCGCGGTCCATGACCAAGGGGGGCTGCGGCGCGCGCGCAGCACCTCGCGGGTGGCCGAGTTGGCAGCCCAGGTGGCCCAAAGTGCAGTCTGCGGCAATACGGGCATAGCTCATACCCGCTGGGCCACCCATGGGGCGCCTGCAGTGCATAACGCGCATCCGCATTTCAGCCAGGGAGCGGGTGACCTGGCTGATTCGCGGCCAGCCCGGGTAGGGCTGGTGCACAACGGCATCATTGAAAACCATGAGCAATTGCGTGCCGCGCTGCAGGCCCGTGGCTATGTGTTTTCCAGCCAGACCGACACCGAGGTGATCGCTCACCTGATTGACTCGCTCTACGCGGGCGACCTGCTGCTGGCTGTGCAGCAGGCGGCTACCCAGTTGCATGGAGCCTATGCGATTGCTGTCATCCATCACGACGAGCCGCAGCGGGTGGTGGGTGCGCGGGCCGGCTCGCCCCTGATCCTGGGCGTGGGCAAGGACGAACCTGGCAACTATCTGGCCAGCGATGCCATGGCCCTGGCCGGCGTGACCGACCAGATTGTCTACCTGGAAGAAGGTGACCTGGTCGATATCCAGTTGGGCCGTTACGCTGTGTTTGATCGCCACCATCATCCGGTGCAGCGCGCAGTGCGCACAGTGCAGGCACATAGCGGCGCAGCTGAACTGGGCCCCTACCGCCATTACATGCAGAAAGAAATCTTTGAGCAGCCCAGCGCCATTGCCGACACCTTGCAGGGGGTGGAGGGTATCGTGCCTGAGCTGTTTGGCGAAGCGGCCGAGCCTGTGCTGCGCAACGCCGATTCGGTGCTCATCTTGGCCTGTGGCACCAGCTACTACAGCGGCTGCGCGGCCAAGTACTGGCTGGAAAGCATTGCCAAAATTCCAACCCAGGTGGAAGTGGCCAGCGAATACCGTTACCGCGACTCGGTGCCCAACCCCAACACGCTGGTGGTCACGATCAGCCAGTCAGGAGAAACCGCCGACACCCTGGCTGCCTTGCGGCACGCCCAGGCTTTAGGCATGACGCAGACGCTGACCATCTGCAATGTGGCCACCAGTGCCATGGTGCGCGAGTGTCGGTTGGCTTATGTCACCCGGGCCGGTGTGGAAATCGGTGTGGCATCCACCAAGGCCTTTACCACCCAGCTGGCTGGCCTGTTTCTGCTCACCCTCAGCCTGGCCAAGCTGCGAGGCCATCTGGGTGCTGCGCTGGAGGAGCAACACCTCAAAGCCATGCGTCATTTGCCGGTGGCGTTGCAGGCGGTGCTGGCGCTGGAGCCACAGCTCATCAGTTGGGCCGATGATTTTGCCCGCATGCAAAACGCGCTGTTTCTCGGTCGCGGCCTGCATTACCCGATTGCGCTGGAAGGCGCGCTCAAACTCAAGGAAATCAGCTATATCCATGCCGAGGCCTACCCGGCGGGTGAACTCAAGCACGGGCCGCTGGCCCTGGTGACCAGCGAGATGCCGGTGGTGGCGGTGGCCCCCAATGATGCCTTGCTGGAAAAGCTGAAAAGCAATCTGCATGAAGTGCGTGCGCGCGGCGGCGTGCTCTATGTGCTGGCCGATGCTGACAGCCGCATTGACAGCAGCGAGGGCCTGCATGTGATCCGTATGCCCGAGCACTATGGTGCCCTATCGCCCCTGCTGCATGTGGTGCCCCTGCAGTTGCTGGCTTATCACACCGCCTGCGCCCGTGGCACCGATGTGGATAAGCCGCGCAATCTGGCGAAATCGGTCACGGTGGAGTAATTTCGTTAGGGGGTTACTCGGGGTCGGGATTTCTCGTCCACTTCACCGTACAGATCCGAACCCAGTCACTGATGATTGGGTCGTATTCCGCTTATCAGAAGACCCTCTCTGACCTTGTAATTCGGCTTAGAGACGGTTTTGGGCTCACCTTCAGGGGTATAGCTGAAGAACTCATTAAAAACGGCTACAGAAGTCCTAGAGGGTTCGAGCTGGGACCAGAGAGTGTGTTTTCGATCTACAAAAAAAGGAAGGCTCGTGACGCTAGGCTGACTAGAGAGCCCGACATAGAGGTTGGAGAGGTGAGGATCGGGTGGCTGTGTCATACTCCCGTCACATAATTCGATAATCATAGAACTATGAAAAATACAGACGCTGTCCAAGCATTTCTAGCACTCGGTCAAGAGACACGACTCAATGTGTTTCGGTTGATTGTTCAGAAGGGCGATTCAGGGATAAGACCCTCTCAGCTCGGTGAACTGTTGGGTGTTCCCCCAGCGACCCTGTCTTTTCATTTGAAGGAACTTCTTCAGTCGAATCTTGTGACGGTAGAGCGTCAAAGTAGAAACCTAATCTATAGACCTAGAGCCGACATAGTGGAGGACTTGATGGAGTTTCTGCTTTTCAACTGTTGTGGTGGTAAAGACTGCTCCACATCTAAACCGAAGAAAGCCAAAGCCGAACTATGAAAACCTACAACATTCTGTTCCTCTGTACTCACAACTCTGCTCGGTCAGTAATTGGAGAAGCGTTAGCCAGTACACAAACCAATGGGAAATTCATTGGATATTCAGCTGGATCAACACCTGGAACTTCCGTGAATCCATTTGCTCGTGAAATTGCTGTGGATCTGGGCTATCCAGTCGACAAGCTGAGGTCTAAAAGCTGGGATGAATTCGCTTTACCCGATTCGCCGAAGATGGATTTCATCATCACTGTTTGTGACAACGCTGCTGGTGAGGTGTGTCCCGTGTGGATTGGAAATCCAGTCACTGCTCATTGGGGATTTCCAGACCCATCTCAAGTAGAGGGTTCAGACGAAGAAAAGCGAAAAGCATTTAAGGATGTGATGTTGGGGCTAAGAAAGAGGATTCAGCTGCTCGCTGATCTCCCGCTAGATCGCTTAGATCAGATGAGCATTCAAGCAAAGGTAAGGGAGTTGGCTAAGTTATGAGCAGCATCACAAAAAAACTATCCTTCCTAGATCGGTACCTCACGGTATGGATCTTCACAGCTATGGCTGTTGGAATTGGATTGGGCTACTTCATACCTGAGGTGGAAACATTCATCAATTCTTTCCAAGTTGGAACAACTAACCTTCCAATAGCTGTCGGACTCATTCTGATGATGTACCCACCCTTTGCTAAGGTGAGATACGAAGATCTACCCGATGTTTTTCGAGATAAGAGGGTCTTTGGTTTGGCTATGTTGATGAATTGGGTCGTAGCACCAGTTCTAATGTTCCTCTTGGCTATAGTGTTCGTTCCCGATCAGCCTGAATATATGGCTGGATTGATTTTGATTGGTCTGGCTCCTTGTATCGCTATGGTCATCGTATGGAATGACATAGCCAAAGGATCTACCGAATACGCTGCTGGACTTGTCGCTTTCAACGCTGTTTTTCAAGTCTTGTTTTTCAGTGTGTACGCTTATTTCTTCCTAACCGTGCTTCCACCGTACTTTGGATTGAGTGGCTCGGCTGTAGAAATAACGATAGGTCAAATAGCACAAAGCGTCTTCATTTACCTTGGAATCCCTTGTATCGCTGGATTCCTGACAAGATTCGTGATGCTCAAATTCGTTTCGAAAGAGTGGTATCACGATCACTTTGTTCCAAGGATCGGGAAGATAACCCTAATCGCTTTGCTTTTCACTATCGTAGTGATGTTCAGCCTGAAGGGAAAACTGATCGTTACCATTCCGATGGATGTACTGACAATTGCTGTTCCGCTATTGGGTTACTTCCTCGTAATGTTCCTCATCACATTCGCTTTAACAGGAAAGATGGGGATCGATTACAAAAGGTGCTGTACTCTGTCATTTACAGCAGCGAGCAACAATTTCGAATTAGCAATCGCTGTGGCTATCGGGGTTTTCGGAATCAACTCTGGAGCAGCATTTGCTGCTGTTATTGGTCCTCTTGTCGAAGTTCCAATTATGGTTGGCTTGGTTTCTGTGGCTCTATGGTTCAAGAAGCGATACTTCGAATGAAAGAAAAAGAGGGGCTAAATTTAGCCCCTCTGTTAACTACCGCTAATTACCACCACGGTAATCTTCCCATTTTGACTGGGTGAAATCGTGAACGACTGTTGTGTAGATTTTCGAATCATCTCCAGCAGCTTGTCCTTGGTGATGGATAGCCCCGTTTTCTTGATTTGACTGACGATTTGATCGCTCAATTTTCTTTTCCTTTTCTTTCTTCTTTCGGTCATAGGCGACCCATTCGGTGAAACTCATCATCAGAAAAGTTCCTTTCGTGCTCGTTGAAAGTTCTCAGAGTTGTTCCAGTGCTCATTTAAGAATCGCTTAAGGGAATAACGAATAACCTCGGATCGGTTGTAACCGAGACGATCACACAATTCATCGAACTTCTTAACGAAAGCCTCCGTAGCCCTGATTCCTAGGATTTGATTTCTCACAGATGAAGACATAAACGCAAACCTCCTTTTTTTGTGGTTTTTCTATTTAGGTCTTTTTTTACCTTCGTAAATTTCGCTGTTGATGGAGGGATGTCATCAACCTAGCTGAAGCAGAATGAGTCTTTGTCCTTCAGCATATAGTTCATCCAAGAGTCAGATTCGTTTTCTAAAAGTGGCTCTATGAAAACAGTGGAGACTTTCTGGATTGAGAGAATGTCTTTTTTCAATCGAGAGTCCATTAGATTCAGGTCGTTGTTGTAGATTTTCTGCGCCAGCTCATTTGGAACCGAAAATATTCCGTGGATATGATGAGGCTGATTGGATGGTGGTACTGGCTTAAAGAAACTTCCCTGTTCATACTCATAGACGAAGAGGTGTATTGGTAAGACTTGGTTCCATTTGGAACTTGTACGACACAGCCTTTTCATAACTTTTGTAAGTACACGCTTCTCGTATTCATACCGAGCAGCTTTTTTGTAACCGTCAGTCGCTTCGTAAGGTACTAGGTTCTTAAAAGTCACTGTAATCGTGAAGGTGACCATCTCATCGTTATCTACTAGCCAGTCCAGAATCAGACGCTCTTGGTTTCTTTGGCTGGTCTGGTACTTGGTAACGATTTCACTCCAGTACCTTCTGTTGAACTCACTCTCTTTTAGATATTCCAGTCTTTTCATTACTAATCCATTAGGTGTGTTGAAGATAATCGACCTACCTAGGAGGTCGATGTCAAAAAAAGTGAGGACGCTAACAAGGCGTTCCAATCACTACGAACCATCAGAAAAAACATTCGTTTAACTATTTAGTCCCGTTAAAAAGCCACCCTAAGGTGGCTAGCTGAAATCCAATTGAAGCTGTTTTAAGGTTCGTCGAAGATCTGGAAATCCTCTTTGAATTACCTCATCTACAGCGTACTTGTCGTAGTTCTCAATCCCCTCATTTCTGAGAATTTCATAAACACGACTCTTGAATCTCTCTAGCAAATCAGGATCTGACTTAAGGTCGAAATGAATCGGTAAGCACCTAGATCTAATCGGCTCACTAATCTGATTTGGGTTGTTGGCTGTCATCACAAAATCGGTAGTGTTTGAGCACTTTTCAATCACGCCTCGGAAAGCATTAAGGGCTGTATGGTGAAGATGATCGGCTTCATCAAGTAATACAAGCCGTCTTCCACCATCCAGCGTACAGCTTGAGCAAAATCGATCCAAGCCTCTAACCATCTCTATAGATCGGTCAGTCGTACAGTCGATTCGGAAGGTGTTTTCAGGGTTGATAAGCTGACCAACGGTCGTTTTTCCACATCCAGGTTTTCCCCAAAAAAGGAGAGAAAGCCCCCCCTTTTGGTTCACGACTTTTTCAATTTTTGACTTGATGTTGGATGGAAGAATTACTTCCTCCAGCTTTGTGGGACGATATTTTTGAGACCAGTCTGTATTCATATCAATCTCCATCAAGCTGCTTCGTTCATAAATGGCTCAAGTGCTGACTTGAGTTCTGGAGCCATTTCCACCTTGACTTGAATTTCCTCCAGTGATTTCAAAATCTTTTGAAGTTTCATACGAACTGTCAGATCATCAACCTTCACGATTTCACAAAGAAACTTCATCCCGTGAATGGTTCCATTTGGAACTTCTTCCGTGACTTCTTGACTGATGTCTTCCGATGTGGTTTCCAAAAGTTTCTTTTCCTTAAATGAGCCGTTCAGCTTCTTGACCTCAGAGCCAAGTACAAATTGATGGATTGAACCGTCTTCGATGAATTCGATAAATTGATCTTCAGTTAGACGGGCGATT
>CAXRBE010000116.1:0-7005 GCA_964228805.1 Burkholderiaceae bacterium
GGCTTTTTTGAGCCAGGGCCTAGGGATGGTGTTCAAAACTCGCGCCGCGCGCGGCGCTGCTTTTGCGGGTTGAGCCGCAAGGCGCAAAACCCAAGGCAAGCCTGGACGGCTTGCCTGGTTTTGCAACGCCGCGGATCGCCCACAAAACCGCGCGCCCCCAAAGGGGTTCGGCCAAAAACGGGCCCTTTGCCCACCAAACCGCTTGCGTGTGCCTACGGGCACACGACGCGCGGTGTTGGCGATCAAATCATCCCGTTTTTGGACTCGAACGCGCATGGCGGGAGTTTTGAACACCATCCCTAGTAAATTTGATAGGCTCAGTCATGAGGCGCCAACAGTTGGCGACCGAGTGCCTCGCCAGTTGCCAGCCGTGCGTGCGCCTGAGATGCCTGGGCCAGTGGGTAAGTTCGATCAATACAGGCCTGGACCTTGCCCAGCGCAAGCAGTTGCAAGACATCTTCGAGCTGGCGCCGCGAGGTGCTGGTCACAGACAACATCGACTGATTTTTTAAAAACAGCTGCGCCGGGTTGAACGGAACAAATTCACCGCTGAGCTGCCCGATCAGCAGCCAGCGCCCCTGAATGGCCAGCGACTTGCGCGTCGGGGCAAACAGTGGTGTGCCTACGTTGTCCACTATCACATCCACGCCACGGCCCTGGGTCAGCTCGCGCACCTGCCCAGAAAAATCTTCCGAGCGCACGCTTGTCACCACTTCATCGGCACCCAGCTCCTTGAGCTGGCTTACCTTGTCGGGAGAAGTCGTCTGTGCAATGACCCACGCCCCGGCAAGCCGAGCGAGCTGAATCGCATGCACTCCCAGCCCGCCTCCGGCGCCGGTGATCAACACCGTGTCACCCATGCGCACACGCCCGACATCTCGAATGGCATTCAGGCCGGTGCCAATCGCGCACGATGCGATGGCAGCGCTCTCGTAGGACACACCGTCCGGAATCGCAGCAACGCATTTGGCGTCAACTGCTAAATACTGAGCATAGCCTCCGTTGTATCCGTGATCGCCCATGAACACCCGCTTGGGGCACAAGGCCTCGTAGCCAGAACGACAGAACCGGCACTGGCCACAGATGGCGCTGCGCTGGGTGGTGGCTATGCGTTGGCCAATGCGAAAGTCGCCAACCGCGCTGCCCACCGCCACAACCTCGCCGGCCACCTCATGACCCAGCACGCAGGGCATGCTCACGCCCGCCTTGAGCGTGCCGTTGCGTGTGACCAGATCGTGAAAACACACACCGCAGCGATAAACCTTGGCCACCACCTCGTGTGGCGCAGGTTGGGGGTCTGGAATTTCGGTGTATTCCAGCACATCCAGATCACCGGGCTGTTTGACAAGAATGGCGTGCATGGTTTTAGCGGGCAGGTTCGAACTTGAGCAGGTACACGTCCTCGCTCAGGGGCTCGTAGCGCGCACGCAGCCTCATGCCAATTGTGGGCAAGGGCGGCGGCTGGCCATACCAGTTGCTGTACACCTGAACGCCTGCATCGAGACGCACCTGGATCACACTGTACGGAATGTCTTGCGCAAAACTAGGCCAGTAGGCTTTATGAAACGTGGCAAACGACACCAGGGTGGCCCCATCGTCAAAGCGCCGCCAGGCACTGTGCATACCATGGCACCTGGGGCACAATGCCGCGGCCGGAAACCTCACCGCATCGCAATCCAAACAGGTCTGCAAAACCAGTTCGCCACGGCACAAGCCTTGCCAGTAAGGCTGCATGACCGGGTTGATCTCGGGCCTGGGCTTGTTCATCGCAGGCTGGCTCATGGTTGATCTCCATAGACAATCGAGGTCAGCACCGGCGCTGCCGCCATGAAATGCACATGGCGAGCCGATGGCACCTGCCTGGGCCCACAGGTGCCGCGAATCTGACGTACCGCCTCGAGCTGCAAGGCCCAGCCTTGCATATAGGACTCCGAGAGATGACCGCCCGAGGTATTGGTGGGGAACTGAGCGCCAAGCCGTAGCCGGCCGCCTTCAATGAAGGCGCCGCCCTCGCCTGGCTGGCAATAGCCAAAACCCTCCAGGCTGAACAGTACCGTGGGTGAGAAATTGTCGTAGATCATCAGCGCGTCCATGTCTTCTTGTTTGACATCGAGCCTGGCGAAGGTCTCGTTGGCAGCCTCATTCATACGGCCATGCCAAAAATCCTCTGGCGGAAATGTCGACTCGACAAATTGTGAGCGCTGAGCCATTGCCCGGACATACACCGGCTTTTGCGGCAGGTCTCTGGCGCGGTCCCTGGTGGTCAGAATCAGGGCGACGCCACCGTCGTTTATCAGGCAGTAGTCCAGCAGCCGCAAGGGCTCGCAGATATACCGCGCCTGCAGATAGCCCTCGAGGTCGAACACCTCGCGCATGACAGCCTGCGGGTTCAATGAGGCGTGATATCTGAATGCCATAGGAATTTCAGCGAGCTGCTCGGGCCGGGTGCCATAGCGCTGCATGTGCGACTGCATCATCAGGGCATGAAACGCGCCGGGCGATGTCATGCCATAGGGAAACCAGAATCCTGCGCCGCCACTGCCATAAGTGTCGGTGTCACCGCCGTAGCGCTGTCCGGCTGATTTGCCGTTGTTGCCATAGACCAGCGCCACCGTCGTTGCCAGGCCGGCCTGCAGCACGGCCACCGCAGTTTGCACGCAAATTCCGGCAAAGCGGCCATGGCCGGGGGTGGTCAATGTGTACTGGGGGTTGATGCCGCAAATTTCAGCAAATCGCTGGTAGTCAGGCACCCGGTTGAGAATCAGGCCATCGATCTGGTCCATGGTCAGCTGGGCATCGTCGAGCGCCTGGCGCAGGGCGATCACGCCCAGGTCATAGGCGTCGTATTCAGGCATCAGCCCATAGCGGGTGTTGCCCACGCCCACCACAGCGACCGCCTCATCAGGGGTGCGATGCCGGTACATCAGAAGCCCATTTCCCAGAAAACTTCACGAGCACCCCAAAACGCCTTGGCCATGCGTGCATGCGATTCCATCAAAGCTCCTCGTTTTGGGGACTGCAGATTAAAGGGCAAGCGCAGTTGCAACCACATTCTCCGGCATCCCACTGACATCGCAATCGATACTCAGCAGGTTGCCGCTCATGGGATGGGCCTCAAGGTCCTGGGGGCTCATTTCCATCGACGCGGAGGTGATGAAGAGCGTTTTGAGGCCTTCGCCCCCAAATTCCACTGAGGTGGGTCTGCGCACTGGCAAGGCAATCTTTGCGACCAGCGAGCCATCAGGGCTGTAGCGATGAATTGCCGCCCGATCAAACTGCGCACTCCAGACAAAACCTTCCGAATCCACCGTCAGGCCATCGGGGCCGCCAGCACCCGCTGTTACGCTCACCCATGCGGTGCCCGGCCCGATACGGCCGGCTTGCAGATCGAACTCGTGCCGGTAAATTGTCTTTGCCAAAGTGTCGGTCACATACATCCAGCGCGCATCGGGGCTGAAACCGATGCCGTTGCCAAGACCGATGCCAGACCTTTGCCGTTGCCACTGCCAGCCCGGTTGCAGGCAATAGACCCCTGCGATTTGCGATTTGAGTTGCCGGTCCATCGCTCCGATCCACCAGCGGCCTTTGGCGTCGACCCGCCCGTCATTGAAGCGCTCTCTACTGAAGTCGATCCCCGTGGTGGCAATGTCTTGCCAGCTGCCAGCAGCCGGGCTAAAACATGCACTCCAGTTTCTGCCGGTAAGCAAGAGCTGCTCAGCGCCATGAAGTGCCAGGCAGGCAGGATATCGAGGCGCGTCCCATACCGTTACGGCGTGCGTGCCTGGCTGGTATCGCCAAAGCTTGCTGTCCAGGATATCAACCCACCACAGCACCCCAGTGCGCCAATCCCAGATCGGCCCCTCACCCAAAGCGTTACGGCAGGGATGAGCAACAGTGCAATTTATAGTAAGCTCTTTTGGGCCCATGGTTCTTGATCGTACAGGGTCTTCTGGCTTGCATTCCTCCTCGAGGACGCTGGCATAAAGCCGGACGACAGCTTCACCACATTGGTTTGCGGAGAAAGTATATCGGCATGAAAAAAATCCGAGTTCAGTTTACATGGATGACGGCGTTTTATTCACCGGTGGTGATTGCGCTGACAGGTTCGTTTATGAGGGATCAGGGCATTGAGTTGAGCTGGACTCTTGCCAAACCTGGTCAATCAGCAGTCGACGCCTTGGTGGAGGGTTCGGCCGAGGTGGCCCAAACAACACTGAGCAACGCATTTGGATTTCTTGCGCGCGGAAAGCCCTCACCCTGTCTACATTTTGGGCTGGTCAACGAGATGGATGGGTTTTTCATTACCGGGCGGCGAGCCGATCCGGGTTTTCACTGGAAAAAACTGGAAGGTTCGAAGCTGTTGATTCTGCACGGAGGACAGCCCATGCAGATGTTCAATTATGCCTGTCATCGTCAAGGCATTGACATAAACCGGATTGAATTGATCAATGTCCCGCCATCCGAGATGGTCCAGGCTTTTCGTGACGGCATGGCAGATTACATCCATCAGCAGGGCCCAGCGCCGCATCAAATGGCTGCCGATGGTCACGGCAGCATTGTGGCCTCCATTGGCCCCACCGTCGGGCGTTGTGGGTTTTCCAGCCTGGCAGCGTCCAGGCAATGGCTGGCCAGCGACGAAGCATTTGCCTTCACCCGGGCCTATCAGGCAGCCAAGAAGCATTTGGTAACAACCTCAGCGCATGAGCTGGCCGCGACTCTCTTGCCATTTTTCACAAATGTCGAGCGCTCTGTACTTGAGCGCTGCCTACAAGACTATCAACAGCTAGGGTGCTGGTCAGAGCAAGTTGTCATTACCGAGGCCCTGTATGAAAGCATGTTGGACATTTATTCGTTCAATGACGCCATCACTGAGCGCTATGCTTACGAGGCGGTGTGCTCCAAGCCACCCGGATTTTGAACAACACCCTTAGCCTGGGGAGTCCAAAAACTCCAGAACCAGATGTTTGAAAAGCTCGGCCTGCTCCAGATAAGCCATGTGAGAACTGTCTGGCAGCACCACCAAGCGGGACCCCTTGATACTGGTTTGCAAGCTTCGCGCCTGTGAAGGTGGCGTCGCAGTGTCAGATGCCCCAACCAAAATCAAGGTAGGGCAGCAGATCTGCCCAATTTTTTTCCCCAGATCCATGCTGGCCATTGCCAAGCTGGTTCCAATGTAGCCATCAACGGATGTGGCGAGCATTATGTTGGCCACGCGCCGCATCAAATCCGGCTTGTTGCGCCTTGTTTCAGGAGTGAACCAGCGGGTGAGGCTATCTTCGAGTACGGCTTCAAGTCCACTCGTGCGAGCCAGGGCGTTACGCGCCTGCCAGACCGGCAATGCCACCTCGGGCTGGCCCGGTGTCGAACTGGCCAAAACCAGACTTTGAATCATCTCGGGCCTATCGATAGCCAATGATTGCCCCACCATGGCGCCCATTGCCTGGCCGATCCAATGCGTGCGGGCAATATCCAGCGCAGTCAAAAGCTCTGCCGCGTCTTGCGCCAGCTGCGACATCGAATAGGGTGGTGGCGTGGCAGATGACTCACCATGACCCCTGATGTCAAAACTCAACACCCGATGGCTTTGCACCAGCGGCTCGATCAACCCGGCCCAGGTGTGACGGTTGGAGCAATGCGGGTGAGCCAAGCAGACCCAGTCGCCTTGTTCACCATTGACCTCATACCCTACGACACGGTCACCAATTTGAAGCAGCATTCAACAACCCCGCTGATGTCAAAGTTTTCTAATCATCACACGGTTCGGAGTCTGTCTGCAGCAGGCTGCGTCGAATGATTACCCCCTATGGCAATTACATCTGCAGTGGCACTTCTATCGAAGCTCAAGCGAATCGGCTCTGCCAGACTTCATGATTTTGGCAATTGCCAGCATGGTCTGACGCTCCACCCCCTTAAAGCCATGCTGCGTTTGTGCTTCACACGGATTGCCTTGAAAACCACTGCCACCATAGACCGTGAGCAATGGAAAGTTGAATTTTTTTGCAATTCTTTCTGCCCCCTCATGAGTGGTGAGGCGGCATGGGTCATCTCGGTGATGTACGAAAAACTGCGGTATGCCCGATTTTCTGTAATCAAAATCGGCTAACTCACTATATGAATTTCTTGCATAGGGCTCAGTGATAGATGCTGTATGGATAGCGCCAGCATAGGCATTCGGCTGATGAAGGGGCATGAAGGAAGACGAGATTGTGCCCATACTTGTTCCAATCATCCAGACCTTGGTTAAAGAGGGATTCTGTTGCTTCACAGAATCTATAAGCATTTGTACATCCCTCTGTCGTTCCTTTGAGGCCTGATACCCGCTGCTGCAGTAGTCACCGCTGTCTGAGTGGCAATCGACGGTAAGCAGTGCGATATCGGAATCAGCCAGGTGACGGCGAGCACGAATTAAAAAATTACCCGTGAGTCTTGAGCCAACCATGACCCCGTCGCTGACAACAGGACGAACTACAGAGGGATACCCTGGCAGAAGCACGGCCAATATGGCGTGATCCTTGGTGCCAGACTTAATTGAATAAACCCCAGATTGCTTTCTGTTTGCATCTAGTTGAACAGAAACCAGGGTTTCCTCTAACCCTTCTGCATGGGCTGGAATCTTCTGTGCATAGGCAATGGAAGATGTGGCCGCAGCCATGAGGATGAATACGACAATTTCATGCACAGACACCTTACTCATCTTAGCTCCATGATCAATACCGCTGCGGATGCGCCACAGCTTACCCCCATCCCTAGCTTCATCCATGCGATCATAGTAACTAGTCCGTCATAACGCGGGTATAGAGGCTAGCGCTTTGGTTTAGTCCAGGAAATCTGGATTCTCTTTAATTGCCCTTGAATACAGTAATTGAAACTGGAACCAACCCGCGTATTCGGTGCCAACCACGCCGTAGGCCTGTTCCCGCGCGGCCTGCGGTACTTGACGTAGTGGTTGCCCATTAGCCGCCGCATGCGCCAAGAGTTCGGCTTGACAATTACGCTCCATGCTGA
>CAXRBE010000117.1:0-2700 GCA_964228805.1 Burkholderiaceae bacterium
GAACACCATGCACCCGACCTTCTGGCGCGAGCTGCACGAGATCCTGACCCGGCTACACAACGAAGGCACAGCGCGTGCGCTGGTCATCTCCAGCACGGGCAAGCATTTTTCCGCCGGCATGGACCTGCAAACGTTTGGCGGGGCGATCACCATGATTGATGCCAGCGCCGAAGGCCGCGCCGCCATCTATGACCTACTCACCGACATGCAGCACACCTTCACACTGCTGGAGCAACTGCGCATGCCGGTGATTGCCGCCATCCAGGGCGGCTGCATTGGCGGCGCGGTGGACATGGTCACCGCCTGCTGCATGCGCTATGCATCAAGCGACGCCTTCTTCTGCGTACAGGAAATCAACATCGGCATGGTGGCCGACGTGGGGACGCTGCAGCGCCTGCCCACGCTGCTGCCCATGGCCTGGGTCAAGGAACGGGCCTACCCCGGCCGACGCCTGCCTGCCGACAAGGCGCTGGCCTGGGGCCTGGTCAACGAAGTGCTGCCCACGCACGAAGCCACCGTGGCCGCTGCCCTGCAGGCCGCCCAAGAGATTGCCAGCAAGCCGCCCGTAGCGATCTGGGGCACCAAGCAGGTGCTGCACTACGCCCGCGACCACAGCGTCGACGAAGGCTTGAAACAGATGGGCTGGATGCAGGGTGCGGTGTGGAGCAACGCCAATGTGCGCGAGGCCATCACCGCGATGAAGGAAAAACGCGAACCGCAGTTTCCGCCGCTGGCGCCACTCAAGGGCTTTCGGGATTTTGGTTAAAAGAAACAGGCTTTCGGAGCACAACTGGCACAAAGCCGATCACCCCTGAATGCTGCGCCATCGTTCCAGCTCCACCGGCCGCAAACCATACCGTACCAACACACCTTCGTGCAGGCGGCGCAACTCCTGCATGACGAGGGCGCGCACATCTTCGCGTTGCGGGCCGGGTACAGCCAGTGCGACTTGTTCGGCCACCAGCGCCAGCGGGTCTTGTTCGGGGTTTTGCACCACAGCCTTGACAGTCTGGCGGATGGCATCACGCCACGTCAGCCGCAGCAGATCAGGCTCGACCACACGGGACTTGGCGCTCAGATACTCCTTGGTCGATCGCTCATAGGCCCACATGAAGAGGTCGCGCAGCAGCTCCACGCGGGTCATTTCGTAAACGCCCAGCACCGAAGCGGTGTACCAGGCTTGTGACACACCCAAAAACGTCAGCGGGCACAGGTTGGCGCGCAGCAGCGGCCAGTTGGCCAGCAGCCGTGAGCATCGCTTGTTGCAGTCGGCAAAGGGCTGCAAGTAGGGCAGGTGCACCATGGCAAAGAACGCCTGCTCGAACGGGTCTTCGATGGCGTTGAATTTGGCCAGCACTTCATCGAGCAAACTGCCGATGAGTGACTGGCCCGATGGCGGCTGATAAACACTTTGTCCGATCTGCACCGGATGCAGGCGCAGACGGCCTTCGTCTTCGGGGCTTTCAAGCAGGTTCTCGGACAGGGCGCTGTGCAGGTTCATCAGCAGGTAGCGGCTGAACTGCGGCGCCTCCACATGGTCCATCAGCAACTCGATGGCGGCCTTGTGGTTGAGGATCATCTGCGTCTCGGTCACGCCGTGACCCTGCGCCTGCTGGCCGTGGGCAATCAGGGCGCGGGTGTCGAGCCGGCTGTAGGTGTTGCCCTCCAGATGGCTGGATGCCCAGGACAGGTCGATCAGCAAGCGGTCGAGCACGGCGCGGCCATAAGTGCCGGCAGGTTGCGGCCCCAGACCGGTGCGGCCCATGCGGTGCAACTGCGCCCGCACAGGTTGGGGCAGATAAAACGTGGCGTTGGGCTTGTAGGCCTGCAAAAACTCGGACTGGTAACCCACCGGTTGGCGGGTGCTCCAGGGCTTGGCCAGATATGCGCGGATGTCTTTGCTGTCGGGTGACAAGGGCCACTGCCCGGTGGAGAGCTCCTCTTCGGCACGCCACATGGACGATTCGGACAACCCGTTCTGAGTGGGCAAGGCGTACTCCGCCACTTTTGGCGTGATTTTTAATTTAGCCAGGTAACGGGTGGCACGAGCCTTACCAATTGGCGCAATTTTACCTTCCACCACCAACTTTGCCAAAGCTCTTTGCAAGCTGCGGCGCGGCACATTGGGCCATTTGGCTGATGCTTCCGCAAGCGAAAAGCCATCTGGCTGGGCTTGAATGGAGGTCAAGAGTTGGTCGTTGAAGTCTGACATGATTGGCGCGATTATAAATAATCGCGCCAATTTGGCAAGTCTGTGCAGCAAGCCATCGTCAATTCCAGCCGACCCCGTCACAGACCCCTTAGATACTTCCTCAGCACTATCAAATCAGTAAAAGGAGTGCTTTCCATTACCATCCAAGCTCACTTTATGAGCACCAAATGGGTCTTAATTGGAACGAAATCAAATCTAGAGCATTGCTTTTCAGCAAAACCTGGGCCGACGCCTGCAACGAGGACAGCCAGGCCAAGCCCTACTGGATCGATTTCTTTGAAATCTTTGGCATCACCAACAAACGCGTTGCCACCTTTGAGCTGAACGTCAAAAAGCTCGGCGGCGCTCAAGGCTTTGTGGACCTGTTCTGGCCCGGCGTGCTGCTGGTGGAGCACAAGTCGCGCGGCAAGAGCCTCGACGACGCGGTGGACCAGGCCCTGGGCTACCTGCACAACCTGCCCGAGCGCGACCTGCCGCAACTGGTGGTG
>CAXRBE010000118.1:0-2632 GCA_964228805.1 Burkholderiaceae bacterium
GGAGTTCTCGGTTGGGCTCGGCCGGGACCGCTGGAACCTGGAGTTGGTGTTCTGGTTTGGCCTCTCTTGCTGCCGTTTGGGCGATGCTGTTGGCCAGGATATCCAGCACATCGCGGGTGCCTTCCAGCCGTGGTGTCGCAGAAGAGGGGTGACCATGTGCCTCGGTGCTTGTATGGGGTGATTTCATACAAGTTCATACCAGTTGGCCGGGCGCTTTTTCTCAGCGTGGTTAGGCGGCTTTCGGCCAGTTGCGGACCTTGAGGACAAGTGAAATCCGTGGACTGAAACATCCGGTTGGGGTAGTCTGTTG
The DNA here is from genome assembly GCA_964228805.1 of Burkholderiaceae bacterium. Classification (GTDB taxonomy): domain Bacteria; phylum Pseudomonadota; class Gammaproteobacteria; order Burkholderiales; family Burkholderiaceae_C; genus Hylemonella. The sequence continues at coordinate 311 of CAXRBE010000118.1, forward strand.
CCGGTCGCTTGCCAACAACGGCTGCCAGCTAGGACAGGGGGGGGGCAGCTGGGAGCTGCCGGACATACAGGACAAGGTCTTGCGTGACTTGAATCAATGGGTGGCTGCTACAAGTCTGCCCCAGATTCCATTGCCGTGACGATTGCGCTGAAGTTCACCACTAGCCGATGGGATGGCCTACGCCAGCTGGACAATGAGGTCGACTTTTTGATGATTCTCCAGGTGGTCTGGCCAGATCATCCAGGATAGGGCAGTCTGGCCGCTCATTGCCCTGGCAATGGTGCAACAGTTGCTGCAAGCTGCGTTGCATCGCCTGCATGGCTTCGATGCGCTGCGACAATTCATCCAGGTGCTTTTGTGCAATGCGCTTGACATTGGCGCTGGCACGGCGACGGTTTTGCCACAGCGCGACCAATTCGGCGATCTCGGCCATGGAAAAGCCCAGATCGCGTGCCCGCTTAATGAAACGCAAGGTGTGCACATCGGCCTCGACGTACTGGCGATAGCCGCTGTCGGTGCGCCCCACGCGTGGCAGCAGGCCCAGCGACTCGTAATGGCGCACCATTTTGGCCGAAACACCGGAGAGTTCAGCGGCCGTGCCGATGTTGATAGGCCAGTGTGTGCTGAACATATGACAAACCTCACGCGGCGACGGCATAGCCTTCATCGGCGGGGCATGATGATTTATCCCTCAGTCCACAGGCCTTCTCCCTGCCTACGCGCCATAGGACTGATCTCGTTGAGCAGGATGCTCGCCTCCTTGAGCTGGCAGCCCCCGACTCACAAACCTACTTAACTAGATTCTGGCGCAGGTTGGCAGCGATGAAGCGTTGATTCAAGGCTTCCAGAATTGCATTCTCCATGGGGGCAATCTTCCCTACTAAAGCGCGCTCAACCAATTGCGTTGCTACGGACGCCTGCGGCAAAACAGGGCCAAAAAAATACACGTCCTTATCACCCGTCACCAGCAGGCAGGGAAAACTTTCTACGTCCACATCATCCAGGAGATCAGCACTGTCTTCTATATCAACCCAGGCCCACTCTACTTTTCCATGCCAAACCTTATTCAAAGCTTCAAAAACCTCAAGGTATGCATCGCAGGTGCGACACCAGGCTGCGCACAAGCAATAAACAGTCAGAGTGGTTGGGTGAGGAAGCATCTCATCAAGAAAGTCATGGCAGTGGCTCCATTCTGTCAGAGCTTCTCGACGGAAACTCCGTAGCAATCTGATTCAACCGGAGGCGCGGAGACGGCGGATGCGGCCCCAGTCGACCCGAACGAAGTCTTTGGAGGCAGCCCGGTGCAATGCACCTTCCTTGAAAAGCTTGGCCACCACCCTGCTGGCAGTGGCATGGTTCATGTCGAGCAAATCGGCCATCTCGCACCGACTCGGAAGCCAACACGCGTCCGTTTGCTCTGGGTGCAGTTTCTGGAGTTGCTCCAGTAGCAAAAGCACCTTGTCTCCGGCCTGTGCCCGGTGCAGCTCCACTTTGAACCCAGCAGCTTCTTGCAACAAGTTCAAAGCTGCCGCATTGGCCCAGCGCATCAAAGACACCCCCAGAATCGATTCGATGCCACTGGACAGTGAAATGGCTTCGATCGTCGCGTCAGTACAGACTCTGGCATCAAAATTTCGAGGCTGCTGCAAAAAAATCTCATGACCTAGAACTGCCCCTCGTCCCAGCAGGTGGATGATGCATCGCTCACCTCTTTCGTTCACGCTTTCGAGGCTGACGACGCCCGTTCGAATGCGGTACAGAGTACGGGCGGTCTCGCCTTGCTGATACAGGTAGTTGTTGGCGCATTTGCGAATGGTTTTCACATGCAGGCATTTGCTGTCCAGATCTGGATGGGTGTCCAATGGAGTTGGGAAATGCATCGCCATGGGTGTTCACTGGCGTGGCACCAGAAAAGTTGAAGATTCGACTGTTGATGGTGCATCAGTGTCACCTTCAAGGACTGCAACGAATCGGATGGGGAGAACTTCACCAGTGCGTTGCATGGCTTGAGTGCCTGGCATACGGACGGTCACTGTGAGGGTTTTGGCCTGGGCTGGGGCGAGCTTGGCCGTGACTGGCCTGATCAGTCCCAGAAAATCGGCGGGAAGTACATTGATCGAGACTGTTTTTGTGTCGTCCGACGCATTCATCAATTGCAGCGTGTAGACGTTCTCGACAGCGCCGCGATCGACCTGACGAGCCATCACCGAGCGGTCCCGAATGACGTCCATGCGAACCTCTTTTCGGTTGACAAACGCAGCGACGGTGGCCGCGATGACTAGGCACAGAAGAACGCCATACACCACCACCCGAGGGCGAATC
>CAXRBE010000119.1:0-40235 GCA_964228805.1 Burkholderiaceae bacterium
TTCTTGCCAGAGTCACAGGAAAGCCCCCCTCCGATCAGCAATGTCATGCCCAGCCCAAACAGCGAGTCAGCGCCGGCCATGTCGCTGGCAACCATCGGCCAGAGTGCGAACTCGCCTGTTGTTCAAAGCAAGCCAGCCGAGACCAGGCCTGCTGCTCCGCTCAGGCCTCCTACAGCGCTACCGGCGTCATTGCCCGAGCAGCCCAGCTCTCGTGGCCTTGCTGCGCCAGCATCTTCCCTGGCTGCGATCAGAGTCGACCCAACGGCCTTGTTGCAATTCAAGGTGAATGACGAATCCTGGGTCCAGGTGACAGATGGCAGGGGTGAAGTGCTGCTGAGCCGCAATCTGGCCCGTGGCGAAACAGCCTTGGTTGCCAAAGGTGCGCTGCCCATCCAAGTAGTGGTGGGGCGGGCGGATGTCACCGATGTCTGGTTGCGTGGCAAACCTTACCCTCTCCAGGGTTTGAGCCGTGAAAATGTGGCGCGCTTTGAGGTGGGCCCATGACCTCTGCGGTTTCTGCGGACTGTCCGATCAAGGAGGCTGCGCCTTCTCATCGACATTCGCGCCAGGCCCGGGTGGTCTGGCGAGACCAGTTGGTCACTATCGGGGGCAATGCGCCGATTCGTGTGCAGTCCATGACCAACACTGACACGGTGGACTCGGTGGCCACTGCCATCCAGATCAAAGAACTGGCCCAAGCTGGCTCGGAGCTGGTCCGCATCACGGTCAACTCTCCCGAGGCTGCGGAGGCGGTGCCTCATATACGCGAACAGCTTGACCGCATGGGCGTGCATGTTCCCCTGGTGGGAGACTTCCACTACAACGGCCATACCCTGCTGGCTCAGTACCCGGGCTGTGCCCAGAGCTTGTCGAAATACCGCATCAATCCTGGCAATGTCGGTAAAGGTCAGAAGCGCGATCGTCAGTTTGGCCAAATGATCGAGGCCGCCCTCAAGTGGGACAAGCCGGTACGCATTGGGGTGAACTGGGGCAGCCTGGATCAGGAGCTTCTGGCCGAGATGATGGACGCCAACAGCCGCCGCCCTGAACCCTGGAGCGCCAAATCTGTGATGTATGAGGCGCTGATCACCTCGGCCCTGGGCTCGGCCAGCTTTGCCGAGTCGCTGGGCATGGCTCCCGAGCAGATCCTGCTGTCCTGCAAAGTCTCCGGTGTGCAAGACCTGATCTCGGTGTACCGTGAACTGGCGCGCCGCTCAGATTACCCTCTGCACCTGGGTTTGACCGAGGCGGGCATGGGCACCAAGGGTACGGTCGCATCCACAGCTGCACTGGCCATCCTGCTGCAGGAAGGCATTGGCGACACCATTCGGGTTTCACTGACGCCCCAGCCGGGTGAGGCGCGCACCCAGGAGGTGGTGGTGGCCTCTGAAATCCTGCAGTCCCTCGGCTTGCGAAACTTTGTGCCCAGCGTGACCGCCTGTCCTGGCTGTGGGCGCACCACCAGTACCACCTTCCAGGAACTGGCCAAACAGATCGACGATTTCTTGCGAGCCCAGATGCCGATATGGCGAGATCAGTACCCAGGGGTCGAGTCACTCAAGGTGGCAGTGATGGGGTGCATCGTCAATGGACCCGGTGAGAGCAAGCATGCGGATATTGGCATCAGCCTGCCTGGCAGCGGTGAAGCGCCGGCTGCGCCGGTTTTTATTGACGGACAAAAACAAATGACTCTGCGCGGCGAAGGCATTGCCCGGGAATTCCAGCAGATTGTTGAGTCATATATTGAAAAACGCTTTGGTGCCAGTCAGGCTGCCGAGGTGAACTGACCCATGAGTGAGAAAAAAGTGGCCGACAGGGCCGAAAAATTGTTGGGCGTCAGAGGCATGAATGACATCCTGCCGCCAGACTCGGCGCGCTGGGAGTGGCTGGAAAAACAGGTGCGCGAACTGATGGCGTGTTTTGCCTACCGCAATATCCGTACCCCGATTGTCGAGCCCACACCGCTGTTCATCCGCAGCCTGGGCGAGGTCACAGACATAGTCGAGAAAGAGATGTATTCTTTCGAGGACCGCCTCAATGGCGAGCCGCTGACCCTGCGCCCAGAAAGCACAGCCGGGGTGGTGCGTGCCGCCGTTGAGCACAACCTGCTCTATGACGGCGGCAAGCGCCTGTACTCCATGGGTCCCATGTTCCGCCATGAGCGGCCGCAGCGCGGACGCTACCGCCAGTTTCACCAGATCGGTGCCGAAGCCCTTGGATTTGCCGGACCGGAGATCGATGCCGAAATGATCCTGCTGGCCAGTGCCTTATGGCAGGCGCTTGGGCTGAGCGATGTGCAGCTTGAGCTCAACAGCCTGGGGCAGCCTGATGAGCGACGCCAGCACCGCAGTGCCCTGATCGACTATTTCACCCAGCACGCAGATGATCTTGATGAGGATTCCCGGCGTCGCCTGTACCTCAACCCGCTGCGCATCCTGGACAGCAAGAACCCCGCGCTGCGGGAGTTGGTGGACGGGGCGCCCAGGTTGATGGACTTTCTGGGTCAGGCCTCGCGGGCCCATTTTCAGCAGGTTTGCGCCATTCTGGATGCCAGCGCTGTCCCGTACAGCATCAATCACCGTCTGGTGCGGGGACTGGATTATTACAACCTGACCGTGTTCGAATTCGTCACCACCCGGCTGGGTGCGCAGGGAACGATATGCGGCGGTGGTCGTTACGACTATCTGATTGAGCAGATTGGCGGCAAGCCAGCGCCTGCAGTGGGCTGGGCGCTGGGTGTGGAGCGGGTGCTCGAGTTGCTCAAGGAGGAAGGCGCCGCTCCCACCGGTGAGGTCCCCGACGCCTATGCCATCGTGCCGGATCTGTCTGCTTTTCCTGCAGCGATGCAGTGCCTGCAGCAGCTGCGCGTTGCCGGAGTGCAGGTTCAGATGCATGCCAGCTCCACCGAGGGCCCTGGCAGCATGAAGTCGCAATTCAAAAAAGCCGATGCCAGCGGCGCGCGTTTCGCCCTGGTCTTTGGAGCTGATGAGATGGCCCGCGGCGAGGTGACGGTCAAGGCCCTGCGTGATGGCCTGGGCGCGCAAAACGCCTACCCCTTGTCCGAGGCCTCAGTCTGGGCCGCCCGCCTACAATCGCAGACCTGATCACACTTATACACATGGCACATCTCGACCTCGAAGAACAGGAACAACTTGACCAGCTCAAGCACTTCTGGAAGCAATACGGCAATCTGATCACCTGGTTGCTCATCGCTGTCCTGGCCAGCTATGCCAGCTGGAATGGCTGGCAGTACTGGCAACGCAAGCAGGCCACTCAGGCAGCCGCCCTCTTTGATGAATTCGAACGGGTGGCTCGGGCGGGCGATATCGCCAGGCTGGACCGGGTTCTGGCCGATATGCAGGAGCAGTTTGGCGCCACCACCGCTGCCCATCAGGCGGGACTCTTTGCCGCCAAAACTTATATGGAGGCTGGCAAACCTGAGGCAGCCCAAGCGGCCTTGGCCCGTGTGGTCGACCAGGCCAAGGATGAGGGTTACCGTGCCATCGCCCGCCTTCGTCTGGCTGCTGTGCTGGCACAGGTTCAGGCCTATGACGAAGCGCTCAAGCAACTTGCTGCCTCGTTTCCTGTTGAATTTGTTCCCCTGGCCGATGACCGCCGAGGCGACATCTACCTTGCCCAAGGCAAAAAAAGTGAGGCGGTCGCAGAGTATCAGAAGGCCTACCGTGGGCTGGCCCAGGACCAGGATTACCGCCGCCTGATCGATGTCAAGCTGGCTTCTTTGGGTGTGCGTGCCGAGGCCCAGTCCGGGACCAAGCCGTGAGACAGCTGCAAGGTCTGATCCTTGTGGCCATGGCCCTGGTACTGGCTGCCTGTTCGAGTTCGGGCAAGCGGCCACAACCTGCCGATCTGGGCACCGAGCCCCAAATCCTCAAGATCGTCCCCTCCTGGCGCGCCAGCATTGGCGCGGTTGGGTTTTTTATGGAAGCCAAGGTCGTTGGCGAGCAATTGGCGCTGGCCTCCTCGGATGGTACGGTGGCGGTGATCAATGCCCAGAATGGATCTGATATCTGGCGACAGTCGGTCGGCTCATCACTGTCGGCCGGTGTTGGCTTTGACGGGCGCTGGGCGGCTGTCGTTACTCGCAACAATGAACTGGTGACCCTTGAGCAGGGGCGCGAACTCTGGCGCCAGCGTCTCAGCGCACAGGGCTTCACCCCGCCGCTGGTGGCCGGCAACAGGGTATTTGTGCTGACCGCCGATCGCAGCGTGCAGGCTTTTGATGCCCAGTCCGGGCGACGCCTGTGGACACAACAAAGGGCGGGCGAGCCCCTGGCCCTGCGTCAATCCGGTGTGCTCGTCCCGGTTGGCAACACACTGGTGGCGGGACTGTCGGGCAGGCTGGTGGGCATGGACCCGCTCAATGGCAGTTCGCGTTGGGAAGCAGCACTGGCCACGCCGCGCGGAACCAATGACATTGAAAGGCTGGTCGATCTGGTGGCGCCAATTGGCCGTACCGGCAATGTGCTGTGCGCGCGCGCATTTCAGGCTGCGGTGGGCTGTGTGGACGCCCAGCGTGGCAATCTTCTCTGGAGTAAACCAGCCAATGGTCAGCTTGGTCTGGCCAACCTGGGCAATATGGTGGTGGGCAGCGAATCTGACGGAACCTTGCTTGCCTGGCGCCTTGACAATGGAGAGCGGATCTGGAACTCTGAACTGTTGCGCTGGCGCTATCTGGGCGCCATGACGGCTTTACCGTCTGCACTGCTGGTGGCAGACAGCACCGGCTTTGTGCATTTTGTCTCGCCCAAAGACGGCACATTGCTGGCACGGGTAAGGACTGAAGGGGGTTCAGAACTGGTTGCCGCCCCCGTTGTGGCGGGTTCAAATATCGTGACGGTGGCCCGCAATGGCCAGGTTCAGGCCTGGCGTATCGCAGAGTGATCTGAATTTTTTCATGAAGCCCGTGCTTGCCCTGGTGGGGCGCCCCAATGTTGGCAAGTCGACGCTTTTCAATCGATTCACCAGGTCGCGTGATGCGATCGTGGCTGATTTTGCCGGTCTCACCCGTGATCGCCATTACGGTCATGGTCATCTTGGCAATCAGGACTTCATCGTCATTGACACCGGAGGATTCGAACCGGACGCCGGCAAGGGCAGCATCTACCTTGAAATGGCCAAGCAGACCCGCCAGGCGGTGGCCGAAGCCGATGTGGTGATTTTTGTGGTCGATGCGCGCGAGGGATTGTCGGCGCAGGATCACGACATTGCCAGCTACCTGCGCCGCCTGGGCAAGCCCTGCCTGCTGGTGGCCAACAAAGCCGAGGGGCTCAAGGACAGTGGGCAACTGGCCGAATTTTTCGAACTTGGCCTGGGTCAGGTGATTGCTGTGTCTGCCGCCCATGGGCAGGGTGTGCGCTCCTTGCTGGAACTGGCTTTGCAGTCTCTGAACCTGCCGCAAGCAACAGAAGAGGTCGAGTCGCAACGCGATACCGACCTGATCCGTCTGGCTGTAGCTGGTCGACCCAATGTAGGCAAGTCCACCCTGATCAATACCTGGCTGGGCGAGGAGCGACTGGTTGCGTTTGACGAGGCAGGCACCACACGCGATGCCATTTCGGTACCCTTCGAGCGCAATGGCCAGCGCTTCGAACTGATCGATACGGCTGGCCTGCGACGCAAGGGGCGGGTGTTCGAGGCGATTGAAAAATTTTCTGTGGTCAAGACCCTGCAGGCGATCGAGTCGGCCAATGTGGTGCTGCTGCTACTCGATGCCACGCAGGGCGTGACCGATCAGGATGCGCACATTGCAGGGTATATCCTGGAAAGCGGCCGAGCCGTGGTATTGGCTGTCAACAAATGGGACGCAGTGGACTCCTATCAGCGAGAAATGCTGCAGCGATCGATTGAGACTCGACTGCCATTTCTGAAGTTTGCCAATCTGCATTTCATTTCGGCCCGGAAGCGTCAGGGTCTGGGGCCGCTGTGGAGTTCAATCATTCAGGCCCATCAGGCGGCCACCTGCAAGATGCCAACGCCAGTCTTGACCCGGCTGCTGCAGGAGGCCGTCCAGTTCCAGGCGCCCCGGCGCTCGGGCATGTACCGTCCCAAAATGCGCTACGCCCACCAGGGCGGTGTCAATCCGCCGGTGATCGTCATCCATGGCAATTCGCTCGATCATGTGAGCGCTGCTTACAAACGGTTTTTGGAAACCCGTTTTCGCAAGGCCTTCAATCTGGTGGGTACACCCCTGCGCCTCGAGTTGAAAACAAGCCAGAATCCCTACGCCGATAAAGGCGACTGAACGCATTTGCAAAGCCGGAAAGACCGTCTGGAAATTCAGTCTTGTTCGCGTCGACCTGCCCGCCTGTGGTAAGGTTGAGTCTTATCAGAACTTTGAACACGGAGAATATCGTGAGCTCAAACAAAGGTCAGCTCCTGCAAGACCCTTTTCTCAACATCCTGCGTCGAGAGCATGTGCCGGTTTCCATCTATCTGGTCAACGGCATCAAGCTACAGGGACAAATCGAATCTTTTGATCAGTATGTCGTGCTGCTGCGAAATACCGTGACGCAGATGGTCTACAAACACGCCATTTCCACCATCGTGCCAGGGCGGGCGGTGAATTTCTCTGCTGTGGCTGAAGCGGGTGAGAACGCTGCTTCTGCCGGCAACTGAGTCTGGCCAGCCACTGACTTGACCCCATCGCCGGATCGTCCAGTTCCATCTGCCGTTCTGGTTGGCGTGGATCTGGGCAAACCCCACTTCGACGCGGAACTGCAAGAACTTGGCCTGTTGGCCCGCACTGCAGGTCTGAGGCCAGTGGCCCGTCTGACCTGCAAGCGCAAGGCGCCTGATGCTGCCCTCTTCGTGGGCAGCGGCAAGGCCGAAGAGATCAAGGCCCTGGCCAGTGAGAGTGGTGCCACCGAGGTCTTGTTTGACCAGAGCCTGAGCCCGGCCCAGCAACGCAATCTGGAGCGTCAGCTCGAGATGCCAGTCAATGACCGGACGCTGCTGATCCTGGAAATCTTTGCCCAGCGTGCCCGCAGCCATGAGGGAAAGCTGCAGGTTGAACTCGCCCGGCTCCAGTACCTGAGCACGCGGCTGGTGCGCCGCTGGTCGCACCTGGAGCGCCAGACCGGAGGTGCTGGTGTGCGCGGGGGTCCGGGCGAAAAGCAGATCGAGTTGGACCGGCGCATGATCAGTGAAGCCATCAAGCGCACCAAGGAGCGCCTGCACAAGGTCAAGCGACAACGCCAGACGCAACGCCGGCAGCGAGTGCGTCGTAACGCCTTCACCATTTCGCTGGTGGGCTACACCAATGCTGGCAAGTCCACCCTGTTCAACGCCCTGGTCAAGGCGCAGACCTATGCGGCCGACCAACTGTTTGCCACCCTGGACACCACCACCCGCCAGCTCTACCTGGACCAAGCAGGCAGGTCGATCTCCTTGTCTGATACGGTGGGCTTTATCCGCGACCTGCCACATGGCCTGATCGATGCCTTTGAGGCGACTCTGCAGGAGGCGGTGGATGCTGATCTGCTGCTGCATGTGGTGGATGCCGCCAACCCTGACTTTCCAGAACAGATCCAGGAAGTCCAGCGCGTGCTGGAGGAGATAGGCGCAGACAGCATTCCCCAGATCCTGGTGTTCAACAAGCTTGATGCGCTGGCTGCCGAGCGCCAGCCACTGCGACTGCTTGACAGCTACCAGCTCAACGGTGTGAGCGCGCCCCGGGTATTTGTCAGCGCCAGAGTGGGCGCAGGGCTGCCCGAGTTGCGCGCCTGCCTGGCCGATCTTGTTCGAAGTCAGGCTGAAGCCGCCGATCAGGCAAATCCGGATGATTCCGGTGCCCAATCAGAGTCCGCTGCCGGACTGTCCCGTAGGATTGGGCACAATCGGGGGGTGCTAGGCTGAAACAATGCCGATTTAGGCTATTACTCAGCGTTTACCGATAAGACGACTCCGAGATACCATGATGAAACTCCCTGCACCTGTCATCCGCCTGGCCAGCTGGCCGGCCCGCATTCGGGGCATGTTCAATTTGAATGACCCTCGCTGGGGTCGGGGTGAGGAGAATCCGTCGGATGGCGGAAAGTCTGACCAAGCCCCACGGCCGCCACAGTCCAAGCCCGAGCCTGGCCAGGAGCCCAGCCGGCGCCCGTCTGGCGGGCCCAATCAGGGTCCACCCGATCTGGACGAGTTGTGGCGCGACTTCAATCGCAAATTGAGCGGTCTGTTTGGCGGTGGTTCAGGGCGTGGTGGTCGGCCGGGGCAGGGTGGCAACGGCGGCGGCTTTCAGCCCGACATGAAGGCGGCACGCTTCGGCATTGGCCTGATTGCCTCCATCGTCTTGCTGATTTGGCTGGGCACGGGCTTCTTCATCGTGCAGGAAGGTCAACAGGCGGTGATCACGCAGTTTGGCAAGTACAAATCCTCGGTGGGTGCCGGTTTCAACTGGCGCCTGCCTTACCCGATACAGCGCCATGAGCTGGTTTTTGTGACTCAGATCCGTTCGGTGGATGTGGGGCGAGACACCGTGATGCGAGCCACCGGCTTGCGCGAATCGGCCATGCTGACCGAGGATGAAAACATTGTCGAAATCAAATTTGCCGTGCAGTACCGTCTGAATGACGCCAGAGCATTTCTTTTTGAAAGCCGCAATCCTGCCGACGCGGTGGTGCAGGCCGCCGAAACTGCGGTGCGTGAGGTGGTGGGCAAGATGAAAATGGACTCAGCCCTGTCCGAGGAGCGTGATCAGATCGCGCCACGTGTGCGCACCCTGATGCAGGCCATACTGGACCGCTACAAGGTGGGTGTGGAAGTGGTCGGCATCAACCTGCAGCAGGGTGGCGTTCGTCCTCCCGAGCAGGTTCAGGCAGCCTTTGACGATGTGCTCAAGGCTGGCCAGGAGCGCGAGCGCGCCAAGAACGAGGCCGAGGCCTACGCCAACGATGTGGTGCCACGTGCCATCGGTACTGCCTCTCGACTCAAGGAAGAGTCCCAGGCCTACAAGGCGCGCATCATCGCCCAGGCTCAGGGTGATGCTCAGCGCTTCCGCTCGGTGCTGGCCGAATACCAGAAGGCACCCCAGGTCACTCGGGACCGGCTCTACTTGGAGACGATGCAACAGATCTATGGCAATGTGACCAAGGTCCTGGTCGAGTCGCGCCAGGGCTCCAACCTGTTGTACCTGCCCTTGGACAAAATCATGCAGATGAGTGGCGCTGGCGAGTCGCAGTCTGCCCCAGCTGTGCCGGCCTCCACCCCCATGAGCACGCCAACACCCAGCACCGATGCACGCAGCCGCGATGGCAGCCGCAGCCGTGACCGAGATACCCGCTAAGGAGAATGTCCCATGAATAACCGGGTAGGACTTTATGTTTCTTCATTTCTGGTGCTGTTGGCGCTGGCCAGTTCCATGCTGTTTGTGGTTGACCAGCGCCAGTTTGGCGTGGTCTATGCGCTTGGGCAGATCAAGGAAGTGATCACCCAGCCAGGTCTCAACATCAAGTTGCCACCGCCTTTCCAGAATGTGACCTATATTGACAAGCGCCTGCTGACGCTGGATAGCACTGATACCGAGCCGATGCTTACCGCAGAGAAACAGCGGGTGGTGATCGACTGGTATGTCCGCTGGCGCATCAGTGATCCAACCGAATACATCCGTAATGTGGGCCTGAATGAGGCGGCCGGAGCCAGCCAGCTCAATCGAGTGGTGCGCAATGCGTTTCAGGAGGAAATCAACAAGCGTACTGTCAAAGAGCTGTTGTCGCTCAAGCGCGAGGCGATCACTGCCGATGTGAAGGCAGAAGTGCTGGACAAAGTGCGAGGTGCAAAGCCCTGGGGCATTGATGTCGTCGATGTGCGCATCACACGCGCCGACTATGTCGACTCCATCACAGAGTCGGTCTATCGGCGTATGGAAGCTGAACGCAAGCGGGTAGCCAATGAGTTGCGGTCCACAGGTGCCGCCGAAGGGGAAAAGATCCGTGCTGACGCTGACCGCCAGCGCGAGGTGACGATTGCCAACGCCTATCGCGACGCTCAGAAAATCAAGGGCGAGGGTGATGCCGAGGCTGCCCGCATCTATGCAGAGGCATTTGGTCGCGACCCGCAATTTGCCCAGTTTTACCGCAGCCTTGAGGCCTACAAGGCTAGTTTTTCCAAAAAGAACGATGTCATGGTATTGGACCCCGCGTCGTCTGATTTTTTCAGGGTTTTCCGCGGCCAGTCCGGCGCTGCTGCCTCCGCGCCCAAGAAATAAGTCGTGGCAAGCGACACATTCTGGCTGGCGCTGGCCTTGCTGCTGGTTGTGGAGGGGCTGTATCCATTCGCTTCGCCTTCAGGCTGGCGTCGTCTGTTCAGCCAAATCCTGCAACTGAGCGACGGTCAGCTGCGCTTTTTTGGCCTGTGCAGCATATTGATTGGACTGCTCTGGATTGGCTGGTTGATGCGCTAATGGCCTGACGGCTTATTTCCCAGGCTCCAACATCGGTAAAATCCAGCTTTTAACAGCCTTACCCATTTCCATGTCTGCCTGGGTCCTGCCGGATCACATCGCTGATGTCCTACCCTCCGAAGCCCGGCATATTGAAGAGCTTCGTCGCGGCCTGCTGGATACTGCTCGAGGCTACGGCTATGAACTGGTGATGCCACCCATGCTGGAGCACCTGGAGTCCTTGCTCACCGGCACTGGCCAGGCACTCAATCTGCGCACTTTCAAGCTGGTCGATCAGGCCTCCGGGCGATCGCTGGGCTTGCGCGCTGACAGCACTCCTCAGGTGGCGCGGATCGATGCACATCTGCTCAACCGGCAGGGCGTGACACGACTTTGCTACAGCGGCCCGGTGCTGCATACTCGCCCGGCCAGCCCACACGCCTCGCGAGAGCCGCTCCAGTTTGGCGCCGAAATCTATGGGCATGGAGGCACCGAGGCTGACCTGGAAAGCTTGCAGCTGGCGCTTGACTGCATCAGGACGGCCGGGCTGCCTGCTGTCACAGTGGACTTGGCTGATGTGCGCCTAGCGTCTGCCTTGCTCGATGATGCGGGCGCTCAAGAACCGCTACGCACCGCAATCCTTGACGCTCTGGCGGTGAAAAATACGCCCGTCCTGCAGCAACTGACGGACTCTCTGCCTTCCCCTGCCCGACAAGGCCTGCGTGATCTGATGTCACTCTATGGCGATGTGAGTGTGCTCGAGCGGGCGCAGAAGCTGCTTCCCGCCTTGCCGCCAATCCTGCAGGCGCTGTCGGAGCTGCGCTGGCTCGCCAGTCATCTGACCGATGTGCAGGTCGGCGTTGACCTGGCCGACCTCGGTGGCTACACCTACTACAGCGGGATGCGTTTTTCGATCTATGCGCAGGGCGCACGCGATGCCTTGGTGCGCGGCGGCCGTTACGATGAAGTTGGTGCCGCTTTTGGCCGCAAGCGACCCGCAGTTGGGTTCAGCCTGGATATCAAGTATCTGGTCACCGTGCTTGCACCGCGTCCTCTGCGCGCAGCCATCCGAGCGCCATGGAGTGAATCGGCCAGCCTGAGCCAGGCCATCGCCCGCTTACGTGCCCAGGGCGAAATCGTGGTCTGTGTGCTGCCCGGCCATGAAAGTGAGATCGATGAATTCCACTGTGACCGCGAATTGCTTGAGGTCGCGGGCCAGTGGATCCTGCAAGCCCTCTGAAATGACTGAGATGAATATGAGCAAAGGACGCAATGTCGTTGTGGTCGGAACCCAGTGGGGTGATGAGGGCAAGGGCAAGCTGGTGGATTGGCTGACCGAATCGGCCCAGGGGGTAGTGCGCTTTCAGGGCGGCCACAATGCAGGGCATACCCTGGTGATCAACGGTGTGAAGACGGCTTTGCACCTGATTCCCAGCGGGATCATGCGCCCGGGCGTGAAGTGCTACATCGGCAATGGCGTGGTCCTGTCGGCGGCCAAGCTGTTTGAAGAGATTGCGGGTTTGGAGCAGGCCGGAGTTGAGGTGCGATCCCGGCTGCGCATCAGCGAGGCCTGCCCGCTGATCCTGCCATTTCATGCGGCGCTTGATGTGGCCCGTGAAGCGGCTCGCGAGCAGGGCGGCACTGAGAAAATCGGAACAACCGGCCGTGGCATTGGGCCAGCCTACGAGGACAAGATTGCCCGTCGCGCCCTGCGTGTGCAGGACCTCAAATACCCCGACCGTTTTGCTGCCAAGCTCAAGGAGTTGCTCACTTTGCACAACCATGTGCTGACAACATTTCTGGGCTCGCAACACTTCACTTTCAACGATACCCTCAAACCCTACATCCACAAGGGCGAAGTCCAGTTCGAGCCGGTTTATAACGAGGCCATGCGCCATGCCGAGTTGCTCAAGCCCATGATTGCCGATGTGTCGCGCGAACTCAATGAAGCCCACGCAGCCGGGCAGAATCTCCTGTTCGAGGGCGCCCAGGGCACGCTGCTTGATGTGGACCACGGCACCTACCCCTATGTCACCTCCAGCAATTGTGTGGCTGGCAATGCCGCTGCCGGCTCAGGCGTGGGGCCCGGCCTCCTGCACTATGTGCTGGGCATCACCAAGGCTTACTGCACCCGGGTTGGCGGTGGCCCGTTTCCCACCGAGCTCGACTGGGAAACGCCTGGCACGCCGGGCTACCACATGAGCACGGTAGGGGCTGAAAAAGGGGTGACCACGGGGCGCTCGCGCCGCTGCGGATGGTTTGACGCCGCCTTGCTCAAGCGTTCGGCCCAGGTCAATGGACTGACCGGTCTATGCCTGACCAAACTTGACGTCCTGGACGGCCTGAAGGAACTGCTCTTATGCACCGGCTATGAGCTTGATGGCGAGATGCTAGACATCCTGCCCATGGGCGCTGACGAGATTGCGCGCTGCAAGCCGATCTATGAGAGCCTGCCCGGCTGGAGCGAGACCACGGTGGGCGTGACCCAGTACCAACAGCTTCCAGTCAATGCCCAGCGCTATCTGCGCCGTATTGAGGAGGTGACCGGGGTGCCGATCCATGTGATCTCCACCAGCCCGGATCGGGAACACACCATCATGATGAAGCACCCCTATGCCCTCACCTGATGCTGCAGACCCGCTCAGCTTGAGCGCCTTTTTTTCACCCGTGCACTAGGAGCAGACCCATGTTGACGGAAGATGGCAAGCATCTGTACATGAGCTCCGAAGAGTACGACGAGCAGATTGAAAAACTGGCCATCAAAATTCATCAGTCTGGCTGGTACTTCGACACTATCCTGTGTCTGGCGCGTGGTGGCATGCGGCCCGGAGATGTGCTGTCGAGAATTTTTCGCAAACCGCTGGCGATCATCTCCACCAGTTCCTATCGCGCCGATGGTGGCACCACCCGCGGCAAGCTTGACATTGCCAAATACATCACCACCCCCCAAGGCCACCTGGCCGGTCAGGTTTTGCTGGTCGACGACCTGGCTGACACCGGGCACACCCTGCAAGGCGTGATCGACATGCTCAAGCTCAACTACCCGGCAATCACCGAATTGCGCACCGCCGTACTCTGGACCAAGGCCAGTTCGGTCTTCGTGCCGGATTACACGGTGGATCACCTGAGCACCAACCCCTGGATCCACCAGCCGTTTGAGCAGTACGACCAGGCCAGCTTGGCAGATTTGCTGGCGAAGTGGAAAGCCTGATCCTTGAGCTTACGCCCTCGCGCTATGCTCAGCTCTGTTGAAACCACTGGCCTGTGCCACTGACATGAGCGACAAGATCACCCGGCTTATCCACCACCCCTACAAGCCGCCGGCCGACTTTGAGTCGCCGCAGCCTGGCATTTTCAAGGCCTCGACTGTCATTTTTCCCAATGTGGCGGCCTTGCGCGAGCGCGACTGGAAAAACAAAAGCGGCTATACCTACGGTCTGCACGGCACCCCCACCACCTTTTTATTGGAGGAGCGTCTGGCCACCCTGGAGGGGGGGCAGCAGTGCTTGCTGGCACCCAGCGGCCTGGCCGCCATTGCCAATGTCTGTCTGGCTTTGCTCAGTGCTGGCGACGAGGTGCTGATTCCTAACAATGCCTACGGACCCAACAAAGCCCTGGCGCAAGGAGAACTGGCCCGCTGGGGTATCGCCCACCAGTTTTACGATCCGATGAACTCGGCTGACCTGCAGGCACGGATCGGAGCCCAGACCCGGCTGGTCTGGCTTGAAGCCCCGGGTTCGGTGACCATGGAGTTTCCGAATCTGGTGGATCTGGTGCGCGCATGTCGGCAGCGCGGCGTCACCACCGTGTTGGACAACACCTGGGGAGCAGGGCTGGCCTTTCATCCCTTCGAGCTGGCGCCTGGAGTGGCGGTTGATATTTCGGTGCAGGCACTTACCAAATACCCCAGCGGCGGCGGTGATGTGCTCATGGGCAGCGTCATCACTTGCGATGAATCCCTGCACACCCGCCTGAAGCAAACCCATATGCGGCTGGGACTGGGCGTGGGCGCCAACGATGTGGAGTCAGTATTGCGCGCCTTGCCCAGCATGGCAATACGCTATGCCGCACAGGATCGGGCGGCCCGCGATCTGGCCCGCTGGTGCCTGGGGCGAGACGAAATCTCCCAGGTCCTGCACCCGGCCCTGCCTGGCTCGCCTGGCCACGAAAACTGGCTGGCTCTCTGCGGTGGGGAACACGGGCAGGCCGCTGGATTGTTCAGCATCATTTTTGATGCTCGATTCAGCCAGGTCCAGGTGGATGCATTTTGCGACGCCTTACGGCTATTTCGTCTGGGCTACAGCTGGGGTGGGCCAATCAGTCTGGTGGTCCCCTACGAGATCATGGCCATTCGTGCCACCCGCCCTGCGCACCTGCGAGCTGGAGGCCTGGTCCGTTTCTCAATCGGACTCGAGCATATTGAGGACCTGCAGGCAGACCTGGCACAGGCGCTCGCCAGGATGGTGTCATCGGCCTGACCGGCGGGTCAGCCTGCTCAGGCTGGCACGTGCTTTAAAGCCCGACCGGATATCCGTCCTTGCGGTGATCGGAGGCTGCAATGTAGCCGCCCTCGGTTTTCATCGCCAACTGCGCGCAACCGAACTCGGTGTCAAACCTTGCCGATACCTTGACCGGATGGCCACGGTCAACCAGGCCCTGCACTGCCTGTGCGTTGAAGTTCCATTCCACCGCCACCCCGTAGTTGTCGTCCATCACCCGCCAGCGCGGGGCATCGCTGATGGCCTGGGGGTTTTGGTGGTGGTCGGCGACACGTGTGCTGACCTGCAGATGACCTTGTGCCTGCATCGAGCCACCCATGACCCCAAAGCTCATCAAGGGTGCGCCGTGGCGTGAAAGAAAGCCTGGGATGATGGTGTGGAAAGGGCGTTTGTTTGGGGCGACCTGATTGGGGTGACCCTTTTTCAGGCTGAAACCCCAGCCGCGGTTGTGCAGGGCAATGCCGGTGTTGGGCACCACCACCCCGGAGCCGAATCCCTTGAAATTGGACTGGATGAAGGAAATCATCATCCCGTTTTGGTCGGCGGCAGTGAGGTAGACGGTGCCACCACTGTGGGGTTTGCCCGGGCGTGGGGCACTGGCACGCTGCGGATCGATCAGTTTGGCCCGTTGAGCCAGGTAGTCGGCTCGGAGCAGGTCTAGTGCACTGACGCCCTTCATCCAGGCAGGGTCAGCCAGGTATTCCTGCAGATCGGCGAATGCCAGCTTCATCGCTTCGATTTGCAGGTGGTGCGACAAGGCGCTGTCCAGCCCCGCTGCTGGCAAATCCAGGTGCTCCAGCATGCCCAGTGCCATCAGGGCGCCGATCCCCTGGCCACTGGGTCCAATTTCATGCAGGGTGATATCGCGGTAGTTGACCGAGATCGGGTCGACCCAGTCGCATTGATGCGCAGCCAGATCAACTTCGTCAATCAGACCGCCAGTAGCGCGGGCATGGTCAGCAATCGCCTTGGCCAATTCGCCTCGATAGAAGGCCTCGCCCTTGCTGCGCGCGATCAGCTCCAGGGTGTTGGCCTGACCTGGGCAAATGAAATGTTCCCCTGGCAATGGCGCTCGGCCATGGGGCGCAAATGACTGGGCGTAACCTGGTTGCGAAGACAGCTCAGCCACTTGCGACTGCCATTGGCGTTGGACGGTGGGAGACACCAGATAACCGCCATGCGCGTAGCGCAGGGCAGGTTCGAACAGATCCTCAAATGGCAATTTACCAAAGCGCTCGGACAGGGCGCGCCAGGCCGACACAGTGCCCGGCACCGTGACCGAGTCCCAGCCGCGCAAAGGCATGGCCTGATAGGTTGAAAAATGCTCATCTGTCCAGCGGCGCGGCGAGCGCCCGCTGGCGTTGAGGCCGTGCATGCGCTGGCCGTCCCAGATGATGGCAAAGGCATCACCACCTATGCCATTCATGCAGGGCTCAACCACGGTCAGGGTGATTGCCGTGGCCAGCGCGGCATCGACCGCATTGCCACCGCGTGCAAGCATCTGCAGGCCAGCACTGGAGGCTAGCGGCTGCGAGGTACTGACCACATTGGCGGCCAAGAGGGGAATGCGTTGGGAGGTGTAGGGTAAATCCCAGAAATTGGCTTGTTGAGTCATGGTTTTCACAGGCAGTGCTGAACTGGTCGCTGAGGGATGCGCTGGACACAGCCAGGCCGCCAGAAAGACTGGAGCGGCTCAGCCTTGCTGTTGCCCGGCTTCAGACACAAAAAACGCGGTCAAGGCGCCGCGATCAAAGTCGGCAACCTATTCGATTTTGGCCTTGGCCCGCAAATCTTCCTGGAACTTCATCAGTTTTTGCTGCTGGAGTTGCTGGCTGATTTGCTGTTTGAGTTCATCGAGTTTGGGAAGTTGGGCGTCACGCACATCATCGAGTCGGATCACATGCCAGCCAAACTGACTTTTGACGGGCATATCGGTTAACTTGCCTTTGGCCAGCTTGACCATGGCATCTGAAAATTCCTTCACATAACTGCTGGCGCTGGCCCAGTCGAGGTCGCCGCCGTTGGCACCAGAGCCAGGATCTTTTGACTGTTTTTTGGCGATGTCCTCAAATTTTCCGCCTTTTTTGAGCGAGGCGATGATGGCTTTGGCCTGCTCCTCCTTTTCCACCAAAATATGACGGGCGCGATACTCCTTGCCGCTGTTGGCTGCGACAAATTTGTCGTATTCCGCCTGGATGTCGGCATCGGTCACCGGATTGTTTTTCTGGTGGGTGGCAAACAGTTCGCGAATCAGGATGGCCTGACGAGTCAGCTCCATCTGGGTCTTGAAGTCTTCTGTGGCATCGAGGCCAAGGCGCTTGGCCTCCTGCATAAACAGTTCGCGCGCGATGACTTCTTCCTTGAGTTGGCCCATCATTTCGGGTGAAACCGGGCGTCCGGAGCGGGCCAATTGTTGCGCCAGTGCGTCGACCCGCGACATTGGCACCGGTTTGCCGTTGACGACGGCCACATTCTGGGCCAGGGCAGGGGCCGACAAAAAGGCCAGCAGGGATGCCATGGCCAGGGCCGTATTGATCTGAGATTTCATCATGGGGGTCCTAGAACAGATAAAAAAAGGCGCGCTCGCGATCAGATGATTTCGATGGCGATCGCGTGCACGCCCTGGTCGATAAACTCTTGCAGCGCATCATACACAAGGCGGTGACGGGCCACTCGGGACTTTCCGGCAAACAGGGGTGAGGCAACCCGTACCCTGAAATGGGTATCCAGGCCGGAATCGTTGGCACCAGCATGCCCGGCATGCTGATAGCTTTCATCAATCACTTCGACCGAATTGCTGTGCAGCTGCTCCAGGAGGCGCTGACGCATGCGTTGCGCCAGCGGGGGCAAATTGGCGCTCATGAATGCTTGGTTTCGTCAGATTTCAGGTGACGGGCGATGTAAAAACCTTGCCCTACCAGGAATATCAGGGGAAAGGCATAGCCCCACAGCTTGAAATTGACCCAGGTTTCGGTGCTGTAGAAGGCGGCCACATACGCATTGAGCGCCGACATGAAAAAGCAATAGGCAATCCAGGCCAGGTTCAGGCGCCCCCAGACCGAGGCTGGCAAGTCGAGCTGGCTGCCCAGCATCAGATGAAGGATGTTCTTGCGCATCCCCCAAACGGCCACGGCCAGAGCAATGGCCATGGCGGCATACAGGACGGTGGGCTTCCACTTGATGAAACGATCATCTTGCAGCAGCAGGGTGAGAGTGCCAAACAGCAGAATCAACAGCAGGGTGATCTTGTGCATCAGCTGCAACCTGCGGTCAATCAGGTAAATCAGCCCCATCTGCAGCAAGGTGGCCGCCATCAGGACGGCGGTTGCCAAATAGATGTCATGCAACTTGTAGGCTGCAAAAAACAACAGGATGGGAAAGAAATCGATCAGAACTTTCATGCGTAAAAATTATCGTTGCAGGCGCGCCAGCAATGGCTTGGAGGCTGGTGTCAGACGGTGGTGGGCTGATCCAAATCCTGGCTCAGCTTTTGTGCTCCAGGGCGGCCGAGTTCATGCAGTAGCGCAGGCCGGTAGGCTTGGGGCCGTCGTCAAACACATGGCCCAGGTGTGCGTGGCAACTGGCGCAGACAGTCTCGGTGCGAATCATGCCGTGACTGTAATCATGCCGCTCCTCGATGGCCTGGGGCGAGGCGGCCTGATAAAAGCTCGGCCAGCCACATCCGGCATCGAACTTGGTGCTCGCATGGAAGAGCAGGGCGCCACAGCAGATGCAGTGGTAATGACCATCCCGCCAGAAATTGACATAGCGGCCTGTGAATGGGCGTTCAGTTGCCGCCTGGCGGGTGACCTGGTAAGCCATGGGTTCAGCATTTTTGTCCTTCAACATTTGCTGCCATTGCGCTGGAGTTTTGTCCATGATGAGTATCTTATTCAGGAAGAACAGCTGATCGAAATGGAGGCAGCCCAGTCAGGAGGAAAATCTGCCATTCCATCGTGGCCTGGATGCTCATCGAATGGATTCTCCAGCAACTTGAGCAAAGTTTGTACGCCAGAATAGTCTTGGTCACGGGCTTGCCGAATTGCCATTTCACCCAGGTGGTTGCGTAGTACGAATTTTGGATTGGTGCCAAGCATCAAACGGCCAGATTCTCCAGAATCTTCCTGCTCCAGGCGCTGCCGGTAGCGATGGAGCCAGGATTCGAAGGCGGAGTGGTCGAAAAACAAAGCGCGTAGATCGGCGTCACTGCCACCGGCGACAAAATTGCTCAAGCGGCGCCAGAAGATAGGGAAATCGGTCTGCTCCTGCCAGAGCAGCCCAAGGATGTCATCGATCAGCCCAGGGTCATCGGCGTGTTGGGTGCGCAGCCCCAGCTTGGCTCGGAATGAAGCCAGCAATTCTTCGGAAAACACAGACTGGAAGGGGGTCAGGGCGCTCTTGGCTTGATCCTGATCCTGGATCAGCGGCAACAGGGCCTGGGCCAGGCAGTGCAGGTTCCAATAGGCCACACTGGGCTGACGCTTGTAGGCATAGCGGCCTTGGGTGTCCGAGTGATTACAGATGTGCTCTGGGTCATAACTGTCGAGAAACTGGAAGGGCCCATAGTCGAGCGTCAGGCCAAGAATGCTCATATTGTCGGTGTTCATCACCCCATGGCAGAAACCAATGGTCTGCCATTTCGCCAGCAGGCTGGCGGTACGTCGAGCGACCGATTCGAGCAGGGCCAGATAGGGCTGCTCGGTTTGAAGACAAGCTGGGTAGTAGCGTTCAATGACATAGTCTGCAAGTTGCCGCAGCTGCAGCAATTGGCCTGTACTGGCAAAGTGCTCGAAATGGCCGAAACGGATGAAGCTTGGCGACACCCTGGTCACCACTGCAGCAGTCTCAATGGTTTCACGCCGCACCCGGTCATCGGAGCCGGTGACACACAGGGCCCGGGTACTTGGAATGCCCAGCGCGTGCATGGCCTCACTGCAAAGAAATTCGCGGATGCTGGAGCGCAAGACGGCTCGGCCGTCACCCATGCGCGAGTAGGGGGTGAGGCCGCTTCCCTTGAGCTGGATTTCCCAGCCGCTGAGAGTTTCACCAAGCAATAGCGCACGGCCGTCACCCAATTGGCCAGCCCAGACTCCAAATTGGTGGCCACTGTAAACGCTGGCAAGGGGCTGGCTGCCCTGCAGCAACCGGTTGCCAGTCAGGGCCTCGAGCAGGTCGGGGGATTCCAATGAGGCAGGGCCCAGCCCAAGGAGATCGGCCACGGACTGGCTGCGCCCGACCCAATAGGGCTCGCTCAAAGGCTGCGGTTGCTGCCTGGTATAGAAATCAGGACCCAGGCCGGCATAACCATCCTGCCAGCGCAGGCCACAGGCAAGCGGAAGCGGGCTCAGGGGTGTCTCACATGCGGCATCCATCCTCACATTTTCCTCCATTCGGGGAAACATCGCGCCTCAAAGGCCAATCAAGGTCAATCGCATCAGGATTGCGCGATACTTCAGGCCTTGTGGCCTGGCGCTGAAAAGGAGATAGCGATGTTAGGTTTGATGCAAGACCAGCCCCTGATGATTTCCTCTTTGATCGCTCATGCCCAGAGGCATCATGGCGACACTGAAATCGTGTCCAGGCGGGTTGAGGGCGACATCCATCGATACACCTACCAGGAACTGGCGGCCCGATCACGCCGGGTGGCCAATGCCCTGGATGCGCAGAAGCTCGCTTTCAGCGACCGGGTGGCCACACTGGCCTGGAATGGTTATCGCCACCTTGAGCTGTACTTTGGTGTCAGCGGCTCAGGGCGAGTACTGCACACCATCAACCCGCGCCTTCATCCGGATCAGATTGCCTGGATTGTCAATCACGCTCAGGATCAGCTGCTGTGCTTCGAGATCAGTTTTTTGCCCATCATCCAGGCGGTGCACCAGCGCTGCCCGAGCGTCAAGCGCTGGATTGCCCTGTGCGATACCGATCGCCTGCCCCCCGACAGTGGAATTGCGGGCCTGCTGAGCTATGAGGCATGGATCAATGACCATTCAGACCGATATGACTGGCCGGTATTTGACGAAAATTCCGCCTCCAGCATGTGCTACACCAGTGGCACCACCGGCCACCCCAAGGCCGCCTTGTACAGCCACCGCTCGACCATCCTGCATGCCTATGCAGCAGCCCTGCCCGATGTGATGGCGCTGAGCGCGCGTGATTCGGTGTTGCCGGTGGTGCCAATGTTCCATGTCAATGCCTGGGGCATTCCATATTCAGCGGCTCTGACCGGATGCAAGCTGGTGCTGCCCGGGCCGGCACTTGATGGCAAATCGATTTACGAGCTGATCGAGGCTGAACAGGTCACTTATGCAGCGGGCGTGCCCACCATCTGGCAGATGCTGTTGGCCCATATGCGACCCGAGGGGCTCAAGTTTTCCAGCCTGAATCGAACTGTGATTGGCGGCTCAGCCTGCCCGCCTGCCATGATCAGCGCTTTCAAGGACGACTACGGGGTCGAAGTCCTGCACGCCTGGGGCATGACCGAAATGAGCCCGCTGGGTACGGTCTGCACCCTGAAAAACAGCCACCTGACATTGCCGGTCTCTGAGCAGTTGAAGATTCGGCTCAAGCAGGGGCGGGCAATTTATGGGGTGGACATGAAGATTGTTGACGCCCAAGGCCAGGAACTGCCCTGGGATGGCAAGAGCTATGGTGATCTCCTGGTGCGTGGGCCCTGGATCCTGAGGGAGTATTTCAAGGGTGAGGGCGGAGACCCGCTGGCCCAGGGCTGGTTTCCGACCGGCGATGTCGCCACCATTGACGCTGACGGTTATATGCAGATCACCGACCGCAGCAAGGATGTCATCAAATCCGGGGGGGAGTGGATCAGCTCGATCGAGGTGGAAAATATTGCTATGGCGCATCCAGCGGTGGCCATGGCAGCGTGCATCGGGGTGGCCCATCCCAAATGGGACGAGCGTCCGGTGGTGGTAGTGGTCAAGCGGCCCGGGATGGCACTCAGCCGGGAAGAGTTGCTGGCAAGCTATGAAGGAAAGATTGCCAAATGGCAAATTCCGGACGATGTCATCTTTGCCGAGAGCATACCCCTGGGGGCCACCGGAAAGATGCAGAAAATGAAATTGCGCGAGCAATTGGCCGCTTACCGCCTGCCCAACCAGACATAAGAGCCAGGGCTGAGGGAGAATAGGGTAAGTACCTAGCTCAATTGGTGCTGGAACCAATGTACTGTCTGTCTTGTGGTTTCGTAATTTTTTTGTCAAAGGGGAATCATTCATGAAACTCTCTCTCAAGCTGATCGTGGCAGCTGCCGCAATGAACCTGGCAGGGCTGGCCCTAGCTCAAAAAGGCGAAACTGTAAAAATCGCCTGGATCGATCCACTCTCCGGACTGATGGCGCCAGTGGGCTCCAACCAGGTCAAGAGCCTGCAGTTCTTTGCCGAAAAATTCAGTGGCAATGGCAACCCTGCTGGCGTCAAGTTCGAAATCATCGCACTGGACAACAAGCTCAGCCCAGCCGAAAGCCTGAACCAGCTCAAGGCAGCGATTGACCAGGGTGTGCGCTACGTCACCCAGGGCAATGGCTCATCGGTGGCTGGCGCGCTGATTGATGCGGTGAACAAACATAACGAACGCAATCCTGGCAAGGAAGTGATTTACCTCAATCATTCGGCTGTCGACCCGGATTTCACCAATAGCAAATGCAGTTACTGGCATTTCCGCTTTGATGCCGATACCTCTATGAAGATGGAGGCCTTGACCACCCTGATGAAGGACGACAAGGATGTCAAGAAGGTCTACCTGCTCAATCAGAATTACTCGCATGGCCACCAGGTCGCCAGATACTTCAAAGACAATATCCAGCGCAAACGCGCTGATGTTCAGATTGTTGGCGAGGAGCTTCATCCGCTGGCTCAAGTGCGCGACTTTGCCCCCTATATTGCCAAGATCAAGGCGTCCGGGGCTGACACTGTGATCACGGGCAACTGGGGGTCTGACCTGTCCTTGCTGGTCAAGGCGGCCAATGAAGGCGGCTACAGTGGAAAGTTCTACACCTACTACACCGGGGTTACCGGCACGCCCACTGCGTTGGGCCAAGGTGGAGCCGGCCGCGTGTTTCAGGTTTCATACAACCACTACAACATGGGCGGTGACATGGCCAAGTGGCGTGACGAATACAAGAAAAAATTCAATGACGATTTCTATACCGGCTCCATGATCCACATTCCGAAGATCCTGGGTGAGGCGATGGCCAAAGCCAAGTCGACCGACCCGGTCAAAGTGGCTGCCGCCATGGAGGGACTTTCCTTCAAGAGCTTCAACGGCGAGGTGCAGATGCGCAAGACTGACCACCAGATGCAGCAGCCGCTGTACCTGACCGTCTGGCAGAAAGCGGACAAGAAGTTTCCCTACAGCCCGGAAAACACCGGCATGACGCTGGCCCTGGTCAAGGAGATTCCTGCCTATATTGCCAGCACGCCAACCAGCTGCCAGATGAAACGCCCCTGATTTTTTCTGATTTTGGTGGCAAGGCCCGATTAACCCTCGGTAATCGGGCTTTTTCTTGCCCGTAGTGATACATGGAATTCTTCCTTATCTCCATGCTCAACGGCCTCAGCTATGGCCTGTTGCTGTTTCTACTCAGTTCTGGGCTCACCCTGATTTTCAGCATGATGGGCGTGCTCAATTTTGCCCACGCCAGTTTTTACATGCTCGGAGCCTATCTGGGCTACAGCATTTCAAAACTGATTGGTTTCTGGCCCGGCCTGCTGCTCGCCCCCTTGCTGGTCGGCGTCTTGGGTGGCGTATTCGAACGCCTGGCCTTGCGCAAAGTTCATAAATATGGCCATGTGCCTGAATTGCTGATTACTTTCGGCCTGTCCTACATTGTGCTGGAGCTGGTTCAATTGATCTGGGGCAGGACTGCGGTGGACTTTTCGCCACCAGCGGTTTTGCAGGGGCCGGCGTTTACCTTGATCTCCCACTCGATCGATGGCCTTCGTCTGATCTGGGGCGCAGCCCCGGCCAAGCTTTGTGCGAGCGCGGACAGCGCGATCAGAATTGTCTGCTCGCCATTTCCAGCCACCCGTGGCTTCATGATGCTGGTGGCCTTGTTCATGTTGCTGATACTGTGGATGATGCTCACCCGTAGCCGAATTGGTCTGGTCATTCAGGCGGCCCTGGATCATCCGGAAATGGTTGAGGCGCTTGGCCACAATGTGCCGCGAGTTTTCATGCTTGTTTTTGGTGCAGGGGCTGCGCTTGCCGGACTGGCCGGGGTGATTGGCGGCAGCACTTTCGTCACCGAGCCGGCCATGGCCGCGACGGTAGGCTCGATCATCTTTGTTGTAGTGGTGGTGGGTGGCCTTGGCTCGCTGGCGGGTGCCTTCCTGGCCTCGATGCTGATTGGCGTGGTTCAGACTTTTGCGGTTGCATTTGATTACTCGCTCATCACCCTGGCGCAGCAACTCGGCTTGGAACTCAGCGACACGCTCAAGTCCAACTCGGTCATCAAGCTGACCCTGTCGCAGGTCGCCCCTATCCTGCCCTATCTGTTCCTGGTGTTGATCCTTATTTTCCGGCCCAGAGGTCTCATGGGTACCCGGGAGGAATAACACCATGCAGGCTGTGCACTATGAATTTAAGCCGCAGAATGTTGGCCGCTGGATTGTCTGGAGCCTGTTTGCCCTGGTGCTAGCCCTTGCGCCCAAATTGTTCACCAGCAGCCTGTCGGTGACCATGCTGTCACAAATGGGAATCGCCATCATTGCCTGCCTGTCCTACAACATTCTTCTAGGCCAGGGTGGAATGCTGAGCTTTGGCCATGCTGTGTACTCAGGCCTGGGCTCGTACATGGCGATACACGCGCTCAACCTGGTCAGCAAGGGCGGCTTGAGTTTGCCTGTCAGCTTGCTGCCACTTGTGGGAGGTCTTGCCGGCATGGGATTTGCCATCCTGCTCGGGTATGTGACCACGCGCAAGTCAGGAACCCCCTTTGCCATGATCACCCTGGGGGTGGCTGAACTGGTATTTGCCATGTCCCTGATGTTTTCCGAATTCTTTGGTGGTGAAGCTGGCGTATCCGGCAACAGGGTGGCTGGGTCATCGTTATTTGGAATCACCTTTGGCCCACCGATTCAGGTGTATTACCTGATCGCCTTCTACACCTTGATTTGCGTGGCTCTCATGTTTGCGTTCACAAGAACGCCCCTGGGTCGTATCCTCAATGCAGTTCGGGACAACCCCGAGCGTGTCGAGTTCATTGGCTACAGCACGCAGCGTGTGCGCTATCTGGCCTTCATCATTTCTGGTTTTTTTGCAGGCATCGCCGGTGGCCTGGGCTGTCTCCTGTTTGAAATTGTCACCGCCGAAGTTGTTGGCGCTCACCGATCTGGCGCCTATCTTCTCTTCACGTTTCTAGGTGGGGCAACATTTTTTTTCGGACCCATCATTGGCGGGGTGCTGATGATTCTTGCATCTTTGCTATTGTCGGAAATCACCAAGGCCTGGCTTTTGTACCTTGGATTGATTTTTCTCTTCATGGTGGTGTATGCACCGGGAGGTTGTGCCAGCCTGATCATGATGAACCTGCGACTGGCGGCCTTCGGATTTCTTCGCAAGATCTGGGTCAGTTATCTGGGATTGGGGGCAGCCGCCTTCACTCTTTTGCTGGGCGCTGCCGTGCTGATCGAAATGACCTATCACCTGCAACTTGATGCCGCCATGGGGCCCAAAGTGAAATTCATTGGGATCGAATTCAACTCAAGCTTGGCCGACCACTGGTTTGGCGCGGGCTTTGTCATGCTGACTGGACTTTTTCTTTTTGAGATTTGCCGACGCCACTATTTGCTCGAATGGGACCAGGCCCAAGCTGATATCGAAAAAGAAATCAAGCGGAGGGAGACCTTATGAGTCACTCCCATGGCCATGCTCTCGAGTTAAGGAATGTGCACAAGGCCTTTGGACGGACCGAAATCATTCGCGGAGTCGATTTGTCGGTTCTGGCCGGTGAGCGAGTGGCCTTGATCGGTCCCAATGGTGCCGGTAAATCGACGCTTTTCAACCTGATCAGCGGCCGATTTGGTCCAAGCCGTGGTGAGATCTACATGAACGGCGTTCGTATAGACGGCAAAAAGCCCTATGAGATCAACCGTCTGGGCTTGGCGCGCAGTTTTCAGATCACCAACATCTTCTCCAAACTCAGTGTTTTTGAAAATCTTCGCTGTGCGGTGCTCTGGAGTCTGGGCTACAGGTACAGCTTCTGGCGTTTCCTGGCTGATCTGGACGATGCCAACGACAAAACCGATGAGCTTCTTGAGATGATTCGGCTGGACAGACGTCGCGATGTTCTTGCGATGAATCTGACCTATGCAGAGCAACGAGCCCTGGAGATTGGCATCACCATTGCCGGTGGCGCACAGGTGATCCTGCTCGATGAACCCACAGCTGGCATGAGCAGAAGTGAGACATCTCGCTTCATTCATTTGATTCGTGAAGTGACTCAGGGACGCACCCTGTTGACTGTGGAACACGATATGGGTGTGGTTTTTGGGCTTGCCGACCGCATTGCGGTGGTGGTCTATGGTGAGGTAATTGCTTTTGACACACCAGAAGCCATACGTGCGAACCCCCAGGTGCAGGCAGCCTATCTGGGATCCGAGGCAGCCGATGCCCAAGCCGGAAGGTACTGATATGGCGGTGTTGTTCAGGGCGGAGAATCTGCACGCCTTTTATGGCAAGAGCCATGTGTTGCATGGTGTCAGTTTTGAAGTCCGAGGTGGCGAGATCGTCGCACTCCTTGGTCGCAATGGCTCCGGCCGATCAACCACGGCCAAGGCGATCATGGGTTTGGTGGACGCCGAAGGAGTGCTGGAATGGAGGGGGCAAAACATTCTCGGGCGCAAGGCCTTTGAGATTGCCCATCTGGGGATCGGCTATGTGCCGGAAAACCGGGATATCTTCCCCAGCCTGACTGTTCATCAGAACCTGGCCCTGGGTGCCAAAAATGGTGCCAAATCAGAACACTGGACATTTGACGATATGTACAGCATGTTTCCCCGCCTGAAAGAGCGTCAGCATACCGAAGCCGGCTATCTTTCGGGAGGCGAGCAGCAGATGCTTACCTTATGCAGGACCCTGATGGGGAACCCGGACTTGATCATGATCGATGAGCCCACGGAGGGGTTGGCGCCCAAGATCGTAGAACAGGTCGCTGGCTACCTGGAAAAAATCAAACAGCGTGGTGTTTCTGTGTTGCTGATTGAACAAAAACTGACGATTGCTATGGAAATTTCAGATCGCTGTCTGGTCATGGGGCATGGCAGCATCGTGTTTGAAGGTGAAGCTGAGGAGCTGCGTACCAACAGCTATATCCGGCGCGAGTGGCTGGAGGTGTGAGCGCGTCGGTAAATATTTCTTCATCGAAGTGGCCTCGACGAGCCTGGTGACTGGAATGTATGGAAAAATCACCACAGGTCTGAGTTGAATATCTTCCTGGAACCATAAAAATGAATGCTGATTACACAACGCACAAGGATGTTGCAGTCATTACCTTGAACAATCCGCCGGTCAATGGCTTGGGCCTGACCGTGCGGCAGGGCGTCACAGATGGCCTGGCACGTGCCAATGCTGATGCATCGATCCGGGCCGTCGTCATCACCGGCGCTGGCAAGGCTTTCTCGGGGGGCGCCGATATCCGCGAATTTGGCACGCCCAAAGCGATCCAGGAACCCAACTTGCTGAGCGTGATTCTGGCCATCGAGAACTCAGCTAAGCCGGTGGTGGCGGCGGTTCACTCGGTAGCCATGGGTGGTGGTCTGGAACTGGCGCTGGGGTGTCATTACCGTCTTGCCGCCCCGGGCTGCAAGGTGGCCATGCCGGAAGTGAAACTGGGACTGATTCCAGGCGCTGGCGGCACGCAGCGTCTGCCGCGTGTGCTGGGCGTGGAGTCTGCGCTCAATCTCATTGTCAGTGGTGAAACCGTAAACAGCGAGATCCTGGCCGGCGTGCCGCATCAGAAGTTGTTCGACCGCTTGGCGACTTCCCAGGAGTCGCTGCTGGACGAGGCGATTGCCCTGGCGCGCGAAAATGCAGACCTGCGTCCGCTTCCTCTGGTGCGCAAGCTGCCATGCCAACATCCGCAGGGCGACGCCTACTTCCAATTTGCCCGCAATATGGTGGGCTCCATGAGCAAAAACTTTCCGGCCCCGCTCAAATGCGTTGATGCGGTGCAAGCCGCCACCCAGAAAAAGTTTGATGTTGGCCTGGCCTTCGAGCGCGAGATATTTCTCAATCTGATGCTCACCCCCGAGTGCCGTGCATTGCGCCATGTGTTCATGGCCGAGAGGGCTGCCTCCAAAATTGCCGATGTGCCTGATGACACGCCCAGGCGACCTATCACACGGGTGGCGGTGATCGGTGCCGGCACCATGGGTGGCGGCATCAGCATGAACTTCCTCAACGCAGGAATTCCGGTCACCATTTTGGAGACCAAGCAGGAGGCATTGGACCGTGGCTTGGCCACCATCCGCAAAAACTATGAAGCCCAGGTCAGCAAGGGTAAGCTCAAGGCAGACAAGTACGAGCAGCGCATGAAGCTGCTCACCCCCACGCTGAGCTACGCAGACATCAAAGATGCCGACCTCGTGATTGAGGCGGTGTTCGAGGAAATGGGCGTCAAGCAAACCGTGTTCAAAAAGCTGGACGAGGTGATGAAGCCGGGAGCAATATTGGCCAGCAATACCTCCACCCTGGACCTCAACCAGATTGCCTCCTTCACCCGACGGCCACAGGATGTGGTGGGCCTGCACTTTTTCAGCCCAGCTAATGTGATGAAGTTACTGGAAGTGGTGCGCGGGGAGAAAACTGCCAAGGATGTGCTGGCCACGGTGATGACAATGGCCAAGACGATCAAAAAAACCGCAGTGGTCTCGGGGGTATGCGATGGTTTTATAGGCAACCGGATGGTTGAGCAGTACAGCCGGCAGGCAGGTTTTCTGCTGGAGGAAGGTTGTACACCGGCACAGGTGGACAAGGCCATCGAGCGGTTTGGATTTGCCATGGGGCCGTTTCGGATGAGCGACCTGGCTGGCAACGACATCGGCTGGGCAATCCGCAAGCGCCGTTATGTGGAAAAGCCGGACATGCGCTACAGCAAGACAGCCGACCTGCTGTGCGAAATGGGCCGCTACGGCCAGAAGACGGGTGCGGGCTGGTACGACTACAAACCCGGCAAGCGCGACGCGATCCCTTCTCAGCTTGTCCTGGAGATGATTGAAGCACACCGCAAGGAGCAGGGCATTGCTGTCCGCAAGATCAGCGATGAGGAGATTGTGCAGCGCCTTGTGTATGCCCTGGTCAATGAGGCTGCGCGCATCTTGGAGGACGGGATTGCCGCCAAGGCCAGCGATATTGACATGGTCTACCTCACTGGCTATGGCTTCCCTCTGTGGCGCGGTGGGCCAATGCAGTACGCTGACACCGTAGGCCTATTCAATGTGATGCAAAGCATGCAGCGTTTTGCACAGAATCCGCATGACGACGCCCGCTTCTGGCAAGCTGCGCCATTGCTGGCCAAGCTTGTGGCCGAAGGCCGCACCTTCAACTAAAAATAATTGGGGTCAGATTCCAATTCAGGAAGAAAATCTTCGCTGACCCCAAATTGGCGCTCACAACGACATGCAAAAAGAGGAGCAGAGCAATGAGTAAAGCCGTTATTGTTTCAACCGCCCGTACCCCGCTCGCAAAAAGCTGGAAAGGGGCCTTCAATATGACCCATGGCGCCACACTGGGTGGCCATGCGGTCAAGTACGCGATCGAGCGCGCTGGCGTGCAAGCTGATGAAATTGAAGATGTCATCATGGGTTGCGCAACACCAGAGGGTGCCACTGGCGCCAATATTGCCCGCCAGATCGCTCTGCGCGCAGGCTGCCCAGTGAGCACCGCCGGTGTCACAGTCAACCGTTTCTGCTCCTCCGGACTGCAGACCATTGCCATGGCGGCCCAGCGCATCATGGCCGGTGAGGGCGACATCTATGTGGCAGGCGGTGTGGAAAGCATTTCATGCGTGCAGAACGAAGCGAATCAGCACATGATTCACGACCCGGCCTTGATGAAAGCCAAGCCGGAAGTCTACTGGAGTATGCTGCAGACTGCGGAGCAGGTGGCGCAACGTTATCAAATTGGCCGTGATGCCATGGACGAATATGGCGCTGCCAGCCAGCAAAAAGCCTGTGCCGCACAGGCCGCCGGCCTGTTTGAGGCCGAGATCGCACCGATCACGGTCACGGCTGGCGTTGCCGACAAGTCCCTGGGCTTTATTACCCGTGAACTCACCGTCTCACGGGACGAAGGCTTGCGTGAGGGTACCACCCGAGAAGGGATCAGTGGCATCAAGTCGGCCCTGCCAGGCGGATTGATTGCCGCTGGCAATGCCAGTCAGTTTTCCGACGGCGCTGGGGCTTGTGTGGTGATGAGCGAAGACTTGGCCAGCAAACGTGGCCTCAGGCCACTGGGGCGATTTCTTGGATTTGCCGTGGCCGGTTGCGAGCCCGACGAAATGGGGATTGGCCCGGTGTTTGCCGTGCCCAAAGTTCTGCAGCGGCTCGGGCTCAAGACCAGTGATATCGACCTGTGGGAACTCAATGAAGCCTTTGCTGTTCAGGTCATCTATTGCCGCGACAAGCTTGGCATTCCGGCCGATCGGCTCAATGTCAACGGAGGCGCTATCGCATTGGGGCATCCCTATGGCGTTAGTGGACAGCGCCTGACTGGCCATGCGTTGATTGAAGCACGCCGTCGTGGATTGAAACGGGTGGCAGTGACCATGTGCATTGGCGGCGGCATGGGAGCGGCTGGCGTGTTCGAAGTCCTATGAGCCTGGGCCGCTTGTGCTGCTGTCCAGACCCGGTTACTCAAGGGTATTTTGATGGGTGACGAGCTCGACAAAAGGCGCGCCGAGAAGTGGGCCTGGATTCTGATCTATGGTGGTCTGCTGACGGTGGTGTTCAGCATTTTTTTAGCCCGCTATGAAGCTGGCGTGGCTTCTTTATTGCAAGTCGGCGGCGTATTGATTACCGGTGGGGGCGTGCTGCTGATCTGGTTGCGTTCCCGTATGAAATGAAAGCCTTGCATGACAAGAACCGTACAGCAATTGTTTGATCTGAAGGGTAAGACCGCACTGATCACTGGGGGCTCGCGCGGCTTGGGCCTGCAAATGGCTCACGCACTGGGCGAGGCTGGCGCTCGCCTCATGATCAGCGCACGCAAACCCGATGAGCTCGAGCAGGCTATGGCCGAACTGCAGGCAGCTGGAATCGATACACGCTGGTGCGCTGCCGACTGTGCCAAGGAAGAGGATCTACAACGACTGGCAAATGAGACTTTGCAGCGCATGGGTGAAATCGATATTCTGGTCAACAATGCCGGAGCAGCCTGGGGTGCGCCCGCCGAGGATCATCCCTTACCCGCCTGGGACAAGGTGATGAATCTCAATATTCGCGGCTACTTCATTCTGAGCCAGATTGTTGGCAAGAAAAGCATGATTCCACGCCGCCGGGGGCACATCATCAACCTGGCCTCGATTGCCGGTCTCGGCGGCAACCCGCCTGGTCTGAACACGATTGCTTACAACAGTTCCAAGGGCGCGGTGATCAATTTCACACGTGCGCTGGCCGCTGAATGGGGCAAGCATGGCATCAATGTGAATGCCATCTGCCCTGGCTTTTTTCCCAGCAAAATGACCGCCGCCACTCTACAAGCCATGGGTGAGGCGAGCCTGGCGTCACACGCTCCCCTGGGTCGGCTGGGTGATGAGGAAGATCTGAAGGGCATCTGCCTCTTGTTTTCCTCGCCGGCCGGTAAGCACATCACCGGCCAATGGCTGGCGGTGGATGGTGGTGTCAGCTGCGTGGTTGGGGGCTGAGATGAGCCTGCCTTTTGGTGTTGATATCCCCTTTGTCAGGCATCTGGGTTTTGAGCTGACCCGTTTTGAGGGAGGGCGTTCGTCCATCGCCTACCAGCCGCGGCCAGAGCACCTCAATTCTTTCGATGTCACCCATGGTGGGGCGGTGATGACACTGCTCGATGTGACCATGGCCAGTGCAGCGCGCAGCGTACAGCCCGATATGGGGGTGGTGACTATCGAGATGAAAACCAGCTTCATGCAGCCAGCGCGTGGCCCACTGACCGGGCAGGGCCGACTGATTCATCGCACCAAGACCATGGCCTTCACCGAGGCCACGCTAACAGACGCCGAAGGCCGTGCCTGCGCCCACGCCACCGGAACATTTAAATATGTCAGGCGTCTGCCCATTGGTGTCAAAAGTGCCAACAAGCTCAATGTGATTTCGACCGACTAGCCCGCTTAATGCCATGCCCCAAAATTCTCAGTGGATTCTTGATCAACGACCTCAGGGCCAGGCCCAGGCCAGCAATTTCAAGCTGGTGAGGGCCCAAACACCAGCCCTGCTTGAAGGCCAGGTTTTGGTGCGACACCACTTTTTAAGCCTTGATCCCTACATGCGCGGGCGCATGAACGACGCCAGGAGCTATACCAAGCCACAAGCCCTGGGTGAAGTGATGATCGGGGGAACAGTGGGTGAAGTAATAGAAAGCCGGCATCCCAGATTTTCTGTAGGAGATCAAGTGGTCGGAATGGGCGGCTGGCAGGAATTCAGCGTGGTTGACGCCAATGTGTCGGGCGCATTGCACAAAGTGGACGCCAGCCGAATTCCCTTGAGCTATTTTTTAGGCGCTGTTGGCATGCCGGGGGTGACGGCCTGGTATGGCCTGGTCAAGATCATTGAACCACAAGCGGGCACAACCGTCACTGTCAGCGCTGCCGCTGGGGCAGTGGGCAGTGCTCTGGGCGCTCTCGCCAAAGCGCGCGGCCGCCGGGTGGTGGGCATCGCCGGCGGCCAGGACAAATGCGACTATGTTGTCAATCAGCTTGGCTTCGATGGGTGTGTGGATTACAAGTCGAACGCCAGTTTGCAGTCCCTGTCTCAGGCGCTGAAAGAAGCCTGCCCTGATGGGATACAAGGTCATTTCGAAAATGTTGGCGGTCCGGTGCTTGATGCGGTCATGCTGCGGATGAACCCATTCGGACGGATTGCCATTTGCGGCATGATCGCCGGCTATGATGGCCAGCCAGTGCCGATGAGCTATCCGCAGCTGATACTGCGTGAACGCCTGCTTATGCAGGGGTTTATCGTGAGCGAGCACATGGAGTTGTGGCCGCAAGCACTCAAGGAGTTGTCTGATCTGGTGTTGGCGCAAAAGCTTCAACCACGCGAAAGCGTTTCCCACGGTATCGAGTCTGCACCAGAAGCCTTTCTCGGACTGCTCAAAGGCCGTAACTTCGGCAAACAACTGGTCAAGTTGATCTGACAGGTCGCTCCATGATCGAGGATTTTTCGAACAAAGTGGCGGTTCTCACCGGGGCAGCCTCAGGCTTTGGCCTGGAGTGCGCTCGTCTGGGCGCCCAACGGGGCATGAGGCTGGTGCTGGTGGATGTGCAGCCCGATGCCCTGGCTGCCGTCGAACAAGAACTGGCTGCTTGCGGGACAGAAGTCCTGGCTTTGCAGGTCGATGTGTCTGACGCTGCTCAGATGGAACATTTGGCACGCCGCGTACAGGAACGATTTGGGGCGCCTCACTTTGTTTTCAACAATGCCGGGGTTTCAGGTGGTGGTCTGGTGTGGGAAAACTCGGTGCAGGACTGGCATTGGATACTGGGCGTTAATCTGTGGGGGGTGATCCACGGGGTGCGTCTGTTCACCCCGATGATGCTACAGGCCGCAAAAAAAGATCCCTCCTACCGCGGTCATGTGGTCAACACCGCCAGCATGGCTGGATTGCTGACACCACCCAATATGGGCATCTACAACGTGAGCAAACACGCGGTGGTGGCCTTGACTGAGACCCTCTACCAGGACCTGGCCCTGGTAAGTGATCAGATCAGCGCATCGGTGTTGTGCCCCTACTTTGTGCCCACAGGCATCAGCCACAGTGAGCGTAATCGCCCAGGTCATCTGGCTGCAGCAACGCCCACCCGCAGTCAAATGATTGGCCAAGCCATGAGCGAAAAAGCGGTGAGTTCAGGCAAGATGTCTGCCGCCCGGGTGGCGCAACTGGTGTTTGATTCGATCCAGACCAAGCAGTTTTACATTTACAGCCATCCACATGCCCTTGGGCCGGTGCAAACCCGCCTGGAAGACATTGTGCAAGCCCGTAATCCCAGCGATCCATTTGCACACAAACCAGAACTGGGCCAGGCTTTGCGAAGTTCCTTGCGAGGGCTTGATTAGTAAGCAAGCAGACCCGGGGAGCTTGCATTCATTAGATGGGTGATCTCAACCGGTCTTGTGGCAAAAGTCTCGACACATCGAAAGCCTTTTGGGTTCAGCGCTTTTTGCCGCCCAGAATGCTTCCCAGCACGCCACGAATGATCTGCCGGCCCACCTCACGCCCGATGGTGCTGGCTGCGCTCTTGATGAACTGCTCGCCCACACTGGCACGGCTGCGCTTGGGGCCGCCCCCCAGCAGGTCTCCCAGGCTGCCGAGCAAACCAGTGGACTCATTTTTAGGCTCCGCTGGATGGCTTTCCAGTCGGCTCTGGGTCCGGCCTGACAGGAGTTCGAATGCCGATTCACGATCGATGGCCTGGTCGTAGATGCCGGCCACCAAGGAACCTGACAGCAGGGCTTGTCTCTGCTGCGGGGTGATTGGGCCAATCTGGCCAGCGGGTGGCAATACATAGACCCGCTCGGTGACAGAAGGGCGCCCTTTTTCATCGAGGAAACTGACAAGCGCCTCACCCACACCCAATTCGGTAATGACCGCCTCAATATTGAGTTTAGGGTTGGGCCGCATGGTGCTGGCGGCGGACTTGACTGCTTTCTGATCCCGCGGGGTGAATGCACGCAATGCATGCTGAATGCGGTTGCCCAACTGGCCAAGCACGCTTTCCGGGATGTCCAGCGGATTCTGGGTCACGAAATACACGCCCACCCCCTTGCTGCGAACCAGGCGCACCACCAGTTCGATACGTTCAAGCAAGGCCTTGGGAGCATCATTGAACAGGAGATGCGCCTCGTCGAAAAAGAATACCAGCTTGGGCTTGTCCAGGTCGCCCACCTCAGGCAAATGCTCAAACAGCTCTGACAGCAGCCACAACAAAAAGGTGGCATACAGACGCGGAGAATTCATCAGCTTTTCTGCTGCCAGCACATTGACAAGGCCCAGCCCCCGATCATCGACCTGCATGAAATCTGCGATGTTGAGCATCGGTTCACCGAAGAACCGATTTCCGCCCTGGGATTCGATCTGCATCAATCCACGCTGGATGGCACCGATACTGGCGGCACTGATATTGCCGTACTGGGTGGT
Organism: Burkholderiaceae bacterium; assembly: GCA_964228805.1. Classification (GTDB taxonomy): domain Bacteria; phylum Pseudomonadota; class Gammaproteobacteria; order Burkholderiales; family Burkholderiaceae_C; genus Hylemonella. The sequence continues at coordinate 35,242 of CAXRBE010000119.1, forward strand.
GAACTGTGAGGCGTTGTCACCCACATGCTGGCACATCGCCCTGAGGTCTTTCAGGTCGAGCAGCAACAAGCCCTGATCATCAGCGATCTTGAAGACCAGTTGCAGGACCCCTTCCTGGATCTCGTTCAAGTTCAGCATGCGACCCAGCAGCAGGGGCCCCAGATCGCTGATGGTGGCGCGCACTGGGTGACCCTGTTCGCCGAATACATCCCATAGCGTGGTGGGGCAGGCAAGCGGAACAGGTGCGGGCAATCCGCGCTCGGCAATTACGGCCGCAAGTTTGTCGCTTATCTTGCCGGCCTGTGAAATCCCGGTCAGGTCGCCTTTGATATCGGCCATGAAGACCGGCACACCAATGCGTGAAAAGCCTTCAGCCAGAGTTTGCAAACTGATGGTCTTGCCAGTACCGGTCGCGCCAGTTATCAGGCCGTGTCGGTTGGCCTTATCGGGCAGGAGTTGGCACTTTTTGGTACCGTGTTGAGCGACCAGAATGGGTGAGGCCATGGAAATTTCAAAAAGTACAATGCAAATTCTATCGCTTACAAAAAATCAAGGAATTTCGCATGGCCGGACACAGCAAATGGGCCAATATCCAGCATCGCAAAGGCCGTCAGGACGAGAAGCGTGGCAAGATTTGGACCCGGATCATTCGTGAAATCACTGTGGCGGCCCGCTCCGGTGGGGGTGATCCTGCCTCCAACCCCCGTCTACGCCTGGCCATCGACAAGGCCAAGGCAGCAAATATGCCGGCTGACCGGGTGAAATACAACATCGACAAGGCGGCGGGAAACCTCGAGGGGGTCAATTACGAAGAAATTCGTTACGAAGGCTATGGCATCGGTGGAGCAGCCATCATCGTCGACACCATGACTGACAACCGGGTGCGCACCGTGGCCGAGGTGCGCCACGCTTTTTCCAAACATGGCGGAAACCTGGGCACTGAGGGTTCTGTAGCTTTCCAGTTCAAGCATTGTGGCCAGCTGATCTTTGCCCCTGGCACAGCAGAGGACCAGGTCATGGAATTGGCGCTGGAAGCTGGGGCCGAGGATGTGATCAGTGATGTGGATGGGGCGATCGAGGTCTTGACTTCACCCGCCGAATTTGAATCGGTAAAGAATGCCTTGGAGGGCGCTGGCTTGAAGCCCGAGGTGGCCGAAGTCACCATGCGCCCCGAAAACACCATTGAACTGAGCGGTGATGAGGGCGCCAAAATGCAGAAATTGCTGGATGTCCTGGAAGATCTGGACGATGTGCAAGAGGTTTATCACAACGCAGCTATATGAAAGTCTTAGTAATTGGTGGAGGTGGCCGTGAACACGCCCTGGCCTGGAAACTGGCTCAGTCGCCCAAGGTGCAGCGGGTCTATGTGGCACCCGGCAATGGAGGCACAGCACGTGACAAAAACCTCCAAAATATTCCGTTCAGCGATGTGGTGTCACTGCGCGAATGGGCGCAACAGGAAAAAATTGGCCTGAGTGTGGTTGGCCCCGAGGCCCCCTTGGCTGCGGGCGTGGTGGACGAGTTTCGTGCCCACGGCCTTCGGATTTTCGGCCCCACCCAAGCCGCTGCCCAACTGGAGAGCTCCAAGGCTTTTTCAAAGGCTTTCATGATACGCCACAGCATTCCCACCGCCGAATTCGACACTTTTGTCGATGCTGCTGCCGCTCATGCTTATATCGACAAGATGGGTCCACCGATCGTGGTCAAGGCCGATGGCCTGGCCGCAGGCAAGGGCGTGGTGGTCGCGAGCAGTGTGTCCGAAGCCCATGAGGCAGTTGATTTCATGTTGTTGGACAACAAGCTGGGCGTCACGCACAACGCAGGTGGCGCGCGGGTGGTGATCGAGCAGTTTTTGCAGGGCGAGGAAGCCAGCTTCATCGTGCTGTGCGACGGCAAAAATGTCACTGCGCTGGCCACCAGCCAGGATCACAAGCGCCTGCTCGACGCTGATCTGGGCCCGAACACCGGGGGCATGGGCGCTTATTCACCTGCCCCGGTCGTGACCCCTGAGGTCCATGCCCGCGCCATGCGTGAAATCATCCTGCCCACCATCAGAGGCATGGCCAAGGACGGAATACCCTACACCGGCTTTCTTTATGCTGGACTGATGATTGATGCCAGTGGCGCGCCCAAAACCCTCGAGTTCAACTGTCGCATGGGCGACCCTGAGACCCAACCCATCATGATGCGCCTCAAGAGTGATTTGCTGGATGTGATGATGGCTGCCACTGAAGAGAGGCTCGACCAGATTGCGCTGGAGTGGGATCGCCGTTGGGCTCTGGGTGTGGTGCTGGCTTCTCATGGCTACCCGATGAATCCGCGAAAAGGCGATGTGATCAGCGGGCTTCCTTCAGATGCCGATGATGCTATGGTCTTTCATGCGGGCACCACTCTCAAGGATGGCCAGATAATGACTGCAGGTGGTCGGGTGCTGTGCGTCACTGTTTTGGCTGACAGTGTGAAACAGGCGCAACAGCGCGCATATGAGCTAACCCAGAAAATTCAATTCGAAGGCATGCAGTACCGTCGCGATATTGGTTTTCGCGCCCTGAAAACCTGAAAATATCTTGATGACCACCAGCGACTACCCGCCTCCCCACATCCTGCAGTTCAGCGGTAACGCCTTGGCGCGCAAACTGTTGCACATAGTCGGTTGGCGCCTGGAGTTTTCGGGATTACCCGGCTTACAGGGAGTAGCCATCATTTATCCCCACACCAGCAACTGGGATTTCATAGTTCTGGTGTTGGCGAAATGGGCCCTGGGAATACACGCACGCTTCTGGGCCAAGGATTCGCTGTTTCGAATCCCCTTGTTTGGCCACTGGTTGCGCTGGCTTGGCGGTGTGCCGGTGGAGAGGACTTCAGCGCAGGGAACTGTCGGCCAGACTGTGAGCCTTTTTTCTCAGGCGAAACAAAACCGCACTTATTTTTGGCTGGCCGTAACCCCAGAGGGCACGCGCAAGCGTTTGTCCGGCTGGCGCAGTGGTTTTTACCGCACTGCCTTGCAGGCAGATGTTCCTCTGGCTCTGGTGCGCCTGGATTACCAACTCAAAGAGATCAGGGTGGTCGATTTCATCCGGCTAAGTGGCGATGAGAATGAGGATCTGCACCGCATCGCCAGTGCGTTTGCAGGAGTGACCGGTTTGCGGCCTGAACAAGCAGCTCCAATCAGACTGCTGGATGGTACGGTACCGCGGGCTGACACCATCACACAATGACCATGACAGTTCAGGCCTCCAACACCGAATTGGTTCGACCCTATTTGCAGGGCTTGCAGCAACGCATCACCGACAGGATTGCCGCCCTAGATGGCACCGAATTTTTCGCCGATGCCTGGGAGAAGCAGGGGGCGACCGAAACCCTGCAAGGAGAGGGGCTGACCAAGATCCTTGAGAACGGACAGAGGTTTGAGCGTGCCGGCTGTGGTTTTTCCCATGTGCGCGGCCCCAGGCTACCGAATGCGGCTACACAGCACCGACCTGAGCTGGCCGGCCAGCCTTTTGAGGCCATGGGCGTTTCCCTGGTATTCCATCCGCGCAACCCCTATGTACCCACAGTGCATATGAATGTACGCATGATTTCAGCTCATGCTGGCAATGGTCAGCAAACCAGCTGGTTTGGCGGTGGCATGGATCTGACTCCTTACTATGGCTTCGAGGAAGACGCCGTTCATTTCCACACAACTTGTCGCGATGCCCTCAAGCCCTATGGCGAAGACAAATACCCGCGCTTCAAGGCCTGGTGTGACGATTATTTTTTCCTGAAGCACCGCAATGAGGCCCGAGGCGTGGGCGGTATCTTCTTTGATGATTTCTCTGAACTGGGCTTTGAGGGTAGTTTCGCCCTGATGCGCAGTGTGGGAGATGCCTTTCTTTCAGCCTATCTGCCAATAGTTGAACGACGACAACATCTGGCTTACGGCGAACGTGAGCGAAAGTTTCAGCTCTATCGCCGTGGCCGCTATGTCGAATTCAATCTGGTGTTTGACCGCGGAACCCACTTCGGCTTGCAATCGGGCGGCCGAACAGAATCAATTTTGCTGTCGATGCCGCCGCTGGCCAGTTGGTCCTATCAGCAGCGGCCAGAGCCGGGCTCACCCGAAGAGGCGCTGTATACCCGGTTCCTACCGCGCCGTGATTGGATTGTTGCGTGACGATCAGGCGCCTGGGTGTCTTTGGCGGCGCCTTCGACCCACCTCATCTGGCACACCGAGCGCTGGCAGAAACTGCCTTGGCCGAGCTGGAGCTGGACGAGTTACGCGTCATCCCAACCGGCCAGGCCTGGCACAAGACGCGAAATCTGAGCGATGCCCGACATCGACTCGCCATGGCTCGATTGGCTTTTGCCGACATCCCCCGATTGGTGATTGATGAGCGAGAAATTCAACGGGTCGGACCCAGCTACACTTACGACACCTTGCTTGAGTTTCAAACCGAGCATCCCCAGGCCAAGCTCTTTCTGATTATGGGCAGGGACCAGGGTGATGCACTGCCAACCTGGCGTAACTGGAAATCGATTCCAGAGCTGGCGACAATTTGCATTGCGGAACGCGAGTCTTTGGGACAGGGTTTGGACAGTTTCATGCCGCCAGCAGAGCTGGCAAATCGCTTTCGAAAACTGGATATGCCCCTGATTGCCATTAGTGCAACCGGAATCCGTGATCGCTGGTCAGAAGGGCAAACGATTGCGCAGTGGGTCAGCCCGGTCGTTGCGCGCTATATTGAAGACCATCACCTTTATTAAATAAGCTCATGAGCATTGAATCTGCTGCCAAAAAGAATTTACAGAAACTCCAGCGCGCCATTGTCGATGGACTGGAAGATGTCAAAGCCCAGGATATCCAGGTCTTCAACACCGAACACCTTTCGCCTCTGTTTGAGCGCGTGGTGGTGGCCAGCGGCACCTCTAACCGCCAGACCAAATCACTGGCCACCAGCGTGCGCGATGCAGTGCGTGAGGCGGGCTTTCCCAAGCCGCGGGTGGAAGGAGAGGAG
>CAXRBE010000120.1:0-5847 GCA_964228805.1 Burkholderiaceae bacterium
TCCAGCGCCTGCGCAATGCGCTGGCACATGACCGGAATGTGCGGGGCCATCTTGGGAGCCTGAGCCACAATGGTGCTGTCCACATTGCCAATCTGCCAACCCTGGCTGCGCACCCGAAGGGCCGCTTCGCGCAAGAGGACCATCGAATCTACCCCTTTGTATTGCGCATCGCTGTCGGGAAAGTGGCGACCGATATCGCCCAAACCGGCCGCACCGAAGAGGGCATCGGTAATTGCATGGGCCAGGGCATCGGCATCAGAGTGGCCCAGCAAGCCCTTGCTGTAAGGGATCTCCACCCCGCCCAAGATCATCTTGCGCCCCTCCACCAGAGCATGCACATCCCAACCCTCACCCACGCGCATCATCATTTTTTCATCCTTGTTGCAAACACTGCCTCGGCCAGGGCGAAATCTTCCGGATAGGTCACCTTGAAGTTTTGCGCACTACCCTGCACCAGCCTGGGCGCCAATCCCAGCGCCTCCACTGCAGAAGATTCATCGGTCACCTGCTCGCCTGCAGTATGCAGCGCACGCTCTAACACGGACAGGCGAAACATCTGGGGGGTTTGCGCCAACCATTTGTCAGCACGCGACAAAGTAGACTTCACCCGACCCTCCTCTGCCTGCTTTAAGGTATCGGCCAATGGCAGAGCTAGCAATCCGCCCACCTCGTCTTGCTCACAGGCCTGCACCAGGCACTGAATCTGCTCGGGCGTGATCAGGCAGCGCGCCGCATCGTGCACCAGCACCCAATCTGCATCGCGGGCACCCATTTGGCGCAAGTGCGCCAGTCCATTGATCACACTCAGGGCTCGGGTGGTGCCGCCGCACGCAGCCACCTGCCAGGTCTCGCCAGGCCCAGGCTGCAAAAACTGGTCGCCAGGCGCCAGCACCACCAGAATTTTTTGCAGCCTTGATACCGCAGCCAATGCCGCCAAGGTGTGGCGGACCATCGGCTGCCCGGCCAGTTCCTGGTATTGCTTGGGCACCGGACTGCCAGCGCGCAAACCGCTTCCGGCACAGGGCACCAGAGCCCAGAATCTCGATGCTGAATGGGTGGACATTGCGCTCATGAATGGCTGCCATTCTAGAGGGGCAGGCGTCCACTAAAATCATGGCCTGCACCCCCCGTCACACATACGGGGGGTGTTTGCCATTTCTAGACCCGATGGAACTTCCCAAACTTCAGCCCGGCAAGCGCTTTGCCCTGCAACGTCCTCCAGGATCAGCCGATGCAATGCTACTGGCCCATTTGGCACTGAGCCTGCGGGCTCAGCGTCGCGTGCTGGCTGTGGTCTGTGCCAACACCAGCGATGCCCAGCGCCTGCTCGATGAAATCGGCTTCTTTGCGCCTGAGCTGCGCGGCGCTCTTTTTCCTGACTGGGAAACCCTGCCCTACGATACTTTTTCGCCGCATCAGGACTTGATCAGTGAGCGACTGGCGACCCTTTGGCGACTGTTCAACCATGGCCAGCACAGAGCGGACGACGCGGTCGATGTGGTGCTGTTACCGGCGACGACTGCCCTGTACCGGCTGGCACCACCGAGTTTTCTGGCCGCCTACACCTTCGAGTTCAAGACCGGGCAGCCACTCAACGAGGCACAACTCAAATCACAGCTCACCCTCGCTGGCTACAGCCATGTCAGTCAGGTGGTGAGCCCGGGCGAATACGCAGTGCGGGGCGGACTGATCGACCTCTTTCCCATGGGCTCGCCGGTGCCTTTTCGGGTTGACCTGTTTGATGATGAGGTGGACTCGATCCGCACCTTCGACCCCGACAGCCAGCGCAGCCTCTACCCGGTGCCAGAGGTGCGCCTGCTCCCGGGACGGGAATTCCCGATTGATGAGGACGCCCGCAAACTGTTTCGCCAACGCTGGCGCGAGTTGCTGGAAGGCGACCCGACCAAGAGCCGCATTTACAAGGACATTGGCAATGGGGTGGCGACGGCTGGCATCGAATACTACTTGCCACTCTTTTTTGAACATACCGCCACCGTCTTCGATTACCTCGGCGCGGACGCGACCCTGGTACTGCATGGCGATCTGGACAGTGTTTTTCAGCGCTTTGGGCAAGACACCCGCGAGCGCTATCGCCTGGTTCAAGGCGACCCCGATCGCCCTGCCCTGCCGCCCGAATCGCTTTTTCTCAGCAGTGAGCAGTTTTATGGACTGGCCAACAGTTATGCCCAACTGGCTCTGCGCGAACAGGTACCCACAGCAAGCGACGACTCGAGCTGGTCAGGGGTGGCACTCGCCCTGGGCGAGCTGACCGTTGCACGCGGTGCCGATGAGCCGCTGGCCCGGCTGAAGGACCACTTACGAACCACCCCGAATCGGGTCTTGCTGCTGGCCGAGAGCGAGGGCCGTCGCGAGAGCCTGCTCGACTTTCTGCGCGCCAGCAGCCTGAGCCCGCCGGCTTTCGACTCCTTGCAGCAGTTTCAGGACAGTGGAGATAAATTAGGCATCGCCACCGCTTCGCTGGATACCGGCTTTGCCTGGATGGAGCAAGGGCTTGATCTGGTCACCGAGACCGAGTTGTTTGCCGCGGGTGCAACCACACGCCGGCGCAAGAAGCAGGAACAGGTCAGCGATGTGGAGGCGCTGATCAAGGATCTGTCCGAACTCAATGTCGGTGATCCGGTGGTTCATGCCAATCATGGCATTGGTCGCTACCGTGGTCTGGTCAATATGAGTGTGGCCACCCGTGCCGATGGCAGCCAGGAGACGCAAGAATTTCTTCACCTGGAATATGCCGAACAGGCTGTGCTCTATGTCCCGGTCAGCCAGCTGCAGCTGATCAGCCGCTACACCGGCGTCAGCGCCGACGAAGCCCCCTTGCACAAGCTGGGTTCGGGTCAATGGGAACGCGCCAGGCGTCGCGCTGCTGAACAGATTCGTGATGCAGCGGCTGAGCTGCTCAACATCTATGCCCGCCGCGCCGCCCGTGAAGGTCATGCGTTCCGCTTCGAAGCCCGCGATTACGAGCAGTTTTCCAACGACTTCGGCTTTGAGGAAACTGCTGACCAGAAAGCGGCCATCCATGCGGTGATCCAGGACATGGTCAGCCCGCGCCCGATGGACCGGCTGGTGTGTGGTGATGTGGGATTCGGCAAGACCGAGGTGGCCTTACGCGCTGCCTTTGTGGCTGTCACCGGCGGACGCCAGGTCGCCTTGCTCGCCCCCACCACATTGCTGGCCGAGCAGCACTACCAGACGCTGGTCGATCGTTTCTCCAAATGGCCGGTCAAGATTGCCGAGATGAGCCGGTTTCGTTCTGCCAAGGAAATCAAGCAGGCTTTGGCTGGCATTGCTGAAGGAACCGTCGACATCGTGGTCGGCACTCATAAGTTGCTCAGTCAGAATACCCATTTCAAGAATCTGGGCCTGCTGATCATCGACGAGGAACATCGTTTTGGCGTGCGCCACAAAGAGGCGGTCAAAGCCCTGCGCGCAGAAGTGGATGTGCTGACCCTGACCGCCACCCCGATCCCCCGCACCCTGGGCATGGCGCTGGAGGGGCTGCGGGATCTGTCGGTGATTGCCACTGCGCCGCAACGGCGGCTGGCGATCAAGACCTTTGTGCGCGATGAAGACCGAGGGGTAATACGCGAGGCGGTGCTGCGCGAACTCAAGCGCGGCGGCCAGGTCTATTTCCTGCACAACGAGGTCGAGACCATCGAGAACCGACGCGCCAAGCTCGCAGAGTTGCTGCCCGAGGCTCGCATTGCGGTGGCGCATGGCCAGATGCCTGAGCGCCAGCTTGAAGCCGTGATGCGCGACTTCGTGGCGCAGCGCCACAACTTGCTGCTGTGCTCCACCATCATTGAAACCGGCATTGATGTGCCCACCGCCAACACCATCGTCATCAGCCGCGCCGACAAGTTTGGCCTGGCACAGTTGCACCAGCTGCGCGGCCGGGTGGGTCGCAGCCACCACCAGGCCTATGCCTATCTGTTGGTGCCCGACAAGGAAAGCCTGAGCAAGCCGGCTGCCCAGCGCCTGGATGCGATCCAGCAGATGGAAGAACTGGGTTCTGGCTTCTATTTGGCGATGCACGACCTGGAAATCCGTGGGGCCGGCGAGGTGTTGGGAGAAAACCAGAGCGGTAACATGATGGAGATTGGTTTTCAGCTCTACAACGAGATGCTGGGCGAGGCAGTGAAATGCCTGAAAGATGGCCGCGAGCCCGACCTGCTTTCGCCCATGGGCGCTGCGACAGACATCAACCTGCATTCGCCCGCCCTGTTGCCCGACGATTATTGTGGCGATGTGCATATGCGCCTGTCGTTTTACAAAAAACTGGCCACCGCGCGCAACACCGATCAGATTGATACACTCATGGAAGAAATCGTCGACCGCTTTGGCAAACCTCCTACCCAGGCCCAGACCCTGTTCGATGTACACCGCCTGCGGGTGATCAGCCAGCCTTATGGAGTGAGCAAGGTGGATGCCTCGCCGCAGCTGATCAGCATCAGCTTCAAGAAAGATGCGCCAATCGACCCCAGCAGGGTGATTCAGTTGATCCAGAAAAATCGCCATATCAAACTGGCAGGCAATGAGAAACTTCGCGTTGAGCGCGAATTACCCGATCCCAAGGCTCGTGCCCACCTGGTGCGCGATGTGCTGCGCTCACTGGGTCAGCCTGTCAACAGCCCTGTGTCGGCCTGAACACCGGATAAGTCCCATGACCCTGCCTCGCATCGAAATCTCCCCTGGCCTCGCAGTGCGCGGCCTCAGCCTGCCAAAGCACTTGGCCGACTTCCGCCTCATCGCTTTTGACATGGACTCCACCCTGATCAATATCGAATGCGTCGACGAGATCGCCGATGCGGTAGGCCGTAAAACTGAAGTGGCCGCCATCACCGAAGCAGCCATGCGTGGTGAAATTGCCGACTACAAGGACAGCCTGCGTCAACGTGTGGCGCTGCTCAAGGGAGTCACCCTGGCTGATTTGGAGTCCGTTTATCGCAATCGCCTGCGCCTCAACCCAGGGGCTGACAAGCTGGTTCTTGCCTGCAAAGCGGCCGGCTTGAAGGTGTTGCTGGTCAGCGGCGGCTTCACCTTCTTTACCGACCGTGTGCGCGATTTGCTGCGGATCGACTTTACCCGCTCCAATGTGCTGGAGATTCAGGACGGCGTGCTCACCGGGCGCCTGGTCGATCAGCCCTGGTGTGATATCTGTGATGGTGCCGAAAAGCGCCGCATGATGCTTGAGACCTGCAAGCAACTGTGCATCACGCCCAGCCAGGCGATTGCCATGGGTGATGGCGCCAATGACCTGCCCATGATGGGCGAAGCCGGCCTGTCAGTGGCCTACCATGCCAAGCCGACCGTGCGCGAACAGGCCATGGTCTCGATCGAAACAGGCGGACTGGATAGGTTGCTGGAAATCCTGCGCTAGCCATTTGGCAAAGAGCCAATCCTTGCTCAAGCGCGCTGCCGCAGCGCCTCGTACAGGCACACCCCGCTGGCCACCGAAACGTTAAGGCTTTCCACCCCGCCCTTCATCGGGATGCTGACCAGCTCGTCGCAGGTCTTGCGTGTGAGCTGGCGCATGCCCTGGCCCTCGGCACCCAGCACCAGGGCGGTGGGGCCTCTCAGATCGACCTGATACAGCGTCTTGGGCGCATTATCGCTGGTGCCAATGCACCAGATATTGCGCTCCTTCAGCTCACCCAGGGTGCGTGCCAGATTGGTGACCATGAAATAGGGTACGGTTTCGGCCGCACCACTGGCCACCTTGGCTACGGTGGCATTGATGCCCACGGCATGGTCTTTCGGCGCGATCACCGCATGCGCCCCGGCACCATCGGCCACACGCAGACACGCGCCCAGGTTGTGCGGGTC
>CAXRBE010000121.1:0-69894 GCA_964228805.1 Burkholderiaceae bacterium
CAGCTCGGCCACCAGCTTGTGAAAGAAAGGCGTCTTCCTGCCCAGCTTGTAGCCATGGCGGATGGCGCGGCGCACGATACGGCGCTGCACATAGCCCCGGCCTTCATTGCTGGGAATGACGCCGTCGGACACCAGAAAGGCAGTGGCTCGGATGTGATCGGCAATCACCCGCAGGGACGGGTTGTTCAGGTCAGGGGTGCCAACCTCTCGTGCAGCCGCCCTGATCAGGGCGTCGAACAGGTCAATCTCGTAATTGCTGTGCACATGCTGCATGATGGCTGCTAGGCGCTCCAGGCCCATGCCGGTATCCACGCAGGGTGCGGGCAGCGGCGTGACTGAGCCGTCTTCTTTCATGTCGAACTGCATGAACACGTTGTTCCAGATCTCGATGAAGCGGTCGCCGTCTTCATCCGGGCTGCCGGGCGGGCCTCCTGGAATTTCAGGGCCGTGGTCGTAGAAGATTTCCGAACAGGGGCCGCAAGGCCCGGTGTCGGCCATCATCCAGAAGTTGTCCGACTTGTAGCGCCCGCCCTTGTTGTCGCCGATACGGATCACCCGCTCGGGCGGCAGGCCGATTTCCTTGGTCCAGATGTCATAGGCCTCGTCATCCTCGGCATAGACCGTGGCCAGTAGGCGCTCGGCCGGGAGTTTGTAGACCTCGGTCAGCAACTCCCAGGCCCACTTGAGCGACTCTCGCTTGAAGTAGTCGCCAAAGCTCCAGTTGCCAAGCATCTCGAAGAAAGTGTGGTGACGCGCGGTGTAGCCCACGTTTTCAAGGTCGTTGTGCTTGCCGCCGGCGCGCAAACAGGCTTGCACCGAGGCGGCCCGCACATAACTGCGCTTGTCGCTACCCAGAAAGACATCCTTGAACTGCACCATGCCAGAGTTGGTGAACATCAGCGTGGGGTCGTTGCCTGGCACCAAGGGGCTGGACGCCACCACGGTATGGCCCTTGGACTCGAAGAAATCGAGAAAGGTCTTGCGGATGTCGGCAACTGAAAAGACGGGTTGGCTCATGGTGAGAAGCGGGGGCCGCGCAGGGGCGTAACAGCTTGAAAGGCTAGAGGCTGGGATTATAAGTTTGGGCCTGTCCCAGCCAGAGCTCAGCAGGCCTGGAGCGAGCACGCCGTTGCTGGCACAATCACCCTTTTTCCAAGCCAACACAGAAGAGGTGCTTCCATGGACATGAAGACTTCCCCCCTTTCCTTGCTCAAAGATCCTTCTCTACTCAAGACCGATGGCCTGATCAACGGCCAATGGGTTGCTGGCACCCGCCGCTTTGAGGTACTCGATCCCTCCAATGGAACCAAGCTGGCTGACGTGGCCAATCTGGGCCCGGCCGAGGCCGAGCAGGCCATCGCCGCAGCCAATGCGGCCTGGCCGGCCTGGCGCGCCAAGACCGGCAAGGAGCGCCATGCCATCCTGATGAAATGGTTCAATCTGCTGCTGGCCAACCAAGAGGACCTGGGGCGCATCATGACGGCCGAGCAAGGCAAGCCCTTTGCCGAAGCCAAAGGCGAAGTGGTCTATGGCGCCAGCTTTGTCGAGTGGTTTGCCGAAGAAGCCAAACGGGTCAATGGCGAGACCTTGCCACAGTGGGACAACAACCGTCGCCTGATGGTGATCAAGCAGCCGATTGGCGTGTGTGCGGCCATCACCCCCTGGAACTTTCCCCTGGCCATGATCACCCGCAAGGTGGCGCCGGCGTTGGCCGCTGGCTGCCCGGTGATCATCAAGCCGGCTGAGCTCACACCGCTGACCGCCCTGGCGGCGGCCGAGCTGGCCATCCGCGCCGGCATTCCTGCGGGCGTGCTCAACATGATCGTGGCCGACAGCGACAACTCAATTGCCGTGGGCAAGGTTTTCTGTGCCAGCGAGGTGGTGCGTCACATCAGCTTCACCGGCTCCACTGAAGTGGGCCGTATCCTGATGCAGCAAAGCGCGCCGACAGTGAAGAAGATGTCGCTCGAACTGGGCGGCAACGCGCCCTTCATCGTGTTTGACGATGCCGATGTGGACTCGGCGGTCGAGGGCGCCATGGCCAGCAAATACCGCAATGCTGGCCAGACCTGTGTCTGTGCCAACCGCATCTATGTGCAGGACGGGGTGTATGACGAATTCGTGCAGAAGTTTGCCGCCAAGGTGGCGGCGGTCAAGATTGGCAACGGTTTTCAGGATGGCGTCTCTCAAGGGCCGCTGATCGAGCCGGCTGCCATCGATAAGGTCGAGCGGCATGTGCAGGACGCGGTGGCTAAGGGCGGCAAGGTGCTCACCGGCGGCGCGCGCGCCACCAATGTCGGCGCCCAATTCTTCCAACCCACCGTGCTGGCCAATGCCACGGCCGATATGTTGTGTGCCACCGAGGAAACCTTCGGTCCATTTGCGCCCGTGTTCCGCTTCAAGCAGGAGCAGGATGTGATCGACATGGCCAACGCCACCATCTTCGGCTTGGCCAGCTACTTCTACAGCCGCGATATCGGACGCATTTTCCGCGTCAGCGAGGCGCTGGAATATGGCATGGTGGGCATCAATGTGGGCATCATCGCCACCGAGCACGTGCCCTTTGGCGGCATCAAGCAGTCGGGCTTGGGCCGCGAAGGCTCGCATCACGGCATGGACGACTATGTCGAGATGAAATACCTCTGCGTGGGCGACATCCTCAAATAATCATTTGAGCCACCGGCAACCCTGAGACGGCCCCACCTGGGGCCGTTTCTCTTGAAGGGTCAATCCCGCAGCACGTGCAGTACTTCGGAGCGGAACTCGCGCTGGTAGAGGATCAGCACCACCAACGAGGTACCCAGAACCATGGCCAGGGGCGAGAAGAACCAGGCCATGGCGGCGAAAGAAAAGTAATAGGCGCGCAGACCGTCGTTAAAAGTCTCAGCGGCCAGTCCCACCAGGGCAGCAGCGCGCTCAGCGTAAGACTTTCGATCGAACTGGCCTGAGGCAAACTCCTCAACCGGTGGCATGGCGCCGATGATCAGCGCGACAAAGGTGTATTGCCGCATCGACCAGGTGAAGCGAAAAAAAGCATAAGTGAAGATGCCAATCAGCATCAGGATCTTGAGCTCGAACACCAGCATCGGCGTAGCTTGAGCGAATGGGATTTCGCGCACCAATTCTGCGGCCCGGTCGGTGGTACCCATCAGCGCTGACAGGCCACCAATGATCAGCAGTGTGGTGGAGGAAAAGAAAGCCGGTGTCTGCGACATGGTCTGGGTAATCAACCCGTCGAGCATGCGCGGATCGCGGGCAGTGGCTTGCATCATCCAGAAGCCACGGTAACGGTTGGTGGTGGCAATCAGCGAGCCATCGCGCTCCGCCCTGCGCTTGGCAAACAGAGCGTAACCGACCCACAGCACAAAAAAACACCCCAGCGCCAGCCAGTCAACCAGGGGCAAAAGGGAAAGCACTTTCATGCCGCAATGGTAGCAAGCTGCTGGCAGCCAAGCCAGCGCCAGCATCCTCTAGTAAACTTGGCCCCAAGCGGGTGTAGTTCAATGGCAGAACGGCAGCTTCCCAAGCTTTAGACGAGGGTTCGATTCCCTTCACCCGCTCCAACTTGGCTTTTCATATCGTCGCATAAAGTCTCATCAGCCCATTTTCTCAGTGGAGACTGGGCTTTTTTTGACTTCGGCAGTTTCCCTGGATTGCGATGCCCTTGACTTCCTCGGCCTGCTCAATTACTGAGGGGTAATTCCTACTTTTTTCACCAGGCTTGCATATCGAATAAGCTCAGAACGGAAGGCTTGCTGTGCTTGTTCTGGGGTGCTGATGTTTATGGTGTTGCCTTGTTTGGCCATGGTTTCTTTGACGGTTACATCGTTGAATGCAGCATTGACCGCGTCATGCATTTTTTTCACGCTGGCTGGCGCCATACCTTTGGGACCAATAACCGCAAACCAGGCCTGCATGTTGTAGCCGCTTAGTCCTTGCTCCACAAATGTAGGGATATCAGGTGCAGCTGTTGTGCGTTTATCTGCACACATGCCTATGGCACGCAACGCGCCTGACTTGATGTGCTGCTGAACGCTAGGCAAAGCTAAAACAGCAAAGTCAATCTGACCACCAATCAAATCGGTGACCATCGGCCCGACCCCTTTATAGGGTATGTGCTTGGCTGTAACTTTGGCCTCATCCAGAAACATTTCTGCTGCCAGATGCAAAATAGTTCCAGTCCCACCCGAGCCAAAGTTGTACCCGCCTGGTCTGCCCAATAAGGCAGCAATAAACTCTTTGCTGTTGCTGGCGTTGACTTTTTGTGGGTTGACCACCAATACCATTGGGGTACTGCCCACCACTGCAATCGGGGTAAAGTCTCCTGGCATGTCAAATGGCAGCGACTTCATGACACTTGGGAAAATCACCACGTTGTTGGAAACAACCGACATCGTGAGACCATCTGGAGCGCTCTTGGCCAATGCCTGCAGGCCAATGACGCCGCTTGCACCAGGCTGGTTTTCTATCACCACAGCAGAGCCCAATGCCCTGGATAGGGCGGGCGCTGCACTTCGGGTGATTGCATCAACCCCGGAGCCAGTCGCGTTGGGCAAAATAAATTTGACGGGACGCTCACTCTGCGCGAGTGTTGAACCAGGTGCCACCCCTAGGATGGACAGTGCGGTACCCGCCCCCAGCCATGTCAGCACATTGCGACGGTAGTTGTTTGTTTTCATGATGTATCTCCTTGAAGGGTTATTGAAATTCGTCTCGAGTGTGTAAAAAAATGGATTGCAGGTTCACGCTACCGCCTTGAGCGCTCTCAACTGGGAGACCTGGTCTGGGCTCAAGCCCAGCCCTATTAACAATTCGTCAGTGTCTTGCCCTTGCCTGGGTGGATGCCGCCTGACACCCAAGCGCTGCCCTCCAAGGGTAAAAGGTAACAAAGCAGCCTTGGCACTTTGCCCGGCCTTGGGCCCGTCGGTCAACTGTACTTCCGCAAGTCCGCCTGTGGCCTGAAGGTGAGGGTCCTCAAACAACTCTTCAGGCTTGGCAATGGGTGCGAAAGGCAGTCCCGCATTTTCAAAAATAGCTGCTAATTCAGGAGCGGTGAAATCTTTCAGGCGTTTTCTTAATTCGGGCAGCAATATCGAGCGCAATTCAACCCGGGCATTGTTCGAGGTGTAGCGCGGGTCGGCCTTGAGATCAGCAAATCCCAGAACGTCACAGAAAGTCACCCACTGTGCATCGCTCACCGCCGACAAAAAGATTTGCTCGCCATTTTTGACAGTAAACACATCGTAGACTGCCCAGGCGGAAATGCGGTTGGGCATGGGTTCTGCTGCCACGCCGGTGATGGCGTACTGCAACATATGTTGTCCGACCAGAAACACATTGTTTTCGAACAATGCAGCCTGCACTTCCTGTCCTTTGCCAGAGATTCCTCTTTGAATCAAGGCCCCCATAATCCCGATGGCACCAAACATGCCACCCATAATGTCATTGACGCTAGTGCCTGCTCGCAAAGGGTCACCCGGCCGGCCCGTCATATATGCCAGGCCCCCCATCATCTGAACCACTTCATCCAGCGCAGTCCGGTGATCGTAGGGCCCCGGCAGGAAGCCTTTCAGGCTGGCGTATATCAGACGAGGGTGTTTGAGTGACAGGCTTTCATAATCCAATCCATATTTGGCCATGGTGCCTGGCTTGAAATTTTCTGCAACCACATCTGCGCTGGCACATAAGCGCCGGGCCACTTCCACACCTTGCGGGTGATGCAAGTTGAGTTGGATGCTCTTCTTATTGCGATTGAACATCGGAAAAAATCCTGCACCTGCGCCCAGTAAGTGACGAGTGCGATCCCCCTCGATCGGCTCGACCTTGATCACTTCTGCTCCCATGTCTGCCAGAACCATGCCGCAGGTGGGGCCCATCACCATATGGGTGAATTCGATCACACGCAAACCTTCAAGCGGTAATTTTTTCTCAGGTTGGGTCATGCAGCGTCTTTCGAAATTTACACTGGAGTTGTCATGGTTTTGGGTAAACCTGCCTGGGCAATTGCACCATGCAGGCACTCTCCTTCCAGCCAATGCTCAAGCTCATGGCGTAACGCAAATAAACGTTCAATATCGATGCCAGTGTCAACCCCCATACTGTCAAAGAGGTAGACAAGGTCTTCAGTGGCCACATTGCCACTGGCGCCAGGCGCATGCGGACATCCGCCGATCCCGGCAAGACTGGCATCAAAACGGGTTTGCCCCGCCTGCAAAGCCGCCATCACGTTGGCCAAGCCCAATCCGCGGGTGTCATGAAAGTGTCCACAATCCAACTTGTTGCCCACCAGCGATCTCGCTTGGGTAAATAGCTCGCTCACCTGACGAGGGTTTGCGTAGCCTACTGTGTCGGCCAAGCCAATACGGTCGACCCCTAAGTCTGCTACTGCATGGACTAGGCGCAACACTTCGCCAACTGCAACTTCTCCTTGAATAGTGCACCCGAATGCAGTGCTGATCCCGACTTCTATAAGCGTGTTTGAGGCGCAGGCTTGCCGTGCATTCATGATGGCTGATATTTCCGTCAGCACCTGGTCTGGTGTCTTTCGCAAATTGGCCAAGCTGTGGGCATGACTGGCCGACAAGGGAAGTAGCATCCAATCAGCACCGCTGGCCATCGCGCGCTCAGCCCCTTTGAGGTTGGGCACGAGCACCGAAACAGTAAGACCTGGCAAGGTTTTGGCAAAGGCCACCAAATCAGCGGAGTCAGCCAATTGGGGGAGCAATTTGGGCGGAACAAAAGAACCCACCTCGATCTCTCGTACACCCGCGTCATAGGCTGCACGGACCCATTGAATTTTTTGCTGGGTTGGCAGCGTTCTTGCAATGCTTTGCAAACCGTCACGCAAGCCTACTTCACGAATAAATGCCTTGGCAGGCCATTGGCGCATCATCTTATGAAATATTCAGATTGGAATCCCTCAAGTTTAGGCGTTTATTGGCAACCTTAGAATGGAATACGAAAGATCATGGCCAAACTCAAGTTCAACCTTAGCCACGGAGTGAAAGTTACTGTGTCTATCACTGCATTGCACTTGCACAATGGTCCTGGTGCAAAAGGATAGCCATGGCAAAAAGTTTTTTATCTGGCCAAAGCGCTCGACTCTATTTGACCGAAGATCCGAATTGCATTACCCAGCAGCTTGCTGGTAAACAGCTAAAACGTGAGCAGGCGGGTCCCTTGCGAGACGACGTCTCGACCGATGAAATAACACCGGTAGCAATTTTGAGTTATTACGATGAACGCTTGGCAGAGTTCGCTCATACCGGATTGAAGTGTGCCGGCATTTCACCGATCGACAGAAATGCCCTGCGCTCCGCCAAATTCTCTGTGCTGGTAGCTGGGCGCCGTTACGGCAAAGGTTCATCCAGAGAGCACAGTCCTACAGCAGAAAAACTTGCTGGCATTCAACTGGTCTTTGCAGACAGTTTTGAACGGATCTATCGACAAAATGCTGACAACATCGGGCTGTTTACTTCGACTGATTTTTCACTCCTGGAACGCCTGGAAAACGGCGAAACGCTGAGCGTTGAGCAACTGATTGCCGACCGCGAACCTTTGGCCGCAGCAGTTTTGCGCGCAGGTGGTCTTCTGAAATGGGGGCAAGCAGCATTGCCTCGCCATGAACGCAATAAGAACGAATTACCCCATGTTTTGCGTCAAGGGCAAACGCTTTTCGAGAAGATATTGTCCCGACACCTTTTGCCCCATCCATTGACACCAGAGCAGCCTAAGCCCGGAGATGGCGTCTTTGTGCGGGCGGACTGGCGATTCATCCATGAGTATTACACCGGCATGGCCAGCACCTTGATGCGCAACGCTCTGGGAGAAAACTACCAGCTAATTGACCCTGAAAATATTCTTGTCTTCGAAGATCACACCTCTTACATTCACGAGAGTCCAGCCCATATTGCAGCGGGTTTAATTCCCAATATGCTGGCCATGAGTCGCGCCCAACAAGATTTTGCTCAACGTCATGGCCTGCGCATGCACCGCACCCTCACCGACGAGGAGGCGCGCCATGACACCTTACACCAGCCTGCTGGAATTTCACATGCCATGATGGCAGAGCACTATGTTCTACCCGGCCAAGTTGTGATAGGCACTGATTCGCACACTCCGCACAGCGGTGCACTGGGTTGCGTTGCCTTTGGGGTGGGTACCAGCGATATGGCCAATGCATTTCTGACAGGTGCAGTACGGACAAACTGGCCCAGCACCATCTTAGTGGAGTTAAAAGGCCCATGGCCCGACGGCATCACCGCCAAGGATGCCGTATTGCACCTGTTGTCACTACCTTTCATTCGCCAGGGGGGCGGAGTCGGAAAGGTATTCGAGTTCACTGGCGACGGCGTGGCGAGCTTATCGACCGATGAACGCGCCACTTTGACCAATATGACAGCCGAGATGGGCGGCCTGACAGGCATCGTGGCACCCGACAATGAAACTGTACGTTTTCTGCTTGAGCGCCGAGGTGTCTCGTTTCAGCTTGAAGACTGGATGAAAAGTGATGCTGACGCAGCTTACGCTCACCACCTGGTTGTGCCGCTGGGCACTTTAAGCCCCATGGTTGCGCGCCCAGGTGACCCAGGTCAGGGTCTACCTTTGTCTTCACTTGAGGAACGCGTTGCAATCGACATCGCTTATGGCGGCTCCTGCACCGCAGGCAAACGAGAAGACTTTGATCAATACCACGCGGTGCTGTCTTGGGGTCTATCGCAGGGCTTAAGTTTTCCAGAACATGTTCAGGTATTCCTGCAATACGGTACAACCGCTGTTCGTGATTACTGCATTGCTCAGGGTTATGACAAAACCTTTGATGCGCTTGGCGTTCGGATTTTGCAACCATCTTGCGGCGCATGCGCCAACTGCGGCCCAGGGTCATCATCCAAGAAAGATCAAGTCACTGTCAGTGCCATTAACCGTAATTTTCCAGGTCGGTCTGGCCCGGGTCAGGTATGGCTGGCAAGTCCCCCTACCGTGATGGCCAGTGCGTTTGCTGGTGAATTGTCTTCTTGGGAAATGCTCAAAAAAAAGCCTTCGCCTCTTTTGCGGTCATGATCCAAGCAAGCTTCAGACCTACTTTGCTTTCATCAATGGGTTTTACGCATCAAGCCCAGGCCACACAGATCAATCCAGTCGGATATTGGCTGACTTGATCGCCTTGGTCCAGCTGGTGATGTCGCTCTCAAGTTGCTTGGTGGTGTCGCTGGGTGACAGGTAGCGCACCTCGATGCCAGCCTGGTCGGCACGCTGCTTGGTTTCGGGCAGTTCCATGCTGCGCTTGACGTCTGCCGAAAGTTTTTGCACCACCTCGCGTGGCGTGCCTGCAGGCACGTAGAGCGCCACCCAGGACTCCAGCTCGTAATTGTTCAAGCCCGCCTCAGCCACGGTCGGCACATTGGGCATGGAGGGGTGACGTGTTTTACCGGTGACCGCCAGGGCTTTGAGCTTGCCATTCTGCACATGCCCCATCACCGAAGGTGGCGTGGTGATGAAGACTTGTACTTGGCCTGCCAGAACATCCTGAATCGCCTGGCCAGAGCCCTTGTAGGGCACATGAACCATATTCAGGCCAGTGAGCTGCTTGAAGATTTCAGTGCCGATGTGGGAGACCGAGCCGTTGCCTTGCGAGGCGTAATTGAGCTTGCCTGGGTTTTGTTTGGCCCAGGCAATGAAGTCGCGCAGGTTGTTGGCCGGCACCGAGGGGTGCACCGCAATCACATTGGTGGCGACGGTGACCAGGCCCACCGGGGTGAGGTCTTTCAACTCCCAGGGCAATTTGTTCATCAGGATCGGATTGGCTATGTGGTAGCCAGAATATGAAACCAGGACCGTATAGCCATCTTTGGGTGCCCGCGCCACCAGGCCATAGGCCAGATTGCCGCTGCCGCCGGGCTTGTTGTCCACCACCACCGATTGCCCGGCCACGCGCGACAGCGAATCACTGACCAGGCGGGCCGAGGTGTCAACCAGACCGCCTGGCGGGTTGGGTACCACCAGGGTGATCGCTTTGCTTGGAAAGGGGTCTGCCGCAAGGCTGGCGCCGCCCACGAGCAGCAAGGCCGACAGCATCAGGGGGAGGGTGGTGAGGGTGCGGCGTGAAATCAACAGCATGCTCTGTCTCCAATCAAATAGCCAGGTTTGAGGGGGCGGGTGGGTCTCGGGCTGGTCCATTCAAACACTGTGCATCAAGGACAAGGCTCGTCAGCCTGGGGATCAGCCCGTGGGGAAAAGACTATAGCAGCCCTGCTGCCGGCCGTGGGCTTTGAGGGGCAGACACAAAAAAGCCCGCTGCTGCGGGCTTTTTATCTGAGTGTACGGATGAAATCAGGCCTTGGCGGCGCGCAGCTTGAGAGAAAACTCACGCAGCATGCTGATGCCACTGTCTTCAGCGCGGTGACACCAGGCCTGCAGATCAGCCAGCAACTGTTCACGGCTGCGCGAGGTGTTCAGCCAGAGTTGGCGCAGCTCTTCACGCATGGTGACCATCTGGTCCAGTACCGGTGAGGCCGCACGGGCTTTGGCCAATTCAGGCGCTGCCTCGGTGGGCACCTTGTCGGCATCCCGGTGCAGCCAGCGGCTGGCAGCCTGCAGCACGCTGGCTTCTGCACTGCGCGCTTTCAGCGATACCAGTTCCTGTTCGAAAGCTTGACGCATGCTCTTGGCATAGCCGGCCATGACCTCGTAGCGGTGCGCGATCAGGGCTTCCAGGGTCTTGTCATCAGCGACCGGTTTGATGTTGCCATAGGCCAGCTTCGGCGGCGTTTTCTTGACCTTGGCTAGGCCCAGCGCGCTCAGGGCACTGATATACACCCAGCCGATATCGAACTCATACGGTTTGACCGACAGCTTGGCAGAGGTCGGATAGGTGTGGTGGTTGTTGTGCAGCTCTTCGCCACCGATCAGGATGCCCCAGGGAACAATATTGGTGCTGGCATCGGGCGCTTCAAAGTTGCGGTAGCCCCACCAATGGCCAAATCCATTGATCACGCCAGCGGCGGTCACGGGAATCCAGGCCATCTGAACTGCCCACACAGCCAGTCCGGCAGCACCAAACAGCATCAGGTCGATGATCATCATCACGCCAACACCCTGCCAGGAGTAGCGGGTGTACAGATTGCGCTCGATCCAGTCGTCGGGCGTGCCATGGCCGTAGCGCGCCATGGTTTCCTTGTTTTTGGATTCCACGCGGTACAGCTCGGCACCTTGCCAGAAGACTTTGTTGATACCAAAAATATGCGGGCTGTGCGGATCGCCATCTTGCTCGCACTTGGCGTGGTGCTTACGGTGGATGGAGGCCCATTCCTTGGTCACCTGGCCTGTGGTGAGCCACAGCCACAGCCGGAAAAAATGGGCGGGAATAGGGTGCAGGTCCAGGGCGCGGTGCGCCTGACAACGGTGCAGATAGATGGTGACGCTGGCAATGGTGACATGGGTCATCGCCAGGGTGAAGAGCACGATCTGCCACCAGCTGAGATCCCAGGCGCCGTGGGCCAGCCAGTCGAGCATCGCGTTGAGCACAGACCAGTCAGGTAGCAGCATAGGTGGGTTCTTTCGTGATCATCAGATAAAAGGAGGGGTGGCCGATCGCCACCCCCTGGAGCGCGAATTCTAAGGCTTTATCGAATTTTCTGCCAGCGACCGCAATCGCAGGAAAATGCAGCAAATTCAAGCCTGTGGCTTTAATTTTTTTCCCAGATGGCCGCAAAAAAGCCGTCAGTTTGATGCAGATGAGGCCACAAACGCAAATATTGGCGTCCATTGACGCCGCCACTACACAAGTTGGCTGTCTGCTCAATCTTGAGCTGCGCCAGGACCTCGGCCACAGCCAGTGGGTTGAAATCGGCATGTGAGGCGCTGAAAGCCTCGGCAATGTCCTCGTTTTCCTGCCGCAACAGGCTGCAGGTGGCGTAGACCAGCCGCCCTCCCGGCTTGAGCAGGCGTGCCGCGCTCTCAAGAATGGCGGCTTGCTTGCTGGCCAATTCCAGGACAGCCTGGGCACTTTGCCGCCATTTCAAATCCGGGTTGCGTCGCAGGGTGCCCAGACCGGAGCAGGGCGCATCGACCAGCACCCGGTCAATCTTGCCGGCCAGGCGTTTGATGCGCTCATCGCGCTCGTGGGCAATGGCCGCTGGGTGCACATTGGATAGGCCACTGCGCGCCAGCCTGGGCTTGAAGGCATCCAGCCTGTGGGCCGAGGTGTCAAAGGCATACAGCCGGCCGGTATTGCGCATGGTCGCGCCAATGGCCAGGGTTTTGCCGCCGGCTCCGGCACAAAAATCCACCACCATTTCGCCGCGCCGGGCCTGCAGCAGTAAGGTGAGCAGCTGCGAGCCTTCGTCCTGTACTTCGATGGCGCCGCGGCTGAAGGCGTCAAGCTTGTTCAGGGCTGGCTTGCCTTCGATGCGCAGGCCCCAGGGCGAGTAGGGCGTGGGGGTGGCCTCAATGCCAGCCTCCTGCAACTCTTTCTGAACTGCTTCACGCTTGGCTACCAGGGTGTTGACCCGCAGGTCCAGGCCGGCACTCTGATTGAGGCTGTTGACCAAGGGCCAGAACTGCTCGCCCAGTTGTTCTTTCAGCACCTGGGCCAGCCAATCTGGCAGGTTGTGACGATGCAACTCGAGCAGCTCCTCGGGCCGCACAAGATCACATTGGGCGAGCCAGAATTGTTCGGTATCGGTCAGTGCAGCGCTCAGGAAGTCGCGCGGCGCGGCAAAACCCAGAATGGCAAGCCGACGCTCCTTTGGGCCGCTGCCCGAGAGGGCCAGTTTCTCGAACAGCAGCCTCTTGCGCAGCACCGCATACACAGTTTCTGCCAGGGTGGCCCGCTCGCGGGGCCCCAGGCTGCGGTGGTCGCGAAAAAAGCGCGACACGATGGCGTCGGCCGGATGATCCAGCTTGAGGGCCAGGCGGACCAGCTCGGCGCTCAGGTCGAGCAGGGATTTGGGATGCATGAAAGAGCGAGTTGAATTTGGCCTAGGATTGTCCCATGTCCGAAGAAAAACTCCCTTTGTTGACACCCATCCGCCCTGGCCTGTATCGCCACTACAAGGGGCTGATGTATGAGGTGATCGACACCGCACGTCACAGCGAAACGCTGGAGCCGATGGTGGTGTACCGCGCCCTCTATGGCGAGCGAGGTTTGTGGGTACGGCCGGCTGCCATGTTCCAGGAGGCGGTCATGGTCGAGGGGCAGCGCTTGCCGCGATTTGAATGGCTGTCAGCCAGTTCACAGGCGGGCTAGACAGTCGGCTATGGCCCGCGGGTAGATGAGGTGTTCTTGCGTCAGAACGCGCGCGGCCAAGCTCTGCTCGCTGTCGTCGGGCAGGACCGGCACCACAGCCTGCGCCAGGATCGGACCCTGGTCCAATTCGGTGGTGACGCGGTGCACTGTGGCACCGGCAAATTTGCAACCCGCCTCGATCGCGCGTCGGTGGGTATGCAGGCCAGGAAAGGCCGGCAACAGGGAAGGGTGAATATTGAGCAGGCGGCCGTTGAAGTGTTCAACAAAGCCAGGAGTGAGGATGCGCATGAAGCCGGCCATCACCACCAGCGCTGGCTGGCTGGCGTCAATTGCGGCCATCAGGGCGGCATCAAAATCTTCGCGTGTGGCGTAAGCGGTGTGCTCAATCACAGTGCTTGCAATACCCGCCCGCTCAGCCAGGGTCAGGCCCTTGGCCTTGGCATTGTTGCTGATGACGCGCTCCACCCGGGCGCCCAGTTTTTCGGGCCACTGCTCTCGCTCGGCAGCGCGAATGATGGCTGCCATATTGGAGCCGCCGCCGGAGATCAGAATCACGATGTTTTTCATGGCTGGGCTTAATTATCCTTGTTGTGTTGCGCACAACAGCTTGTTGTGGGCAACACAACAGCTCTTGGAACGGGTATGTTAAAACCCCGGCTTTCGAGCCTTTTGACTAACGGTCTATTTCGGAAGACACCCCATGGATCTGGCATTTACTCCTGAAGAACAGCAATTTCGCCAAGAGGTGCGCGACTGGGTGCGCGCCAACCTGCCGGACGAAATCCGGCATAAGGTGATCAACGCTCTTCATCTCACGCGTGAAGACCACCAGCGCTGGGCGCGTATCCTGGGCGGCAAGGGCTGGCTGGCCTCAGGCTGGCCCAAGGCCTTTGGTGGCCCGGGCTGGAGCGCAGTGCAAAAGCACCTGTTTGAGGAGGAGTGCGCCCTGGCCGGTGCGCCCCGCGTGATTCCTTTTGGCCCGGTGATGGTGGCACCAGTCATCATGGCCTTTGGCACCAGGGCGCAGCAAGAACGCTTCCTGCCCGGCATCGCCAGCGGGGATGTCTGGTGGAGCCAGGGCTATAGCGAGCCGGGCTCGGGTTCTGATCTGGCCTCGCTCAAGACCCGGGCCGAGCGTCAAGGGGATCACTACCTGGTCAATGGACAGAAAACCTGGACCACCCTGGCCCAGTATGGCGACTGGATTTTTTGCCTGGTGCGCACCAGCAACGAAGGCAAACCGCAGACTGGCATCTCCTTTCTCCTGATCGACATGAAGTCTGCCGGCGTGACTGTGCGTCCGATCCGGCTGCTGGATGGCGAATGCGAGGTCAACGAGGTGTTTTTTGACAATGTCCGGGTCCCGCTTGACAACCTCATAGGCGAGGAAAACAAGGGCTGGACTTATGCCAAGCACCTGCTCAGCCATGAGCGCACCAATATTGCCGATGTCAACCGCTCCAAGCGCGAGCTCGAGCGCCTCAAGCGCATTGCCAGGGACGAAGGCGTTTACGGCGAGCCGCGCTTTCGCGACGAAATTGCCCGCCTCGAAGTCGATGTGGTGGCGCTGGAGATGATGGTGCTGCGTGTCCTGTCGGCCGAAAAATCTGGCAAGCAGTCGCTCGATGTCGCCGGACTGCTCAAGATCCGGGGCAGCGAGATTCAGCAGCGCTACGCCGAGTTGATGATGCTGGCAGCTGGCCCCTACGCTATCCCTTTGATCCAGGAGGCCATGGAGGCGGGCTGGCAGGGAGACTTTCCCGGCGGATCCCTGGCCAATGCACCGCTGGCACTTGGCTATTTCAACTGCCGCAAAACCACGATTTATGGCGGCAGCAATGAGGTGCAACGCAATATCGTGGCACAGACCATCCTGGGTTAGAAAAAGGAATAGAGGCCATGGATTTTGATTTCTCTGATGATCAGATGCAGCTGCGCGACGCAGTGAACAGATGGGTGGCCAGGGCCTACAGCTTTGAGCGCCGCCGCGCCATCGTCCAGGCTGGTGGCTGTTCCACCGAGGCCTGGCAGGAGCTGGCCGAACTCGGCCTGTGCAGCCTGTATGTGCCGCAGGACGAGGGGGGTCTTGGCATGGGCCCGATCGAGGGCATGGTGGTGATGGAAGAGCTGGGCCGTGGCATGGTGCTTGAGCCGCTGGCGCAAAGCCTGATTGCTGCCGCGGTGCTGGCCAACCATGCAGATGTCAAGCTCAGGTCTGCCTGGCTGCCGCGGATTGCCTCGGGTCAAGCCATGGTGGTGCTGGCACAGCAGGAGCGCAAGGCGCGCTACCGGCTCGATGCCTGCGAGACCACCGCCACACAGGCGGGAGACAACTGGCTGCTCAGTGGCAGCAAGCATCTGGTGCCGGCAGGAGATCTGGCCGATGCCATGCTGGTGCCAGCCATGGCCCAGGGCAGGATGGCATTGTTCCTGCTCGATCGCACCACAAGCCAGGTTCGCACACGGGGCTACAGCACCCAGGACGGCGCCCGGGCTGCCGATCTGCAGATGACGCAGGCGCCAGCGCAGCTGATCACCACCGAAGGTCTGGCTGCTCTTGAGCTGGCGGTGGATGTTGGCATAGCTGCCCTCTGCGCCGAAGCGGTGGGTGTGATGGACATGACCATGAAGACCACGCTGGAGTACCTCAACACGCGCAAGCAGTTCGGAGCCGCCATTGGAAGTTTTCAGGCCCTGCGCCACCGGGCTGCAGACATGAAGATGCAGCTTGAGCTGGCGCGCTCGATGAGCTATTACGCCAGCCTCAAGCTCCATGCCCCGGCTGATGAGCGCCGGCGCGCCTTGTCCCGCGCCAAGTACCAGCTGGGCCAGTCGATACGCTTCATCGGCCAGCAGTCGGTGCAACTGCATGGTGGTATTGGCGTGACCGATGAGTACATCGTCAGCCATTACTTCAAGAAACTGACCCAGCTGGATTTGACCTATGGCGACAGCCTGCACCACCTGGGCGAGGTCTCTGCCCGCATGCAGGACACGGCGGGGGTGTTCAGCTGAGCCGGCGCTGACCCTACTTGAGGATGCCCAGCAGATTGGTGAAACTGTCGGTCCAGGGCCTGAAACCAGGACGGGGCTGAAGTATCTGTGCGCCTTGCAGCTGGGGCAGCAGGCCAGCCAGCGAGTCGGGATCGACCAGCAGAACCCAGACCGAGTTCATGCACAGCAGGTTGTCCTGTGCCGGCTCAAAGTCCTGCAGCAGCGCTGTTTTACCAAAATGCCCAGCTGCAGCGGCCATCACAGGTTGCAGGTCGAGGTAATGGTTGGTGATATGAACAGCCAGCATGCCACCGGGCTTGAGATGACCTAGATAGGTGTGCAGGGCCTCCAGCGTCAGCAAGTGGGTGGGAATCGAGTCACCTGCAAAGGCATCCATCACCAGCAGGTCAAATTGCTGGGGCTGCTCACGCTCCAGCATAAGGCGGCCATCACCCAGAACATGCTCAACCCGGGCCTGGGAGTCGGACAGGTAGCTGAATTCGCTGCGCGCCAGTTGGAGTACCTGCTCGTTGATCTCGTAAAAACGAAATTCATCACCGGCCCGGCCATAGGCCGCCAGGGTACCGGTGCCCAATCCGAGTATGCCGATCTTTCGTTGGTTTCTGCCATCCAGCGCGCGCATGGTGCGCCCAATGCCGGATTGTGCGCAGTAGTACGCGGTGGGGGTGCGTCGCAAATCCTGACTCAGGTACTGCTCCCCATGGTTGATGCGTCCATGCACCAATTGCCGCAAGTGACCGTGTTTTGCCTCGGGGTTGTCCACCACACGCAACTGGCTGTAGAAATTGCGCACCACCTGGCGAAAGCCGTCCACGTAGCCAAAGCTGATCATGCCCAGCCGCACTCCATAGCCAAGCAGCAGCAAGAGCAACAAGACTTTCCACGCCGACCTGAGTTCGGACCACAGAACAATCAAGACCAGGGCGGCGCAGAGAAACAATCCCAGGGGCAGTTCGTAATAGGCATTGAACACGGCTGGTGCCACCAAGCCCACCAGAACCCCGCCCACCGCGCCCCCAATCGACAGCATCAGGTAGAACAGGGTGAGATGGCGCGGCGGTGGTTTGCGGCGCACCAGTTCGCCATGGCAGACCATGCAGAAAGCAAACAGGCTGATGCTGATGAGGGGAACCAGCCATTGCACATCGGTGCCGTCATCCAGGGAGAAGTCCAGCGCCACAAACGACAGCACGGCCAGCGTCAGGAACAGGGGGCGCACATAGTAGCGGGGCGCATCAAAGCACAGGATGAAGCTGAGCAGGTAGATGCTCAGCGGCAGCACCCACAGAAAGGGAATGGGGGCCACATCCTGGGTCAGGTGACGGGTGAGCGACAACAGCAAGATCGATGGCGTGGCCGACAGGCCGATCCAGAGCAGGCGCTCAGCCCAGGAAGGCGCCGGCGCGAGTTCAAGGGTGGCAGCCTCGGTCGAATTGGCCGAGACGCTGACGCGCCGCCAGGCATAGAGCGAGGTGGCAAGGCAGGAGGCAACAAACAGCGCGTAACCCATTGACCAGCCGCGGGCCTGGGCATCAACTGCCCAGATCGGTTCGACCAGCACTGGGTAGCTCAGCAAGGCCAGCATGGATGCCAGGTTGGACAGTGCATACAGCCGATAGGGATGGGCGCTGGTGACTGCCGCAGAGAAGGTGCGCGCATACCAGGCCTGCATCAGCGGCCCCGTGGTGGACAGCAGCAGATAGGGGATGCCCACAGCAGTTGCCAGGACGGCCAGCACATTCCACCCCGGATGCTCCAGCGCCACCCCTTTCCAGCTGGGATCGGCGGCCACCGGCAAGGCCAGCAGGCTGACCAGTAGCAGGGCCATGTGCAGGCGCAGCTGCTGCCGGGGTGCCAGCTTTTCATGCAGCCAATGCACATAGGCATAGCCCAGCAGCAGCGCAGCCTGGAAAAAAACTATGCAAACACTCCAGACGGAAGAAGAGCCGCCAAACCAGGGCAGGATCATCTTGCCCACAATGGGCTGGATCTGGAACAGCAGGAAAGCCGAAAGAAATACCGTCGTGGCAAACAACAACATAGAAGCGGCCTGCAGGCTAAAGGGGAGGGCCGGGGTCAGACCAGCAAACGCGAGGAGCGTGGCACATGCGCCATCAGAAACTCCATCTGGTCGGCCAGGATGCGGCGGTTGCGCAGAATGAAGTCTTCCCACAGGCTGGGCACATAGGGCGCATAAATCAGTGGCATGCCGGCTTGTTCCGGGGTGCGGTGGCTTTTGCGATGGTTGCAGGCACGACAGGCAGTGACCACATTCATCCAGTGATCGCGGCCCCGCTGGGCAAAGGGAATCACATGCTCGCGCGTCAGGTCGGTCTCATGGAAGTGGCCGCCGCAGTAGGCGCAGAAATTGCGGTCGCGCGCAAACAACTTGCTGTTGGTCAGGCTGGGGCGCAGGTCGAAGGGGTTGATATTGGGCACGCCCTTGGTGCCAATGATGCTGTTGACGGTAATCACCGATTGTTTGCCGGTGATGGCGTTGTGGCCGCCATGGAAGACCGCAATTTCACCGCCGGATTCCCAGCGCACTTCGTCTGCCGCGTAGTGCAACACAGCTTCTTCCAGCGAAATCCAGGACTGGGGCAGTCCCTGGGCCGACAGCTTCAAGACTTTCAAATCATGCCTCCTGCGACGGGTGAGCCTACAGCACCCTGAGTGCGCCTGGCTCAGTGCGCCACAATATACCGTGTTTTGATGCCTATTCCTGCCGCTATTGGCCTCGCTGTTGTTTTCAGGTGCTTGCTGATTCATGAAGATTTTTCGGGGTTACCACCACCCTGGCATTGCCGCGGCCTGCGCGCTGACCATTGGCAACTTTGACGGTGTCCACCGGGGCCACCAGGCCATGCTCGCCCTCATGCAGGGTGAGGCGCGCCAGCGCGGGTTGCCCAGCTGCGCGCTGACATTCGAGCCGCACCCGCGCGACTACTTTGCCGGTCTCGCGCACAACCCAGGGCTGGCGCCAGCGCGCATTGCCACCCTGCGCGACAAGCTCAGCGACCTGCAACGTTGCGGCATAGACCAGGTGGTGATCCTCCCATTTGATGCCCAGCTTGCTGCATTGTCGCCCCGGGCCTTCATCGAGCAGGTGCTGGCAGGCGGCCTGGGTGCGCGCTATGTGCTGGTGGGTGACGATTTCCGCTTTGGTGCCAAGCGCGCAGGCGACTATGCCTTGCTTGACGATGTGGGCAGCTCACTGGGCATGGATGTGGCTCGCATGAACAGCTACGAAATATCCTATTCGCACCTGCCCAATCTCGCACCATCTGCCCGCGCGCTGGCCACTGCCGGCAGCGGGCACAGCCAGCGTATATCCAGCTCGATGGTGCGCCAGGCGCTCTCTGAGGGGCGCATGCAGGACGTGGCGCGTCTGCTGGGGCACCCGTATCACATCTCAGGCCATGTGCTGCATGGCCGCAAGCTTGGGCGTGAGCTTGGCTTCAAGACCCTCAACCTGCGTTTTGCCCACTGGAATCCGGCAGCCAGCGGCATCTTCGCGGTACTGGTGCACGGCCTGACCGCTGAGGTGCTCAAGGGTGTGGCCAACTTGGGGGTGCGGCCCTCGCTGGATGCGGGTGATGTCAATGGCGGTCGGGTGCTGCTGGAGACGCACTGCCTGGACTGGCCGATCGAGCTGGGCCATGAAGGGGCCTACGGTAAAATTGTCCGAGTGGAACTGCTCCACAAGCTGCACGACGAATTGAAGTACGACAGCCTGGAATCGCTGAGGCGCGGCATCGCCAAGGATATCGATGATGCGCGGGCGTATTTCGCATCTACCCGCCATCATGAGCTCTGACAAGACCAAAGTCGATTACCGCGCCACGCTGAACCTGCCCGAAACCCCTTTCCCCATGCGGGGCGACCTGCCCAAGCGCGAGCCGGGCTGGGTCAAGGACTGGGACGACAAGGGTATCTACCGCAAATTGCGCCTGGCGCGGGCCGGTGCGCCCAAGTTTGTGCTGCATGATGGGCCGCCTTACGCCAACGGCCAGATTCATATCGGCCACGCAGTCAACAAGATCCTCAAGGACATGATCGTCAAGGCGCGCCAGTTGAAGGGCCTGGACGCGCAATACATTCCGGGCTGGGACTGCCACGGCCTGCCTATTGAAAATGCCATTGAGAAGCTGCACGGCCGCACACTCGGCTTACATGCGGCTGATGATGGCGGACCAACTGCTGGCAGCGAGCAGGCGACAGGGGGCGCGATTTCGCCGCTGGCTGCGCGCGCGCAGGTGCAGGCGGAATGCCGCGCCTTTGCCACCGAGCAGATCGGGCAGCAGATGGTCGACTTCAAGCGTCTGGGTGTGCTGGGCCAGTGGGACAACCCCTACCGCACCATGGATTTTGTCAACGAGGCGGCCGAAATTCGCGCCTTCAAGCGGGTGATGGAGCGTGGCTTTGTCTATCGCGGCTTGAAGCCGGTCTATTGGTGCTTTGACTGCGGCTCATCGCTGGCTGAGTTCGAGATCGAGTACCAGGACAAGAAGAGCAGCACGCTGGATGTCGGCTTTGAATGCGCCGAGCCGCAGAAATTGACAGAGGCGTTTGGCTTGCCGAAGCTTGAGCAGCCTGCCTATGCGGTGATCTGGACCACCACCGCCTGGACCTTGCCAGCCAACCAGGCACTCAATCTCAACCCCGAACTGGCGTACGCGCTGGTGCAGACCGAGCGTGGCCTGCTGCTGCTGGCTGCGAGCCTGGTTGAGCAGTGCCTGGCGCGCTACCAGCTCAGCGGCCAGGTGTTGGCCACCACGCTGGGAAAAAATCTGGCACTGATCAACTTCAAGCATCCGCTCTATGATGTGGATGCCGGCTACCGCCGATTCAGCCCGGTCTACCTGGCCGACTACGCCACTGCCGATGATGGCACCGGTATTGTGCACTCGGCGCCCGCCTATGGTGTGGACGATTTCAACAGCTGCGTCGCCCACGGCCTGCGCTACGAAGACATCCTCAACCCAGTGCAGGGCAAGGGTTCCTATGCGGCGGACTTCCCGCTGTTTGGCCGCCTCAACATCTGGAAGGCGGTGCCAGTGGTGATCGAGGCGCTGAGAAACGCCGGCCGCCTGTTTGCCACCCAGGACATCGTGCACAGCTACCCGCACTGCTGGCGCCACAAGTCGGCGGTGATCTACCGTGCCGCGGCCCAATGGTTTGTGCGCATGGATGAGGGCGAGGGCATCTTCACCCGCGACAAGGCGCCGCAGACCCTGCGCCAGTTGGCCCTGGCCGCCATCGAGGAAACCCGTTTCTATCCTGAGAACGGCCAGGCCCGACTGCGCGACATGATCGCCAACCGGCCTGACTGGTGCATTTCGCGCCAGCGCAGCTGGGGCGTGCCGTTGCCCTTCCTGCTTGATGTGAACAGCGGTGAGCCGCACCCGCGCACGCCCGAGATCATCGACCTGGCTGCTGCGGTGGTGGAGCAAGGTGGCATCGAGGCCTGGAGCCGGCTGAGCGCAGCTGAGGTGCTGCAGCGCATCGGTGACGCCTCCGATGCCGCTGGATGGAGCAAGAGCAGCGATATTCTGGAAGTCTGGTTCGACTCGGGCACCACCCATACCACTGTGCTCAAGACCTCGCACCCTGGCGGCGGCCATGAAGACGGCGGCCCCGAGGCCGACCTCTACCTGGAGGGCCATGACCAGCACCGCGGCTGGTTCCATTCCTCGCTGCTGACAGCCTGCGCCATGTATGGCCGCGCGCCCTACAAGGGCCTGCTCACCCACGGCTTCACTGTCGATGGCCAGGGCCGCAAGATGAGCAAGAGTGTGGGCAATGTGGTGGCGCCCCAGCAGGTCAGCGAGAAGATGGGCGCTGAGATCATCCGCCTTTGGTGTGCCGCCACTGACTACTCGGGCGACCTGGGCATTGATGACAAGATACTGGCGCGGGTGGTCGATGCCTATCGCCGCATCCGCAACACCCTGCGTTTCCTGTTGGCCAATGTGAGCGATTTCGACCCGGCTCAAGACACCTTGCCAGTCGATCAGCTGCTGGAGATTGACCGTTACGCACTGAGCCGAGCGGCCGAGCTGCAATCGGAGATTCTGGCGCACTACGAGGCCTACGAATTTCACCCGGTGGTGGCCAAGCTGCAGGTGTATTGCTCGGAAGACCTGGGCGCCTTCTACCTGGACATCCTGAAAGACCGGCTCTACACCACCGCGCCCAAGTCCTTGGCGCGGCGCAGCGCCCAGACCGCCTTGCGCCAGATCACCCACGCCATGCTGCGCTGGATGGCACCCTTTCTCAGCTTTACCGCCGAAGAGGCCTGGCAGCTGGTGGGCCAATCAGAATC
The DNA here is from genome assembly GCA_964228805.1 of Burkholderiaceae bacterium. Classification (GTDB taxonomy): domain Bacteria; phylum Pseudomonadota; class Gammaproteobacteria; order Burkholderiales; family Burkholderiaceae_C; genus Hylemonella. Next base: position 22,587 of record CAXRBE010000121.1, read on the forward strand.
CGTCTTTCTGGAGACTTACTCAGAGCTGGCCGCACCAGTGCCCGTTTTGCTGGCCAAATGGTCGCGTATCCGTGCCATCCGCGATGTGGTGAACAAGCACATTGAGGCCCTGCGCGCCGAAGGCAAGGTGGGTGCCTCCCTGCAGGCCAATATCAGGCTGACGGTCAGCGTTGAAGACCATGCCTTGTTGTCAAGCTTGGGCGAAGACCTCAAGTTTGTTTTCATCACCTCGACAGTTGCGCTCGAGCAAGGCAGTCAGCTGTCGGTGCAGGTTCAGCCCAGCAGCGCGCAAAAATGCGAGCGCTGCTGGCACTACCGCGACGATGTGGGCGCCGATGCCGCTCATCCCTCGCTCTGCGGCCGCTGCACCAGCAACCTCTTTGGCGCAGGAGAAAAGCGCCTATGCGCCTGATGCCTGCGAGTCCCTGCAGCCTGGCCCACTGCCGGTTGCTGCGGCGCTTGCCACCTGCGGCCGCTGTTGGTCCGGCTGAGGCCTGCTGATGCCACGCGCACGCCAGGCTCGGGGGATGTTGCGCTGGCTGGCCCTGGCTTTTGGCCTGTTGCTGCTTGACCAGATCAGCAAGGTGCTGATCCTCACCTACTACCAGTTGGGCGACAGCACCACTGTGTTCAGTTTCTTGAACATTGTGCGCGTTCACAACTCGGGCGCGGCGTTTTCATTCCTGGCTGACGCCTCAGGCTGGCAGCGCTGGTTTTTCGTGGCCATTGGTGTGGTGGCAACGATATTCATTCTGTTCATGTTGCGCTCGCATGCCGGCCAGCGCCTGTTCTGCTTTTCCCTGGGTTGTATTCTGGGTGGCGCCATTGGCAATGTGCTGGACCGCCTGCTGCACGGTTATGTGATCGATTTCATCGATTTCCATCTGCAGGCCTGGCACTTTCCTGCCTTCAATCTGGCTGACAGCGCCATCACCGTGGGCGCCTTCTGCCTGATCCTGGATGAGCTGCTTCGGGTGCGGCGATCGCGGGCATGAAAAAGCCCGGCCAGGCCGGGCTGATGCAGTTTACCCAGGCCGGCGCTCTACAGCGTCAGGATGGTGCAACCAGTGGTCTTGCGTGACTCCAGGTCGATATGGGACTGGGCCACTTTCTCCAGCGGGTAAGTCTGGTCGATGTGAATTTTCACCTTGCCACTGCTGACCATGGCAAACAGGTCATCGGCCATTTCCTGTGCAGATTCCCGCGAGGCATTGTGGTTGAACAGCGTGGGGCGGGTGGTGTAGAGCGAGCCCTTGGCCGCCAGGATGTTGAGGTCAAACGGCTCCACCTTGCCCGAGGCATTGCCAAAATTCACCGCCAAACCGAATGGTCGCAGGCAGTCCAGGGATTTCATGAAGGTGTCCTTGCCCACTGAGTCATAGACCACTTTGAGGCCCTTGCCACCCGTAATTTCCTTGACCCGGGCCACAAAGTCTTCCTTGGCGTAATTGATCACATGGGCTGCGCCATTGGCCTTGGCCAAGGCACATTTCTCATCGGAGCCCGCAGTGCCGATCAGCTGCAGGCCCATCGCCTTGGCCCATTGGCAGGCGATCAGTCCCACGCCGCCAGCGGCAGCATGAAACAGCACATGGTCGCCAGCCTGCAGACCGCCCACCGGCAGGGTGCGGCGCAACAGGTATTGCACGGTCAGGCCCTTGAGCATCATGGCCGCGCCGGTTTCAAACGAGATGTCATCCGGCAGCTTGCACACCACCTTGGCAGGCATCACGCGAACTTCGCAATAGGCCCCGGGTGGTTGGCTGGCGTAGGCGGCGCGGTCGCCGACCTTGAGGTGGGTGACGCCTTCTCCCACAGCTTCAACCACCCCGGAGGCTTCCATGCCCAAGGTCATTGGCAGTGGCAGCTTGTACATGCCCGAACGCTGGTAGGTGTCAATGTAGTTGAGGCCGCAGGCCTTGTGGCGAATTCGGATTTCGCCTGGGCCGGGCTCACCCACCGTCACATTGACCAACTTGAGTTGCTCGGGGCCGCCAATAGCATCAATGCGAACGGCGCGGGAAGTCATCTGGCTCATGGATCAGTCTCCTGAAATAGGGGTCAAAATATCGAAGGGGCCTAGTGTGCCACGAGTGGCGAGCATCTGATCCGGGTGGGCCAGCCAGCAGGCTTGGTACATTAGGCCCGATGAATGCACGCCTGACTTTTCCGGTTGCCCTGTTGCTGACCGTGCCACCCCTGATGTGGTCGGGCAATGTCATTGTCGCGCGCATGGTGAGTGAACTGGTGCCGCCCCTGACACTCAACTTCCTGCGCTGGTTGCTGGCTTTTTTACTGATGCTGCCTTTCTGTCTGGCCATCTTGCGCCCTGGCAGCGCCTTGTGGCCAGCCTGGCGACGCTTTCTCCTGCTGGGCTTGGTCGGTGTGGGTGCCTACAACGCCTTGCAGTACATGGCCCTGCGCACTTCCAGCCCGATCAATGTGACTCTGGTGGCTGCCAGCTCGCCGGTCTGGATGCTGTTGATCGGCCGCCTGTTTTTTGCTGCTTCAATTTCTCGCCGCCAGTTACTCGGTGCCCTGCTGTCGATCGCCGGCGTGCTGCTGGTTCTGGGACGGGGGCAGGCGCAATTTCTGCTCAGCGTGCGGCTGGTGCCGGGTGATCTGTACATCCTGCTGGCCGCCATGATCTGGGCCTGGTACAGCTGGCTGCTGGCCCAGGGCGGGCGTGAACCCACAGAAATTCGCTCGGACTGGATGTTTTTCCTGATGGCCCAGATGGTGTTTGGCCTGGGCTGGTCGGCGCTGTTTGTCGTTGGCGAATGGACCCTGACCGAGGCGCACATTGTCTGGGGCTGGCCGCTGGCAGCAGCGCTTCTGTTTGTTTCCCTGGGCCCGGCCATGCTGGCCTACCGCTGCTGGGCTTCAGGCGTGCGACAGGCCGGCCCTACCGTGGCCAGCTTTTTTGCCAATCTCACGCCCCTTTTCACTGCGGTGCTCTCATCCCTGCTGCTGGGTGAACTCCCCCAGGCCTACCATGGCCTGGCATTTGGCCTGATTGTGTCCGGGATCGTGATATCGTCGCGTCGTTGAGGCATAAGCCGGTCTTGTTCATTCAAGGGACAACAGCACCATGCGACCAAAAAAATTCACCACTGCTTCATTGTTGGGTGCACTTTCTCTGCTGCTGGCAGCCTGCAGCAATATGGGTGTCCCGCTGGAGGGCAGCAAGGACAGCAATGCGGCCAACCAGGGGGTATCGGCCAGCGAACTGACCACGGCTGGCCAGTTACCACCCGGCGGAGCCAAGATTGACTACGAGAAATCTCTGATTTTTGGCTCGGGTCAAAACTGGATGGGGCGTCTGAACCTGGAGCTGAACCAGGCCGGCAGCGCCGCCTACAGCTTCTTCCTGGAACAATATCCGCGTCAGGGTTGGCTGCTGGTGAGCGCGGTGCGCGGCAAGACCAGCCTGCTGGTCTTCACCAAGCCTGATCGCAGCATCACCGTAGAGCTGACCGAGGGAGGCTTTCTTGGCGGCAGCGCAGCCGTGCTGACCGTGATGCCCAGAAGCGCGCTGCCAGAGCCACCCCCCCAGGGCGGGGCAGGTGCCGCGCCCGGGACGCGCCGGCCTTAGGCAGGCCAAGCACCCTGGTCAGTAAGTGCCTGGGTAGGCGCCGCCATCGGCCAGCACATTCTGGCCGTTGATATAGCCCGCCTGCTGGCTGCAAAGGAAAGCGCAAATCGCGCCAAACTCCTCAGAGGTGCCAAAGCGTTGTGAGGGGATGGTTTTCTTGCGTGCCTCGGCCACATCGTCCGTACTTTTACCAGTCTTCTGGGCGGCGTTGCTCAGATTGGCTTTCAGACGGTCAGTGTCAAAGGAACCCGGCAAGAGATTGTTGATGGTGATGCCACAGGCGGCAATTTTTGGATTGCGCGCAACACCTGCAACAAACCCGGTCAGGCCGCTGCGTGCGCCATTGGACAGGCCCAGGATATCGATGGGTGCCTTCACCGCACTGGAGGTGATATTGACGATGCGGCCAAAGCCGCGTGCGGCCATGCCGTCCACCGTGGCCTTGAGCAGTTCGATCGGGGTCAGCATATTGGCATCGACGGCCTTGATCCAGGCCTCGCGGTCCCAGTCGCGGAAGTCGCCTGGGGGTGGCCCGCCGGCATTGGTGACCACAATGTCGAAATCCTTGCGCTGTGAAAAAATCGCTTCGCGCCCGGCCACGCTGGTGATGTCAGTGGCCACCGCAATCACCTGCACTCCGCTGGCCTGGGCCTTGATCTTGGCGGCGGCGGCCTGCAGCGCTTCAGCCCCGCGAGCCACGATCAGCACATTCACGCCCTCATTGGCCAGCGCTTGCGCACAACCAAAGCCCAAACCCTTGCTGGCGCCGCCCACCAGCGCCCACTTGCCTGCGATACCCAAATCCATGATGTGTCCTTGTTGAAAAGAAAACGGTTGAACGACCGCGATGATAAGGTCAGTCAGGCCTTGACTGACTTGCTGAACACATAAATGCCGGCGATCACCAGCATCGTGCCCGCGGCCAGCCAGGCAGTGAAGGGCTCATCCAGCAGCCAGACACCCAGCAGGATGGTTGACAGCGGCCCGACCATGCCCACCTGGGCTGTCAGGCGAGCACCGATGCGCTCGATGCCCATCATCACCAGCAACACCGGCACCGCCGTGCAGGCGGTGGCATTGAGCACAGACAGCCACAGCACCTCGGGCGCCACCAGCGCAGCTTGCAGCGGACGCAGCAGCAGAAATTGCCCGATGCACAAAAGGCAGGCCACGCTGGTGGCCAATCCAACCAGGCGCAGCGAACCCAGGCGGCGCACCAGCTCGCCGCTATAGGTCAGGTACACCGCATAGCTGATGGCGCTGCCAAACACCAGCAGTGAACCCAGGGCCACATCCCGACCAGCCACACTGAGCTCCTGACCCACCACCAGCAACATGCCAGCGTAGCTCGCTGCAATGCCCAGCATCTGCCTGCCCGAAATGGTCTGGCCAAAAAGAACTCGTCCAAGCAGCAGCACCAGGGTCGGCGTGAGGTAGATGATCAGCCGCTCCAGTGATGCCGAGATGTAGATCAGTCCGGCAAAGTCAAGGAAGCTGGCCAGGTAATAGCCGCAAAAGCCCAGGCCCAGCACGAGCCAGCGCTCGCTGGAGTTGAGCCGGGGCTTGTTGCGGCTGGCCCACCAGGCCATGGCGGCAAACAGTGGCAGCGCAAACAACATGCGGTACATGATCAGCGTGACCGCATCGACATCGTAGCGGTAGGCCAGCTTGATGATGACGGCCTTGCCAGAAAAGGCAATCGAGCCCACCGCCGCCAGCAGCAAGCCGGTGCCCAGGCCGCGCGCCGGGGCTTTCATTGCTGTGGCTCCATCGCCCGGCATGCTGCCTGGGGGTGTTCCATCTCAGAAGCCTGCTGCCAGACCGTCGCGTCGGGAGTCGCTGGCCACCACATAGCCATGTACCTGGGGCTCGCCGGCACGCCAGATGAACTGGCCGGAGCCAAAGTCCTGGTAGGAATCGTTGATCACTTCCATGCGGTGGCCACGTTCGGCCAGGCCTTGCACCGTGGCGCTGTCCATGCCGGACTCCACATTGATCTCCAGGCCGGCGTTGTATCTCCAGCGCGGCGCATCGCAGGCTGCCTGCGGGTTTTGCCGGTAGTCCAGCATGCGCACCAGTGTCTGCAGATGTCCTTGCGGTTGCATATTGGCTCCCATCACGCCAAAGCTCATCACCGGCTGCCCGTCCCGGGTGAGAAAGGCTGGGATGATGGTGTGGAAGGGGCGCTTGCCCGGCGCCACCAGATTGGCCGGGTTGAGTCCCCTGGGATCAAGGCTGAAACCGTGGCCGCGGTTTTGCAGGCTGACACCAAAGTTGGGTTCCACACAACCCGAGCCAAAGCCCATGTAGTTGCTCTGGATGAAGCTGACCATCATGCCGTTTTCATCGGCCGCGCTCAGATAGATGGTGCCGCCCTTGACCGGATTGCCTGCGCCGAAGTCTTGCGCGCGCTTCATGTCGATCAGCCTGGCGCGCGAGGCCAGGTAGCTCTCATCCAGCAGCTGCCCGGCAGTCACTTCCATGTCTTGCGCCTCGGCCACATAGCGGTAGACATCAGCAAAAGCCAGCTTCATGGCCTCGATTTGCAAGTGCTGCGAGTCCACCCCATCCACTGCCAAGGCAGGCAGATCGAAGCGGTCGAGGATGCCCAGTGCAATCAGGGCCGCGATGCCCTGGCCGTTGGGCGGGATTTCATGCACGGTGTAGCCGCGGTAGTTTTTGCTGATCGGCTGCACCCACTGGGGCTGATAAGCAGCGAAGTCGCTGGCCTTGAGGCTGCCCCCATGCTGGTCTGAAAATTTTTCGATGGCCTGCGCAATCTCACCGCCGTAGAAAGCCTGGCCCATGCTCTGGGCAATGGCGCGCAAGCCCTGGGCTGCCGCCTTGAACTGGAACAACTCGCCCACCTCGGGCGCCCGGCCCCAGGGCAGAAAGGCCTGGGCAAAGCCAGGCTGGCCTTGCAATTCGGGTGTGGCCGCAGCCCATTTCTGCTGCACCACCACCGGCAGCAGGTAGCCGCGCTCGGCGATCTCGATGGCTGGCTCCAGCAAATCGGCAAAGGGCAACTTGCCAAAGCGCTCGCTCAGGGCCACCCAGCTGGCCACAGCGCCTGGCACGGTGACCGAGTCAAAGCCCCGCTTGGGCGGGTTGATCGGTGCTGCACCGTATTTGCCCCGGAAGTAGTCCAGGGTCCAACTCTTGGGCGCGCGCCCAGAGGCGTTGAGGCCGTGCAGCTGCTGGCCGTCCCAGATGATGGCAAAGGCATCGCTGCCCAGGCCATTGCTCACCGGTTCAGTGATGGTGAGGACGGCTGCTGCGGCGATGGCCGCATCCACCGCATTGCCGCCTTTCCACAGCATGCGCAGCCCCCCCTGCGAGGCCAGCGGGTGTGAGGTCGACACCACATTGCGTGCAAACACGGGCAGTCGGGTGGTGAGGTAGGGATTGTTGAAATTGAACTGCATGGTCGTTGGATGGGAGGGCGTCGGGCTTGGTGGTGATGAGGGGCTGCAGCGGCCTGCGAAGGCCTGGCCACAGCCGGTTGGCGAATGGGCGAAGCTGTTGGACTTCAGCCGGGCCTGGAATCAGTCTGAACTGATCTTGCGCTCGCTGATGATTTTCTTCCACTTGGCATGATCAGCCCGCACCATGCTGGCGAAGGCCTGAGGCGTGCCGCCGGTGGGTTCAGCCCCCAGGCGCATGAAACGATCCTTCAACTCAGGCTCGGCCAGCGCCGCATTGAGCGCCTGATTGAGTTTGCTCACAATGTCTGCGGGAAGATCTTTCGGGCCATAGACACCAAACCAGGTGACCGACTCGAACCCCGGTAACAACTCGGATACCGCCGGCAGCTCGGGTGCCAGGGCGCTGCGCTTGGGGCTGGTCACAGCCAGGGCGCGCAATTTGCCATCGCGGACATGGGGCATGCCCGACACCACCGAATCGAACAAAACATCCACCTTGCCGCTGATCAGATCGGGAATCGACAGGCCGGTGCCACGATAGGGGATATGGACCATGAAGGTGCCAGTCTGGGCCTTGAAGACCTCGGTGGAAAGGTGCGAGATGCCGCCGTTGCCACTGGAGGCGTAGTTGAGCCGGCCCGGGTTCTTGCGAACATGTTCAATGAATTCACGCAGGTTTTTTGCCGGCGAGCTCAGGGGCACCAGAACCACCTGCGGTGAATTGGCCACATAGACAATGGGTGTGAAGTCGGTTTCTGGGTTGTACGACATCTTCGGGTTCATGGCAGGCCCGATGCTGTGCGTGCTGGAGGTGGTCAGCAGCAGGGTGTAGCCATCGGGCGCCGCCTGCGCTCCGGCCAGGGCACCGATGGTGCCACCGGCGCCAGGCTTGTTTTCGATCACGATCGACTGGCCAAGTTTTTTGCCCAGCTCTGTCGACAGCGCACGCGACAGGATGTCGGTGGCCCCGCCGGCGGGAAAAGGCACGATCAGGCGCAGCGGTTTGCTGGGGTAGCTCTGCGCCGCCGCACCCAGCACCAGGGTGGCGCCAACCAGGGCAAGGAGAGATTTGAATTTCATGAATGACTTTCAGTGATTTTCTGGTGCAATTTTCGCAGAGACCACCACACGCTGAAGGCCACCAGCGGAACCGCCAGGGCCGAGCTGGTCTCCGGGCTCAGTGGCCAGCCCAGTGCGGCCGCCCCTTTGGCCAGGTAGGCAATCAAGCCCACCAGGTAGTAGGTGATGGCTGCCACCGACAGGCCCTCAACGGTGATCTGCAATTTGAGCTGCAGGTCCTGCCGCTGGTTCATCGCCGCCAGCAAGGCCTGGCTGCTTTGTTGCTGTTCGATTTCCACGCGGGTGCGCAGCAGGTTGCTCATGCGGGAAATGCGCTCCGACAAGGCCTGCTGCCGCCGGCGCGCCCAATCGCAAGTGTTCATGGCTGGGGTCAGGCGCCGGTCCATGAAGTCGCGGATGGTCTGCAATCCCTCCAGCCGGGCCTCGGCAATATCGGTGATGCGGCGGTTGACCAAGCCGAAATAGGCGTTGCTGGCGGAAAAGCGCGAGTGGGTGGCTGCGTAGTGGCTTTCCACCTCGCCGGCCAGCCGGGTCAGCCGATCCAGCAGTTCGGGCTCCTGCTCGCTTTGCGCGGTGCGAATGGCTTGGGCCAGCGAAGCCAGTTCGGTTTCGCCGCGCGAGAGCAGGGTGGCGGCGGCGCGCGCTGTGGGCAGGCCAAGCAAGGCGACCATGCGATAGGTTTCGATTTCCAGCAGGCGCTGCACCAGGCGGCCCAGGCGTCGAGCCGACAGGTTTTGCAAGCCGCCTTCGGCAAAGACCAGGGCGCGTGAAAAACCATCGGGGTGCAGCGCCATATCGGTATAGAACTCGGCGTGGCCATCAAGTACGGTGGAGCCAACCAGCATGTCTTCACGCAGGTGTCGGCGCACCAGCTCTCGGCGCTGCGCCTGCCCGGCACTCAGTACCCACAGATGCATGCTGCACAGGCATTCGCCTGGCAGTTTGGCCAGCCAGGCCTGCGGCACGGCGGCCATGGCCTGGGGCAGATCCTGATTGCTCATCAGGGATTCATCCAGGGGTTGCAGGATGGTGTAGGTGACAAACTCGGTATGCAGCTCCCAGCGCAGACGAAATGCGCCTAAGTCCACCCGCAGGTGACTGGCCTGGGCCTCCGGAGGTGGCAGGTGATGGTCGCGCAAAAGCGCTGCCAGGTGAGCCCGGCTGCTGTCGTGCTGGCTGGCATCGGACAGCATCACAAAGTGCGTGATGGCCAGAGGCGTGCCCATGGTCTCGGGCGGACGGGCATGCACCTCATTGTGCAAGGCGTAGCGCTGGGCAAAGTCTTTCATGGCCGATCAGAGAAAGGATAGGGTAGACGGTATTGTCAATTGTCGCAGCGATTTCTTCAGCCAAAGCGCAGGCCCCTACAATCCAGACCGCATGTTTTTACTGTCTAAACTGATCGCTTTGCTGACCCAGCCTTTGCATTGGGTTGTGCTGTTGATGGTGTGGGGCCTGTTGCGCATGCGTCGTCATGTTCGCCAGGCTCGCCATGCTTTCATTGCCGCCTTGTTGATTGTGCTGCTGGCTGGCTGGTTACCCCTGCCCGATGCCTTGTTGCGAAGACTGGAAAAAACGCACGCAGCCCCCACCCAGGCTGAGTTGTCTCGATTTTCCGGCGTGGTGGTGCTCGGAGGCGCGACCGAGGCGTCTTATGTCTGGGAGGGTCATGACCAGCCCGCCCTGAATGGGGCTGCAGAGCGCATGACCGCCCCACTACCCTGGCTGCGCGAGCAGCCGCATAGAAAGTTGCTCTTTACTGGCGGGGAGGGGGCACTGATTGGTGGGGCGCTCAGTGAAGCCGAGCGGGCGCACCGCTTTTTCACCAGCATGGGTGTGCCAGACACGCAATTGTTGTTGGAGGATAAGTCGCGCAACACCTATGAGAACGCGTTGTTGAGCGCCCAGTTACCTGGTGTCGACAAGGCCCAACCCTGGCTGCTGGTGACCTCGGCCTGGCACATGCCGCGCTCGCTGGCCGCTTTCCAGCGCGCAGGCTGGAATGTCACGCCCTGGCCGGTCGATTACTGGGCTGGCAACCAGACCCCCTGGATGCAATATTCCTTGGTGCAGGGCGTTGGCCGTTGGCAAGTCGCCCTGCACGAGCACCTGGGCCTACTGGCCTATCGATTCAGCGGGCGCCTCTGATTCCATCCGGTTCTAGGTCCTGAGCGGACTGAGCCTACAGGCTACTGCAGCCGGATTTTCTGCTCTACTGGCCCCACCTTGTTGAGGGTCCATTCCGTCATGGAGCCGTCATACAGCTTGGCCTGCTTATTGCCCAGGATTTCACTGGAAACAAACCAGCCAATCGAGGCCAGGTGCCCAGTGTTGCAGAAATTGACTTGTTCACCTTGGGTGGGCACTGCGGCAACCCTGTAGAGTTGCTCCATCTGCTCCTTATTGCGGAACATGCCACCCGCATTATCGGTGGTCCACAGCGCCGGCAGGTTACGCGCGCCTGGCAAAGTGCCATTCATGCTGGCCTTGGGGTTGCGGTTGATGCCGACAAACTGGTCTTCTGGCCGGTTGTCCACCATCAGTACGCCGCGTCCCATGGCAGCTTTCACATCCTCGGCACTAGGCACCATGTCTTGGCGCAGCTTGACTGTGAAAGTCTTGGCCGCGGCCTGCACCGCGCCGGCCTGCAGCGGATTGGTCTTGTCCTTGGCCCAGGCCGCCATGCCGCCGTTGAGAATGGAGACCTGATCATGGCCAAAGACCTTGAAGGTCCAGTAAATGCGGGTGGCCCATCCCATATCGCCATGGTTGCGGCCCGGCGGTATCAGCACCACATGCGAGTGGTTGTCGATGCCCAGAGCGCCGATATGAGTCGCCAGCTTGCTGGTATCAGTAGGCAACATATCGGGCACCTTGTCGGCGCGTTCCTGTCGCCAGCCGGACTTGTCGAAATCGGTGTGTACCGCGCCGGGAATATGGGATTTCAGGTAGTCGCCCGGATGCTGGACATCCAGCACCACCAAGCCGGGCTTGCCCAGATTGGCTTTGAGCCAGGCTGTGTCGACCAAGGGCTCGGCCGCCAGAGCCGGGCGCAGACAGATAAGCAGGAAGGCCGCCAAACAGGCACCCAGCCAACGAGTCGAAAATATTTGCATGATGGTTCTCCTTGAAGTGACTTGCTAAAAATCCTTACTTAGGCAACACCGCCCCTTTGCGTTCGACAATCATCCGATACTGCTCGGGCTCGCGATGGCGGGCGAAATTGAAGGTGGTTTTCTTGTAGGAATTGCACAGGTTCAGGTCGCAGCGGGCGATGGCGAGCTCGTCACCCAGGGTGGTGCAGGCGGCGACAATTTCGCCTGAGGGCGCGACGATGATCGAATTGCCGATCTGGTCCACACCCTCCTCGCAGCCAGCCTTGGCCACGCCCACCACCCAGGTGCCGTTCTGATAGGCGCCAGACTGCATGACCAGCTCGTTGTGGAAGTTGGACAGCGCGTCATGCTCGGGCGCGGGCGGGTTGTGCACTGGCGTGTTGTAGCCCAGCAGCACCATCTCCACGCCTTGCAGCCCCATCACCCGGTAGGTTTCGGGCCAGCGTCGATCGTTGCAGATCGCCATGCCGTACAGGCCAGCGCTGCCTTCGTTCAGGGGTGCGCGCACTACCGGCCAGCTCAGATTGCCGACCTCGAAGTAGCGCTTTTCCAGATGCTGAAAGCGTCGCCAAGGCTCGTGCTCGGCATGGCCCGGTAGGTGGATCTTGCGGTACTTGGAAATGATCTCGCCACTCTTGTTGACCAGGATGGAGGTGTTGAAGCGGCGTGTGCGTCCGCCCTCCACCACCAGTTCCGCATAGCCGAGGTAAAAGCCCATGCCCAGGGCGCGCGCATGGTCAAACAAGGGCTGGGTCTCGCGCCCAGGCATGTTGCGCTCGAAAAAGACGTCGATCTCTTCCTGCTTTTCGAAATACCAGCGTGGGAAAAAGGTGGTGAGCGCCAGTTCTGGAAATACCACCAGGTCGCAGCCATGGCGTTTGGCCTTCTGCATCAGCGACAACAGGCGGGTGACCACCTGGTGCCGGCTTTCAGTGCGGGCGATGGGGCCAAGCTGGGCCGCGCCGACGGTGACGATGCGGGTCATGTGCTCAATCTTTCATCACTGGGACAGTTCCAACAGGGTGTGCAGCAGCACATTGGCGCCGGCTTCCAGGTGAGCTGGCTCGGTGTGTTCGGCAGGATTGTGGCTGATACCTTTGACCGAGGGCACAAAGATCATGGCAGCCGGACAGATACGCGCCAGCATCTGGGCGTCATGCCCGGCGCCCGAGGTCATGGGCCGGCAGGTGTGGCCCAGCTGGCGGGCTTTGCGGGTGATCAGATCGGCAATGGGTTGGTGAAAGATCACCGGGTCAAAGCGAGCCAGCGAGTGGGTTTCTATTTTTACCCCTTCATCGCGCGCCAGTTGCTCCAGGAATTGTGCCAGCCGGGCTTCAGCCTGGGCCAGCACAGCGTTGTCGGTGTTGCGCAGGTCCACCGTCAGGCGCGCCCGCGCAGCCACCACATTGGTCAGGTTGGGGTGCAGGGTGATCGAGCCCACCGTACCGACCTGATTGCCGCCCAGCTCTTTGACCAGTTGACGTACGAACACGCCGATCGCTGCCGCGCAGTAACCGGCATCGTGGCGCAGACGCATTGGGGTGGTGCCAGCGTGGTTGGATTGTCCCGTCACCAGCACCTCGGTCCAGGAGATTCCTTGAAGGTTTTCCACCGCCCCGATGGTGATGCCCTCCATATCCAGCACCGGCCCTTGCTCGACATGGAGTTCGACAAAGGCGTGCGGGTGGTACAGGGGCATCGGTGCTGAGCCCCGGTAGCCGATGCGCGCCAGTTCATCGCCCATGCGCTTGCCGTCATAGCCTTTGGTGTCGTAAGCCTCTTGCAAGGGCAGGCCGCCCACATAGACCAGCGAGCCGCACATATCCGGGTGAAAGCGTGCCCCCTCCTCGTCGGTGAACACCCCCACCACCAACGGGCGCTTGGTGGTAATGCCGGCTTCATTGAGCACCTGCACCACTTCCAGACCGCCCAACACGCCATAGTTGCCATCGTAGCGGCCGCCGGTGCGCACCGTGTCGATGTGTGAACCGGTCATTACCGGTGCACCGTCCTCCAGCCCGGCGCGCAGGCCGAAGATATTGCCGATCGGGTCTATCTGCACCTGCAGGCCCAGCTCGCGCATCCAGCCCACCACCAGATCGCGGCCGGCCTTGTCCTCGTCAGTCAGTGCCAGGCGGCAGCAGGCACCCTCCTCGGTGAAGCCGATTTCAGCCAGACGGTGGATGCGCTGCATCAGCCGGTCCGAGTTGATGCGGAGTTGTTCGGTTTTCATTGACGGGCCATATTCATCAGTGCTGCATTATGGGGAATCAGCCGTAATTGGTGCCAAGACCTGCTCGGCGCTGCAGCCGACCACCTCGCGGTAGATCAGGGGGTCGGTGTCGCCTTCGCTGCCAATCAGCAGCACACGCGAGCTGGGATCCAGGCCCAACTGCCGCCAGATCTGCGGATCTTCGCGTGCTGCCAGCAAGGAGGCCAGCCCCACACCACCGGTCTCGCCCGCAACGATCGGCGGGTCGCCGGCTTGGGGCTGGGCCAGCCGGCGCATGGCCGCCAATGCATAGGCATCGTCCACCGCCAGCGCCGCGTTGGCGCCGCCATGCAGGATTTCCCAGGCCAGTTCAGACACTTCGCCGCAGGCCAGACCGGCCATCACGGTATCCAGCGCACCCTCCACAATCACAGGCCGGCCGGCCTGCAGACTGCGGTAGACGCAATCTGCCCGGGTGGGCTCCACTGCCACGAAATAGGGTCGATGCCTGCCCCAGTGCAGCCAGAACAGGGCGCATACCGCGCTGGCCAAAGCACCCACACCGGCCTGGACCAGCACATGGCTGGGTGGCTTGTTGCCAGCGAGCTGCTGCGTGATTTCCTGTGCCATCACGCCGTAGCCATGCATCACATCCAGGGGAATGTCGCGATAGCCAGGGTAAGAGGTGTCTGAGACCACGGTCCAGCCCTGCGCGGCAGCAGTGGCAGCGGCATGGCGCACCGCATCGTCGTAGTTGCCCTTGACCTCACGCACCTCGGCGCCGTAGCGTGTAATGGCCTCGCGCCGGCCCTGGCTGACATGCTCATGCACGAAGATCACACAGCGACAGCCAAACAGCTGAGCGCCCCAGGCCACCGAGCGGCCATGGTTGCCGTCGGTCGCGCAAGTCACCGTGGCAGCTGAGACGGTGTCGGCATGCGCCCCAGCCAGCAGCTCGCGTGAGCTCAGCACTGCCAGCCCATGAGCTGCCATCACCTTGTGGCGCAGCACATTGGCCACCGCATAGGCGCCGCCCAGAGCCTTGAAGCTGCCCAGGCCGAAGCGGTCACGCTCATCTTTGTAGAGCACTTGTCCCAACCCAAGTTCACTGGCCAGGCCCGGCAGGGTCAGCAAAGGTGTGGGCGCGTAGCCGGGCCAGCTGGAAATCTCGGCATGGGCGGCATCGAAGCCGGCCTGGTTCAACACACCTTGACGCTGTTGCCCATAGTCGGCACTGGCAGGCTCGGCCTGCGGGTTGAGGATGAGGCGCGCTGGCTGGCTCATGAACTGGCCCTGACTCCAGGCCTTGACCGATGTGTTTTGTGGCCAGACCGGGTTTTCACGCGGTCACCTTGGCTGGCGCTGCCGGCTGGCGCAGATGACAGGCCACCCATTGGCCGGGGTGAATCTCCTGCATTGGTGGCTCCTCCATGCGGCAGCGATCTTCGGCATAAGGGCAACGGGTGTGGAAATGACAGCCTGATGGCGGATTGATCGGGCTGGGCACATCACCCGCGAGCACCCGGCGCCGCTGGCGCGCCCCTGGTTTGGGCAGGGGCACAGCATCGAGCAGCGCTTCGGTATAGGGATGTTGTGGCCGGGTGAAGATGGCTCGCTTGGGTGCAATCTCAACGATGCGGCCCAGGTACATCACTGCTACCCGATGGCTGATGTGTTCCACCACCGCCAGATCATGCGCCACGAACAGGTAGGACAGGCCGAACTCCTGTTGCAGATCCATCAGCAGATTGATCACCTGCGCCTGCACCGACACATCCAGTGCCGAGACCGGTTCATCACACACCATCAGGCGCGGCTGCACCGACAGCGCACGCGCGATACCCAGGCGCTGGCGTTGGCCACCAGAAAACTCAAACGGGAAGCGCACCATCTGGTCAGCACGCAGGCCGACTTTCTCAAACAGATGGGCCACGCGTTCGCGCGCTTGCGCGGCGCTCAGGGATTCGTAGTTGCGCAAGGGCTCGGCCACAATGTCGGCGGCGCGGATGCGCGGGTTGAGTGAGGAATATGGGTCCTGGAACACCGCTTGCAGTTCGCGCCGCACCGGCCGCATTTCGGCTTGGCTCAAATTGCCGATGGCTTGCCCATGCCAGAAGATTTCGCCGGCAGTCGGGTCGAGCAGGCGCAGGATCAATTTGCCGGTGGTTGACTTGCCGCAACCCGATTCACCCACCAGCCCCAGCGTTTCGCCTGCGGCAATGGAAAAGCTCACCCCATCGACCGCGCGCACCAGTTTGCCCCCACGGCCGAGCCAGCTTTGGCCAGTGGGGAAGTGCTTGCGCAGGTTGCGCACCTCAAGCAGCATGGGTTCGATGGATGGCGCAGACATCATGTGTTCACTGCCTGTTCAGACGCTTGTGGGGTCGCCGCCTGCACCGGATGCCAGCACGCCGCCCAGTGGCCATCGCCGTAATCACTCAGGGGCGGCACCTCCTGGCGGCAGCGTGCGCTGGCATGCGGGCAACGCGGCGCGAACAGGCAGCCGGCCAGTGCATCCTTGAGCGAAGGCACCATGCCCGCTATCTCCACCAGCCGGCGCGGCGGCTCACCCTCGGGCGTGGCCAGCGAGCCGCCCAGGTGCGGCATTGAGCCCAGCAGGCCCAGGGTGTACGGGTGACGGGGCTGTTCGAACAGGGCTTGCACCGGCGCCTCTTCCACCTTGCGTCCGGCGTACATCACCACCACGCGCTGGGCCATCTCGGCCACCACGCCCAGGTCGTGGGTGATGAGGATGATGGCCGCACCGGTCTCGCGCCCGAGTTCGCGCATCAGCTCCAGGATCTGGGCCTGAATGGTCACATCCAACGCGGTGGTGGGCTCATCGGCGATCAGCAGTCGCGGGCCGCAGGCCAGGGCCATGGCAATCATCACACGCTGACGCATGCCGCCTGAGAGCTCATGCGGGTATTGCCGCAGCCGGCGCTCGGCCTCCGGAATTTGTACCTTGCGCAGCATCTGGGTGGCTTGCGCCATGGCCTCCTGCTCAGACAGGCCGCGATGCAGCACCAGCGCCTCAGCCACCTGCCGGCCCACCGTCAGCACCGGGTTGAGGGAGGTCATGGGCTCCTGGAAGATCATCGAGATCAGGTTGCCGCGCACCTGGCGCATCTCAGACTCGCTCAGGTCCAGCAGGTTGCGGCCCTCGAACTCGATGCGTCCGCCAACAATGCGCGCCGGCGGCATCGGCAGCAGGCGCAGGATCGACATGGCGGTGACACTCTTGCCGCAACCTGATTCGCCCACCACGGCCAGCGTCTCGCCGGCCCGCACATCAAAGCTCACACCATCGACCGCCCGCACCGTGCCGTCACGGGTATTGAAGTGGGTTTGCAGGCTGTCAACCCTAAGCAGGGGAGGGTGCTCGAGCATGCTCACATCCTTCGGGCCAGGCGGGGATCAAGCGCATCACGCATGCCATCGCCCAGCAGGTTGACGGAGAGCACGGTGATGGACAGAAAGATGCCGGGAAACAGCAGAATGGTGCCGGAAATCTGGATCAGGCTGCGCGCCTCGGCCATGATATTGCCCCAGCTTGGTATGTTCGGAGGTGTGCCGGCGCCAACAAAAGAGAGAATGGCCTCGGTGATCATGGCTGAAGCACAGATATAGGTGGCCTGGACCAGCAGTGGTGCCACTGTGTTGGGCAGGATATGACGGATAAGGATGGCTGGCAGACGTGTGCCCGACGCAATGGCCGCCTCCACATAGGGCTGCTCACGCAGGGTGAGCACCAAGGAACGCACCAGACGCACCACACGGGGAATTTCTGTGATGGTGATGGCGATGATCACATTCTGCAGGCTGGCCTTGGTCAGTGAAATCAGGCAGATGGCCAACAGCACCGAGGGGATGGACATCAGTCCGTCCATCACCCGCATCATGACCGCGTCCAGCCAGCGCAGGTAGCCGGTCACCAGACCAATGGCCAGGCCGATCAGGGTGGACAGCACCGCCACCGCCAGGCCCACAGTGAGCGATACCCTCGCCCCGTAGATGACCCGGCTGTAGACATCGCGTCCGAGCATGTCGGTGCCAAACCAGAATTGCTCCGAGGGCGGGCGCAAGCGCTTGATGGGCGAGAGCGCCAGCGGATCGGTGGTGCCTAGCCAGGGCGCCAGCAGCGCCACCAGCAGCATGAGCAGCAGCACCACGGCGCCAATGATGGCGGTGGGATGCCGACGCATCGCATCCTTGAAGCGCAACCAGGTGGGCGAGGCGGTGCTTGCCATGTCAATACCGGATGCGAGGGTCAAACAGCGAATAGCTGAGATCGACCAACAAGTTGACGATCACATAGACCGCCGAGAACAGCAGCGTCACGCCCTGGATGATCGGGTAGTCGCGGCGCAGGATTGCGTCCACCGTGAGGCGGCCCAATCCAGGAATGGCGAACACGGTTTCTGTCACCACCACGCCACCGATCAGCAGGGCCACACCGATACCAATGATGGTGACAATAGGGACGGCCGCATTCTTCAGTGCATGACGGGTGAGCACAGTGCCGGGTGCCAGACCCTTGGCGGTGGCGGTGCGGATGTAATCTTGCGCCAGCACATCAAGCATGGTGGCGCGGGTGATGCGCGCGATCAGCGCCATATAGACAACCCCCAGCGCCACGCTGGGCAGGATCATGTGTTGCACAAAGGGCCCAAATCCCTCCTTCAGGCTGCGATAGCCTTGCACTGGCAACCACTCCAGCTGCACGGAAAACAGCAGGATCAGCCCGTAGGCGATGACAAACACCGGCACCGAGAAGCCCAGCACCGAGATCGCCATGACAAATCGGTCCACCCAGCCGCCGGCGCGCGCAGCAGCCAACACACCCAGCGGCACTGCCAGGCCCACAGCCACGATCAGGGTGCACACCGTGAGCGCCAGGGTGGGCTCGATGCGTTGGCCAATCAGGGTGGACACCGGCAGATTGGTGAAGATGGAGGTGCCCAGGTCGCCTTGTGAGAGGGCCCAGATCCAGTTGCCAAACCGCACCAGGTAGGGCTGATCCAGGCCAAGCTGGGCACGGATGCGCGCGATGTCGTCTTCGGTGGCAATGTCACCGGCAATCACTGCCGCCGGGTCGCCAGGGCTCAGGTAGAGCAGGGAAAAAACCAGCAGTGCCACCACAGCCATGACCGGAATGGTCGCCAGCAGTCGTTTGATCAGGTAACGCAACATGAATACAAAAGGCTCAGGTGCTCAGCGTGGCAACTCGCCACACTGAGCACAAGTCAAAAAGGCAGCACGCCCGCGCAGCAGGCGAAGTGCAGTGCCGGAAATTATTTCTTCTCGACGTTCCAGATGAAAGTAACCGGCGAGTTGATCACGCCTGAAAGGTTGGAACGGTAGGCCGTCGGGATGATGAACTGTGCCGTCGGAATGTAGGGCACGCTTTCAAAGGCGCGCTTCTGCATTTCTTCCGCCACTTTTTTCTGATCAGCCAAGGTGGGCGCATTGAACCAGGCATCGCGCAGTTCCTCCAGCTTGGCATCGCTGGGCCAGCCAAACCAGGACTTGTCACCGGCGCCGCGCAAGGGTGAGTTCAGGGCGGGCGTGGTGATGTCCGGGCCAACGAACCAGGTGTGGAACACACTCCAGCCGCCTTTTTCTATCGGCTCCTTGGACGAGCGGCGGGTGATCAGGGTGCCCCAGTCGCTGGCTGCCAGTTCGACATTGAAGCCGATCTTGCGCAGAAGCTCCTGAGTGACCAGGGCCTGCGAGTGCACGATCGGCTGATCGGTGGCGGTCATGAGAATGACTTTCTCGCCCTTGTAGCCGGCCTCTTTCACCAGCGCCTTGGCCTTGTCCAGGTCGCGTTTGCCGGTCAGGGCTGTCGAGGCGGCCGTGCTGGCCATCGGGGTGCCGCAAGTGAAGTAGGACGGGCAGGGCTTGCCATTCTTCGGGCTGCCGGCAATCGCGATGGCGTAATCATTCTGGTCCAACACGGCCAGCACAGCCTGACGCAATTTGACATTGTTGAACGGGGGCTGCAGGTGATTGAAGCGCAACAGGCCGATCGAGCCCAACGGGTCAACACTCTCAACCTTGATGCTCCTGTTTTTTTCCAGCACCGGAATCAGGTCGACCGGCACTTGTTGCCACCAATCGACCTCGCCATTGTTCAGAGCAGCTGCAGCAGTGGCCGCATCGGGGATGTAAATCCACTCCACCCGGTCCACCTTGGCCACTTTGCCGCCGGCACCCCAGGACGGTGCCTCCTTGCGGGGCACATAGTCGGTGTTCTTCACATAAACCACCTTGTTGCCTGGTACCCACTCAGCCTTGACCATCTTGAAAGGGCCAGAGCCAGTCGGATCTTCCACCTGCTTGAAGGCATCGGTCTTGGCGACGCGCTCGGGCATGATGAATGGCACATTGGAGGAGGGCTTGCCCAGTGCTTCCAGCACATAGGGGAAGGGCTTCTTGAGCTTCAGACGAAAAGCCTTGTCGTTGACCACGGTCCAGGAGTCGGTCATCTCAGCCAGCTTTTGGCCGAACACATCGCGCTTGGCCCAACGCTCGATGGATGCGATGCAGTCAGCCGAGCGCACCGGGGTGGTGTCGTGAAACTTGAGGCCATCGCGCAGGGTGAAGGTGTAGCTGAGGTTGTCGCGGCTGACTTCCCACTTGTCCACCATCTGCGGCTGGATCTTGAAGTTGGCATCGGTGGCAAACAGCACGTCGTAGACCATATAGCCATGGTTGCGTGTGATGTAGGCGGTGGTCCAGATCGGGTCCAGGCTGCGCAGGTCGGCCTCAGGCACGAACTTGAGCACCTTGCCCTGAGCCAGGGCAGGCGCGCTAGCCAGAGAGCCCACAGTCAGGGCCAGTCCGAGCACGGCCCCTTGCCAGAGGCGAAGGGCTTGGATACTTTTGGCTTTCATCATGGTGTGTTCCTGTTTGAAGGGTTGATAACGCAGATGGATGGCCTCTAGGCCAGCCGCGCAAACGCTCACTATGCGCCTGTTTACCCCCAACCTGGACTAGGGCAATCCCTGATGTGCAGCACATTGCGGCATTTGCCAAGGAGTTTTGCTCTAATGCCCCCATGAGAAACTTATGAAATTAGGGGCCTATGAAGACTTGTGATGTGCTGTTGCGCCGTGCCACAGTATTCGACGGTAGCGGCTCTGATCGATTCCAGGCCGATGTGGCGCTGAGCCAGGGCCGCATTGAGGCTGTGGGACAGTTGCAGACCATGACAGCCGCACAAACCATCGATCTCAATGGCTTGGCCCTGGCGCCCGGCTTCATTGATGTGCACACCCACGATGACCGTCTGCTGCTGGCCGATCCAGCCATGACGCCCAAACTGAGCCAGGGCGTGACCTCCGTGGTGGTGGGCAATTGCGGCATCAGCCTGGCGCCCTTGGGCCGGCATGAAGCGGTACCTCCCCTGAACCTGGTGGCTGAGGACGCGGCGCAGGGCCCGGCACAGCGCTTTGACAGTTTTGCCAGCTATTTCGCCCAACTCGAGGCCAGCCCGGCGGCCGTCAATATGGCGGCGTTGATCGGTCACACCACGCTGCGGGTGGTGGCGCTTGAAGATTGGAGTCGTGCTGCCAATGCGCTGGAGATCTCCCAGATGCAAGAGCTTGTGCGCGAGGGCTTGCGCGCCGGCGCGCTGGGTGTTTCCACCGGCACTTACTACGCACCTGCTGCTGCCGCTACTGCCAGCGAAATCCGGGCGGTGTGCGAGCCGCTGCGCGGCAGCAATGCACTGATTGCCTCGCATCTGCGTGACGAGGGTGACCAGGTGTTGCAAGCGATGAGCGAGACCATCTCCATCGCCAGTGATCTGGGTGTGCGCCAGGTGCTGTCGCATCACAAGGTGCTGGGGCGTGCCAACTTTGGTCGCTCGCGCGAAACCCTGGCCTTGCTGGCGCAAGCCAAAAACAAGAGCGATATCTGTCTCGACTGCTACCCCTACACGGCCTCTTCAACCGTGCTGCGTGCCGATGCGGCTGCGCAGGCCTCGCGCACCCTGGTGGCCTGGTCCAAGACTTTGCCCGAGGCCAGCGGCCGCTACCTCGATGAACTGGCCAGCGAACACCAGCTGTCCGAGCAAGAAATGATTGCGGCTTTGCAGCCAGCCGGTGCTATCTATTTTTCCATGGACGAGGCCGATGTCGAGCGCATCCTGGCTTATCCCGAGACCATGATCGGCTCCGATGGTCTGCCCCACGACACCTTTCCCCACCCGCGCCTGTGGGGCACCTTTCCGCGTGTGCTGGGGCACTATGCGCGCGAGCGCAGGCTGTTCAGCCTGGAGCAGGCCATCCACAAGATGACCGGCCTGCCCGCCAGCCGTTTTCGCATGCCAGGCCGTGGCCGGGTGCAGGCTGGCTATGCTGCCGACCTGGTGGTGTTTGACCCGCAACGGGTGGCCGATCAGGCCACTTTCGCCGCGCCTTTGCAGCCCGCAGTGGGCATTGAGCGGGTCTATGTCAACGGCCATCTCGCCTGGCTTGCTGGTCAGGCCACCGCAGCGCGTGCTGGCCAGGTGATTCGCCGCGCAGAGATGGAGGCGCAGGCATGAAGATCGTCGCTGCGCGCATGAACCACGAGACCAACACCTTCTCGCCGGTGCCCACGCCCTTGTCGTCGTTCGGGCCCGACGGGCCAACTTTTGGCGCCCAGGCGCTAGCGCTGGGGCGCGGCACCCGCACCGGGCTGGGCGCATTCATTGACCTGGCCATTGCGCGGTGTGATGAGATCGTGGTGGCAGTCAACGCCACCGCCAATCCCAGCGGCTGTGTGCAGGATGCAGCTTTTGAGCAGATGGCTGACAGCATTGTGGAAAAAGTGCGTGCCGGTTGCGATCTGGTCCTGCTCGACCTGCATGGCGCCATGGTCACCCAGTCCTTGCCCGATGCTGAGGGTGAGTTGCTCAGGCGTGTACGTGCGGTGGTTGCGGGCGCCCCGATGGCGGTGGCGCTGGATCTGCACGCCAACCTGACCCAGGCGATGATTGACCATGCCGATGTGATGGTGGGCTTCAAAACCTATCCCCATGTCGATATGTACGAGACTGGTGCGCACGCTGCCCGGCTGGCGTTCAAGTGGCTCGATCTTGGGCGGCAGCCGGCGCTGGCATGGCGCCAGCTGCCTCTCTTGTCGCACACCCTGGCCAGCGCCACTGACCAGGGAGCCATGCAGCGCGCAGTGCAACGAGCCCTGGCGATGGAACAACAGGGGCTGGCGGCCGCCACCGTGTTTGCCGGCTTCTCGCTGGCCGACATCCCCGATGCGGGCATGAGCGTGGTCACCGTAGGCGATGACCAAAGCCAGGCACAGGCTGCTGCCGATGAACTGGCGCGCATGATCTGGCAGGCGCGTGCAGGTTTTGTCTACACCAGTGAAGCGCTGGCTGACAGCGTTGCGCATGCCAAGGTCTTGCGCGCCAGCGCAAGCGGTTCTGGCCCGGTGCTGTTGCTTGACCATGGTGACAATGTGATGTCTGGCGGCAGCTGCGACACCACGCCGGTGCTGGAGGAGTGCCTGCGTCAGGGGCTCACCGGCATCGGCCTGGGCCCGCTGGCCGATGCGTCCACGGTGGCTCAGGCCATTGAAGCGGGTGTGGGTGCCAAACTCAGGGTGCTGCTGGGCAACAAGATGGCGCTGGGCCTGCCCAATGGACAGTCACCCCCGCTGGCCCTGCAGGTGCAGGTGCGTGCCATCACCGATGGCCGTTTTCGCATCACCGGCCCCATCTATACCGGTGAGACCTGGGCCATGGGACGCACTGTGGTGCTGGAGCATGCAGCGGGCGTGCTGGTGGTCAGTGAGCGACCCATGGAGCCGCTTGATCTGGGCGTTTTCACCAGCGTCGGGGTCGATCCAGGCCAGTTTGACTATCTGATTCTCAAGTCGCGCATGTACTGCCGCCCAAGCTTCGTGCCTATCAGCGCCGGCTTGGTGGAGTGCGACAGCCGGGGTGTCACCAGTTCAGACTACCAACTGTTTCACTTCACGCGTCTGCGTCGACCTGTCTATCCGCTGGACTCTCAGGCCTCCTGGCCTTGATCCGGGCTGGTCGCCGGGGTGGTGGAGGGCAGTGCCAACACCTTGTCGATGCGCCGGCCATCCAGGTCGATCACCTCGAAAGTCCAATTGCCGCATTCGATGCGCTCACCGACCCGTGGCAGTTCGCCACTGACAGCCTGGAGCAGGCCGGCCAGGGTGTTGTACAGGCCGCGGTCTTCTTGCGGCAGCGTCTGGATGTTGAGCCGGTTTTTCAACTCGTCCACCGGCATCAGGCCATCGAGCAGCCAGGAGCCATCGCCGCGCCGGGTGGCCCAGGCCTCGGTCTGGGTGATCGGTTGCAACTCGCCGGTGATGGCTTCGAGCAAGTCGCCTGGCGTCACCATGCCCTGCACCACGCCGTATTCGTCCACCACAAACACCAGCCGGCTGGCCCGAGCTCGAAACTGTTCCAGCAGCTCCAGGCCGGTCAGGGTTTCCGGCACAAACACAGCGGCCTGGATATGCTGGCTGAGCGCGGCTGACTCGGAGGCTCCCAGTTCGAGCAGCATGCCCAGGCTGATGATGCCCTCCACCTGATCGAGCGAGCCGCGACAGACCGGGTACCAAGAATGCGAGTCCAGGTGGCCAGTGATGCTGATCTGCTGCAGGCTTTGTGCCACTGTCAGGTCGGCCTCCAGCCAGTCAATCTCGCTGCGTGGCACCATGATCGAGGTCAGTGGCCGGTCATCCAGGCGAAACACGTTTTGCACCAGCTTTTGTTCATGCGGCTCGATCACACCGGCGTCCACACCCTCCTCCAGGCTGTGCCGGATCTCTTCCTCGGTCATGCTGCGCGTCACATCGGTGGGAATGCGCAGCACCCGCAAAGTAGCCTGGGTGGTGGCCGAGAGCAGGGCAACAAAAGGCCGCGCCGCCAGGGCCAGGCCGTTCATCGGGCGCGACATCCAGCGCGCCACCGTTTCAGGGTAGAGCTGGCCGATGCGCTTGGGCACCAGTTCACCGAAGATGATGGTGACAAAAGTGATCAGGGTGACCACCAGGCCAGTGGCGGTGATGCTCGCCGGTTTTTCTGGCAAGCCCAGGCTTTGCAGCCATAGGTCCAGGTCCTGGCTGAAGGCGGCCTCGCCCACAATGCCGTTGAGCACACCGATTGAGGTGATGCCCACCTGTACCGTGGAAAGAAACTGGTTGGGTTTGTCCATCAGGGCCAGCGCAGCCTGGGCTCCGCCATCGCCAGCACTGGCCATGGCCATCAGGCGCGCCCTGCGGCTGGCTGCCAAGGCAAGCTCGGACATGGCGAACAGGCCGTTGAGCAGGATCAGCAGAACGATCAGCATTAACTCCATAGGAGCCAGGCGAAAATAGACACCATGGCACTTTACCTGATTGGCGATGTGCAGGGTTGTGATGCGGCTCTGGGACGCCTGCTTGACACGATCGGCTTCTCGCCCAGCCGCGACACGCTCTACCTGCTGGGCGATCTGGTCAACCGTGGGCCGGATTCGCTGGCGGTGTTACGCCGCCTGCACGGTTATATGGAATCGGCACACTGTCTGCTGGGCAACCATGACCTGCATCTGTTGGCTGTGGCTCATGGAGCACATGCGCCCCATCGTCTTGACACCTTGGAGCCCATATTGCAGGCGCCCGACCGCAAGCCCCTGCTGGACTGGCTGCGCCAGCAGAAGCTGGCACGGGCCGAGTGCATCGCAGGAGAGCAGGTGCTGATGGTGCATGCCGGTGTATTGCCAAGTTGGACCCTGGCACAAACCCTGGATCTGGCCGCTGAGGTTGAGGCCGTGCTGCGTGGACCCGATTTCACGGACTTCCTGCATCGCATGTATGGCAACCAGTCCGACGCCTGGCACGATGGGCTGCAAGGCATGGAACGATTGCGAGTGATAGTCAATGCCTTGACCCGCCTGCGTTTCTGCACTGCCCAGGGCGTGATGGAATTTGTCACCAAGGAGGCCGCCGCGGCATCGCCACCAGGATATATGCCCTGGTTTGATGTGCCCGGGCGAAAAACCCGGGAGTTCACCGTGGCCTTCGGCCATTGGTCTACGCTGGGGGTCATGCACCAAGAGCGTCTGATTGCGCTGGACACTGGTTGCGTCTGGGGTGGAGCGCTCAGCGCAGTAAGGTTTGACGCAGAGGGCGGGCGTGAACTGATCCAGGTGCCATGTCCGGCAGCCCTGCGCCCTGGCGAGCCAGGCGATTGAACTCAGGCCCGCGTCTTGATCGCGGGCTCAGGCCGTCTTGAACAGAGCGGCCACCTTGCGCTTGTGTTTGATATTGGCCGAGATGCCGGTACGAGGGGCCGGCTTGGTGGCGGCTTCCCAGGCGGGCGGCGCGTCTGAAGCACTAGCCTCATAGGGCTTGTTGAAGAAGGGGTCGGCCGGGGCAGCCCTGGGGGCCTGAGCGCGCGGCGTACGCTCGGCCTGGCCCCGTGAGCGTCCCGAATCCTCCTGGTCGTACAGGCGATGCCCCTCGTTGAAGCGGCCCTGTCTGCGGATATCAGGTTGGTACTCATCAAATTCGACCGGCTCCACTTCAAACTTGGTCTTGATCAGTTTTTCGATATCACCCACCAGGCGGGCGTCCTTGCTGGTGGCAAAACTCACAGCTAGGCCAGAGGCGCCAGCACGGCCGGTGCGGCCAATGCGGTGCACATAGTCTTCAGCATTGAAGGGGATGTCGAAGTTGAACACCGCTGGCACATCCTTGATGTCCAGCCCGCGCGCAGCCACATCGGTGCAGACCAAGAGGTCAACCTCGCCACGCTTGAAGGCATCCAAGGCCTTGAGCCTTTCGTCCTGGCTCTTGTCGCCATGCAGGGCGGTGGCCTTGAGGCCATCACGTTCCAGCGCACGTGCCAGACGCGCGCAGCCGAGCTTGCTGTTGACAAAGACAAAGGCCTGTTTGAGGTCCTTGTCGCGCAGGATCTGCTTGAGGGCACGGCGCTTGTCGTCTTCAGGCACGCTGTAAACATGCTGCTCCACTGTGGCGGCAGCGGCGTTGGAGCGCGCCACCTCAATCGTCACTGGGTTTTGTAAGTAGCTGTTGGCCAAGCGCTTGATCTCGGGCGAGAAAGTGGCTGAAAACAGCAGGGTGGTGCGCTGCTTGGGCAGGTAGGACAGGATGCGCTGCAGATCGGGCAAAAAGCCGATGTCCAGCATGCGGTCAGCCTCATCCAGCACCACATACTCGACCTGGTTGAGCACCGCATTTTTGGCCTCGATATGGTCGAGCAGGCGACCTGGCGTGGCCACCAGCACCTCCACCCCTTTCTTCAACTCGGCGGTCTGGGGTTTCATGTCCATGCCACCAAAGACCACAGTGCTGCGAATCCCGGTGTACTTGGCATAGAGCTTGACCTGCTGCGCCACCTGATCGGCCAGCTCGCGCGTGGGCAACAGCACCAGCGCGCGCACCGGGTGGCGTGCCGGCGAGGTGGAGCTGTTTTCATGCTTGAGCAGGCGCTGCAGAAGGGGGAGGGAAAAGGCGGCAGTCTTGCCGGTGCCGGTCTGGGCTGCACCCATGACATCCTGGCCGGCCAGTACGACCGGAATGGCCTGGGCCTGGATTGGGGTCAGGGTTTCATAACCCATTTCGGCCACTGCGCGTTTGAGCGGCTCGGCCAGATTCAGCTCAGCATAGAGTTGCGGGACGGGGTTGGGATCAATCATTGGTTTTTGGAAGTGAGTGGCCGCTGACTCAAAATCCTAGGATGGCGGGCGGCCAGGGCAGGCCCGGCGCGACCGGGCAAAACCGTATTATCGCCTATCTGCCTCAGTTCAGTTGCCTGTCCGACATGCCAAACACCCGAGCCTTATCAGCCGCGCTTGACGGGCCCGACACCGCTGCCCGACTGCCCTACCTGGCCCTGGCCCAAGAGATCGCGCATTTGTTGGGCGAGGCCACGGTGCAGGTGCCGGCGAGGCTGGTGCAAGCTCTGGCCGGTGGCGGCAGCCTGTTTGTCATGCCCGCCACCGACGGGCGCACCGCGATCACCAAGCTGATCACTTTCACCCCGGCCAACGCGGGCAGCGAACGCGCGACGATCCAGGGTGATGTGGTGGTCTTTGATGTGGCCAGCGGCGCGCGCCGCCTGATCCTGGATGGCCCCACCGTGACCGCTCGTCGCACGGCAGCAGTTTCCCTGCTGGCAGCGCAACATCTTGCCCACAACCCGACGGGCCCCTTGCTGATCGTGGGAGCCGGCGTGCAAGGACGATCCCATCTGGAGGCTTTCGCCATGGGCTTGGGTGTGACCGAGGTGTGCATTGCCTCGCGCAGCAGTACCAGCGCGCAGGCACTGGCCGCGCATGCCCAGAGCATGGGCTTGCGCGCCAGGGTGGTGAGCGATGCCAACGCCGCGCTGGCCGACTGCCCATTGGTCATCACCTGCACCCCTGCGCGCGAAGTGGTGCTGAGCTCCTTGCCGCGACCCGATGCCTTCATCGCGGCAGTCGGCGCATTCACCCCACAGATGGTGGAACTCAGCCCGGCTGTGTGCCGCCATTGCGCAGCGCAGGGCCAGGTGGTGCTTGACACCCGTGACGCCGACCATGAGGCCGGAGACTTGTTGCAGGCGGGTTTGGCGGTGTCGAACTTTGCCTCACTGGCCGATGTAGTGCATGGCAAGCAAAACCGGCCACTTCCAAAAACCGGCCCGGTGCTGTTCAAGAGCTGCGGTTGGGCCGGCTGGGACCTCGCCGCGTCGCGGCTGGCCTGCAGAACCTGAGCTCCGGGCTGAAGTCAGGTTTTCGGCAGCGTCACGCCGCGCTGGCCCTGATCACCACATCGGTTTCAATTTAACTTTTACCGGTAAACGGTATAATGTGCCATGATCAAGACCTTTGCCGACCGGGCGACTGCTGAGCTGTTTTCCGGAACGCGGGTGGCGCGCTGGGCCAATATTGAAATTGTGGCCACCCGCAAGTTGCAGCAACTGGATTGTGCTGTGACGCTGGAAAGCCTGCGCGTACCGCCCGGCAACCGTCTGGAGGCGCTCACAGCAGACCGGCAGGGCCAGCATAGCCTGCGCATCAACGAACAGTGGCGGCTTTGCTTTGTGTGGGCTGCCGATGGCGTGTACCAGGTTCAGATCGTTGACTATCACTGAAAACCTAACGGAGCCGACTATGACCATTAACGCCCCAGTCAACCGCATGCGGCCGGTGCATCCTGGCGAAATCCTGCGTGAGGATTATCTGAGGCCGCTCGAAATGAGCGCCAATGCCTTATCGAAGGCCCTCAAGGTGCCTGCCTCCCGTATCAATGACATCGTGCTGGAGCGACGCGGAGTTACGGTGGATACGGCCATGCGCCTGGTTCGCTATTTCGGCGGCGATGTTCAAAGCTGGATGAACCTTCAAACAGCCTATGACATCAAGGTGGCAGAGAAGATGCTGGCAAAACGGGTGGAGCGGGAAGTGGTTCCGAAGGCAGCATGATCGGGCAAGGCCCGACCACAATCAGGTCTTGGGTAGCGTCACGCCGCGCTGGCCCTGGTATTTGCCACCACGGTCCTTGTAGCTGGTCTCGCAGACTTCGTCGCTCTCGAAAAACAGCACCTGGGCGCAGCCTTCGCCAGCGTAGATCTTCGCCGGCAGCGGGGTGGTGTTGGAAAATTCCAGCGTCACATAGCCCTCCCACTCGGGCTCGAAGGGGGTGACGTTGACGATGATGCCGCAGCGCGCATAGGTGCTCTTGCCCAGGCAAATGGTCAGCACATTGCGCGGAATGCGAAAGTACTCCACCGTGCGTGCCAGCGCAAAGCTGTTGGGCGGAATGATGCAGACATCGCTCTCGATGTCAACAAAGCTCTTCTCGTCGAAGTTTTTCGGGTCGACCACCGTGCTGTGGATATTGGTGAAGACCTTGAATTCGGGCGCGCAACGGATGTCGTAGCCATAGCTGCTGGTGCCGTAGCTGACGATGCGGTGGCCGTCTGCGGCGTGGCGCACCTGGCCTGGCTCGAAGGGCTCGATCATGCCGTGCTGCTCGGCCATGCGCCGGATCCATTTGTCGCTCTTGATGCTCATGCTGAGTTTCCTGTCAATGCCGAATTGTAGGCAGGGGGGCAGAAGCCAGTTGGGCCGCCCCACCGACAAGTAAGACCGCGCCTTGGCGCTTAACTCGGCTTTTCGCCGGCGACCGTAGTGCGGTAGAGCTCGCGGCGGTAGCCAAAATAATCGTTGAAGGCCTGGTGCACGCACAGCCGGTTGTCCCAGATCGCCAGCGTTTTGGGCTCCCAGCGCAGTCGACAGGTGAAAGCGTGCTGAATGATGTATTCGACCAGGAAGGCCAGCAGCGGCGCTGATTCCTCGGGCTCCATGCCCTGGATGCCAATGGCATAGGCCCCATCCACATACAGGGCCTTCTCGCCAGTCACCGGGTGGGTGCGCACCAGGGGATGGAAGTTGCCATTGATCTTGCGGATCAGGTTTTCTGACAGCTGGGTGGATTGGCGGGTGGCCGCCAGATTGCCGATCGGGCTGTCGCGCAGCTCCACACTGTCCTGCGCAGCTTTCATCACTTCGCGAATTGAGAAATGAACCTTGAGCCCCTGGATCATCTGGCGGTAGGTGTCACTCAGGCTGGCATAGGCCAGGGCGGAATTGGCCCAGATGGTATCGCCGCCAAAGGGCGGTATTTCCACCGAATACAGCGCCGTGATGGCCGGCGGCTCGGGCAGAAAGGGCGAGTCGGTGTGCCAGCCTTCACCGAACACCATTTTCGATTT
Organism: Burkholderiaceae bacterium; assembly: GCA_964228805.1. GTDB lineage: Bacteria > Pseudomonadota > Gammaproteobacteria > Burkholderiales > Burkholderiaceae_C > Hylemonella. The sequence goes on from CAXRBE010000121.1 coordinate 52,768, forward strand.
GTCGTCGGCCTCCTTGATCAGCGGATGCACATTGCGGTGGCCGGGCACGCCGGAGGTGTAGGCGTCCTCCGCAAACGGGCCAAAGCGCAAGCTGAAGGCCTCGTGCTGTTCGTGGCTCAGGGTCTGTTGGCGGAAGTAGATCATCTTGTGCCGAAACAGTGCGTGCTGCACTTCGGCAAACTGCGCGTCATTGATCTTGGCCAGGTCAACGCCCCGGATTTCGGCGCCCATGGCGGCAGCCAGGGGGATGGCCTGGATGTGCTGATAGTTGCTGGCGTGATTGTCGAACTTGCCCGTCGGATGAAGACGCATGGAAACCTCAAGCTGTTCAGGTTGTTTAACCGTGCATCAGTCTAACCGTTTGGCCTGCCATCCTTCGCTCTGCCCGGTTCAAATGGGCATCTTGCCGGTGGCCGGCTGGCTTTTCCACATGATGAGAATGAGGGCATCGGCCCGCTTGCTTCACAATCTCCTGGCCGCAAGAAAAAATCCACTAAGGAAATAACAAGCAATGACAACATTGGAACCGACCCAGCCCAAGCTTGAAAAATTGATGCGTGTCACCGTACAGATTGACGTGCCCCAGCTGCTGGGCAAGACGCCTTGGGGTGAGCGCCGGATCATCAACATCTCCGGCGGCAGCTTTCAGGGGGACAAATTGGCCGGCACTGTGCTGCGCGGTGGCGCCGATTGGCAACTGGTGCGACCCGATGGCGCGGCCAGTCTGGAGGCTCGCTACACCCTGCAAACCGACGATGGTGCGCTGATTTATGTCACCAACCGTGGCATCCGACATGGGCCGCCTGAGGTGCTGGCCCGCATAGCGCAAGGAGAATTGGTCGATCCGGCACTCTATTATTTTCGTGCCACGCCCAGTTTTGAAACTGGCGATGCCCGTTACTTCTGGCTCAATAACCTGGTGCTGGTCTGCTCTGGTGTACGCACCAAGGAGGCCGTGATCCTGGATTTTTATACTGTGCTGTGATGGCTGAGCTGGCGGTGGCGCTACAGTTGCAGCTGTGGTCATTGAGGCGCACCACAGGATTGATCCGGTCACAATCAAGAGGCAATACAGAGGAGCATTGTGGAAATCTCGTTCAGCCATGAAATTGAGTCCCTGAAATTCGGTCAGGGCCAGACCTTCCATGGCGAGGGCATCCTGGCCATCACCAAGGCCCTGTTGCAGTCGGGCGTGGCCTATGTCGGGGGCTACCAGGGGGCGCCGGTGTCGCACTTGCTCGATGTGATGGTCCAGGCCAAGCCCTACCTCGACCAGCTTGGAGTGCATGTGGAGGCCTGTGCCAATGAGGCCTCGGCGGCGGCCATGCTGGGCGCGTCCATCCACTACCCCTTGCGTGGCGCGGTCACCTGGAAGTCAATTGTCGGCACCAATGTGGCGGCCGACGCCTTGAGCAATCTGTCCTCCCCCGGGGTCAAGGGGGGCGTGCTGATTGTGGTGGGCGAAGACTATGGCGAGGGTGCCAGCGTGATCCAGGAGCGCACCCATGCCTATGCGCTCAAGTCGGGCATGGTGCTGCTTGATCCTCGACCTGAGCTGCAACGCATGGTGGAACTGGTTGAACACGGCTTTGCCTTGTCTGAGGCTTCGAATATGCCCGCCATCCTGGAGCTGCGCATCCGTGCCTGCCATGTGCGCGGCAGTTTTGCGGCGCGTGACAACCAGCCGCCAAAGATCTCCACCCGCCGCCTGCTGGAAGACCCAGCGGCTTTTGACTACGAGCGCCTGGCCCATCCGCCGGTGACCTTCCGCCACGAAAAACTCAAGGGCGAGCAGCGCATCCCGGCTGCGCGCGCCTACATCCGCGAGCACCAGCTCAACGAGCTGTTCCCTGGCAAGCACAGCGAACTGGGTATCGTGGTGCAAGGCGGCCTCTACAACACGCTCATCCGCACCCTGCAGCAATTTGGCCTGGCCGATGCCTTTGGCAATTCCGACATTCCCTTGCTGGTGCTCAATGTCACCTGCCCACTGGTGCCCGAGGAACTGACCGCTTTCTGCCTGGGCAAGCGCGCAGTGCTGATGATGGAGGAGGGCCAGCCCGAATACATCGAACAAGAACTCGCCACCCTGCTGCGCCGCGCTGACATTCAGACACCCCTGCATGGCAAGGACATGTTGCAGCAGGCGGGAGAATATTCGGCCGAGGTGATGGCCAGCGGCCTGGAGAAATTTCTGCGCCAGTACAGAATCGAGCTGCTGTCGCAATCTGTGCCGCAGTGGCTGGCTGGCAACCGCGAGCGACGCACCGCGATTGCCCAGGAGCTGGGCCAGGCGCTGCCGGCGCGACCGCCCGGTATGTGCATCGGCTGCCCCGAGCGGCCGGTGTTTGCCGCCCTCAAGCTGGCCCAGCAGACGGTCGGTCCGGTGCATGTGGCGGCCGATATCGGCTGCCATGCGCTGGCCACCTTCGAGCCATTTTCCTTCGGCCACTCCATCCTTGGTTACGGCATGAGCCTGGCCAGCCGAGCCGGCGTCTCGCCAGTGATGAACCGTCGCGTGCTCTCGGTCATGGGCGACGGCGGCTTCTGGCACAACGGCCTGCTTACCGGTGTGCAAAGTGCGCTGTTCAACGGCGACGATGCGGTGTTGCTAATTTTCAAAAACGGCTACACCTCTGCTACCGGCACCCAGGACATCATCTCCACCCCAGATGAGGCCGCCAAGGACCTTGCCAGCGACAAGCGCGCAAGCGTGGTGCACACCAACCAGACCATAGAGCGCACACTCAAGGGCTTGGGCGTGAAATGGCTGCACACCGTGACCACCTACGATGTCGAGAATGTGCGTCAGACCCTGGTCAAGGCCATGACATCTGATTTCAATGGTCTCAAGGTGATCGTGGCCGAAGGTGAGTGCCAGCTCGAGCGCCAGCGCCGCATCAGGCCCTGGCTGGCTGGCCTGCTGCAGCGCGGCAAGCGGGTCGAGCGGGTGAAATACGGGGTAGATGAGGATGTCTGCACAGGCGACCATGCCTGCATCCGCCTCTCGGGTTGCCCCACACTCACACTGAAGGACAATCCCGACCCACTCAAGGTCGACCCGGTGGCTACGGTGATCGATGGCTGCGTGGGCTGCGGCCTGTGCGGCGCCAATGCGCACGCCGCCACCCTGTGCCCATCCTTCTACCGCGCCGAAGTGGTGCAAAACCCCAAGTGGCATGAGCGGCTTCTGTCCAGGTTGCGCCAGCGCTTCATGAACAGGTTGCAGCTGGCATGAAGCAACAACCCATTTCTCTCCTGCTGTGTGCGCTGGGCGGCGAAGGCGGTGGGGTGTTGACCGAATGGCTGGTCCAGGTTGCGCGCCATGCCGGCTATCCGGTGCAGGCCACCTCCATACCCGGCGTGGCACAACGTACCGGCGCCACTACCTACTACCTGGAAGTCTTTCCTGTGCTGCAGTCCGAGTTGGGAGCGCAGCGCCCGGTGCTGGGCCTGTACCCGGTGCCTGGAAGGCTTGATGCGCTGGTCTCCAGCGAATTGCTGGAGACTGTGCGCCAGATCGGCCTGGGCCATGCCAGCGCTGAGCGCACCCTGGTGCTCAGTTCTTCTGCCCGTGCACTGACCACCCAGGAAAAGATGCAGATGGCCGATGGCCGGCGCGATGCGCAGCAGCTGATGCAGCTGATTGCCCGCCACAGCCGGCTCCATCATGTGCTTGACATGGCTGACCTGACGCGCCAGGCAGGCACGGTGGTCAGCGCCGTCATGCTCGGCTGCATTGCTGCCAGCGGCCTGCTGCCCATGCCACGGGCTGCCTACCGTAGCATTCTCACTGACAGCGGTGCTGGCGCCCAAGCCAGCTTGCGTGGCTTTGACCTGGGCTTTGCCGCCATCGAGCAGCAGCGTACCCAGGCCCGCTATGTCGAGGGTATCCTGGGCCAGGCATCTCCGGCGGCAAAGGCAGTGTTCCCAGCGCCGTTCGTTTCGCTGTTTCCAGAAGAGCTCCATGAGCTGATTGCCCTGGGTTATGAACGCCTGGTCGATTACCAGGACACCCGCTATGCCAAACGCTATATGGAGCGGCTGTCCGAGGTGCATCGGGCTGAGCGCGCGATTGACCCGCAGCGCGAACATGGCTGGGCCATCACCCGCGAGGTGGCACGCTGGCTGGCGCTGTGGATGGCGTTTGATGACATTGTTCGTGTGGCCGACCTCAAAAGCCGGGCCAGCCGCATGCAGCGTGTGCGTGCTGAGGTCAAGGCCGGCGCGGGCGATCTGCTCAAGCTCTACGACCACTTCAAGCCCGGCGTGCCCGAGTTTGCCGCCCTATTACCCGGCTTGCTGGCAAGACCATTGCTGGCCTGGGACCAGCGGCGAAAGGCCAAGGGCAAGACAGCTCTGGCCCTGCCCCTGAAGGTTGGCACCCATACCATCTCCGGCATGCTGATGCTGCGAGGCCTGGCCGCTCTCAAGGGCATGCGGCCCAAGGGTAGCCGTTTTGCCACCGAGCAGACGCTGATCGATGAGTGGCTGGCCTCGGTCATTCGGCTTAGCAGCTTGCATTGGCAAAGCGGTCACGAGCTCGCCCAATGCGGCCGCCTGATCAAGGGCTATGGCAGCACCAACGAGCGCGGCAAGGAAAACCTGCTGCATGTGCTGCGCCATCTCTCTGTGGCCTTGCATTTCGTCGACCACCATGAGCGGGCCCAGGCGATTGCTGCGGCGCGCCAGGCGGCGCTGGCCGACGAGAGTGGCACGGCGCTTGATCGCACCCTGCAGCAGCTTGGCGTGCCGGCCCGTCCAATCAAGGAGCAGCCGATCCGCTGGGTGCGAAAACGCCCTAGGGCAACGGGTAGTGCCTGAGCTGGCCAGGACATGATACAAATAGGCACCCCAGATCGTGATTCATCACATTTAAATGAGGAGACCCCTGATATGACCCCCAAACTCAAGACCCTAATTTCCGCCTGCGCGGCTAGTTTGATGTTGCTGAATGCCCCTGCCCAGGCGCAAGACAAACCGGTGCAGTTTCGCTTCTCCAGCTGGGTGCCTGCCCAGCATGCTCTGAACCCAGCGCTGATTGCATGGGGTGAGAGCCTGAAAAAAGCCTCGGGTGGCACCATCTCGTCCACCATGTTCCCGGCCCAGCAACTGGGCAAGGCGTTTGACCACTATGACATGGCACGCGATGGCATCGCTGATTTCACTTATGTCAACCCTGGTTATCAGCCGGGTCGCTTCCCGATCTTTGCCGCTGCCTCCTTGCCTTTCATGTTTTCCAACGGCAAATCGGGTTCTGCGGCCATTGATGCCTGGTACCGCAGCTATGCCGCCACCGAGATGAAGGATGTCAAGTTCTGCTTTGCCTTTGTCCATGACCCCGGCACTTTCCACTCGCGCAAGAAGATTGTTCTGCCCAGCGATGTCAAGGGCATGAAAGTTCGCCCAGCCACCGACACGATTGGGCAGATGATCACCCTGCTCGGCGGCACCAATGTCCAGTCCTCAGCGCCCGAGGTGCGCGAAATCATCGAGCGTGGCGTGGCCGAGGCGGTCACCTTTCCCTGGGGATCTATTCCCTTGTTCGGGATTGACAAGGTGGTGAGCTACCACATGGATGTGCCCTTGTATGTGACACCGTTTGTCTGGGTCATGAATTTGGCCAAGTACAACGCCTTGGCACCAGCGCAAAAGAAGGTGGTGGACGAGCACTGCACCACCGAGTGGGCAGAGAAGGTTGCTGCCAGCTGGGCCGATTTTGAATTTGGCGGTCATGCCAAGTTGGCCGCAATGCCCGGGCACGAGGTGTACAAGCTGACACCTGAGCAGCTTGCCGCATGGCGCAAGGCGGTGGCTCCGATGGAGGCGCGTTGGATGCAAGAACTCAAGGCCAAATCTGGTCAGGATGGCAAGCAGGTGCTTGATGGTCTGAAGCAGCAACTCGTCAAGTACAAGGCTGCCTTGTAATTTCTGCAATCGGGCGCTGAACCCCACGGTTTGGCGCCCCTCTTTCAATCCCAGGATACGGTGCTTGGCGTGAAACGCAATGCAATGGATCGTGTCATTGACACGATCGAGTGGCTGGCGGCCATCTTTGTGGGCATTGTGGCACTCAATATTTTTGTGGCCGTCATCCTGCGCAAATTTTTCAGTACCTCCATTCCCGATGCCTATGATTTTGGCTCGCTGATGCTGGGCGTCCTGATCTTCTGGGGCATTGCTGCCACCAGCTACCGCGGCACCCACATCACCGTCGATCTGCTCTGGAGTGCGGGCAGCCAGCGCACCAAGCGCTATATCGATATTTTTGCCACCCTGGTGCTGTTGTTTGTCGTCGTGGTGCAGACCTACACCCTGCTAGATAAGGTCTTGCAAACCTACCGGGACAACGTTCTCACCTATGACCTGCACCTGCCGGTCTGGCCTTTTTTTGCGGTGGCCTGGCTGGGCGATATTGCCGCCGTGTTGCTGATTTCGGTGCGTACTTGGCGCCTGGTGTTCCAGCCTGAGCGCGTGCAGGAGCACCCCTTGGAACACACCAGCGAATGAAAGCCCAGCCTTGAATACAGATCTGGTTGCAGTGATCGGCTTTGTCACGCTGTTCGTGCTGATGGTGCTGCGCGTTCCTGTTGGCATGGCCATGGGCCTGGTCGGCGTCACTGGCTATGGCTATATCGTCGGCATGGAGCCGGCGCTCAAGATGGTCGGGCAGACCACCATGCGCACTGTCACCGATTCGGGATTTAGCGTGATACCCATGTTCATGCTGATGGGCGCCTTTGTCTCGGTCTCCGGTGTCAGTCGTGAGCTGTTTCGCGCTGCCAATGCCTTTCTTGGGCATCTGCGTGGTGGCCTGGGTGTGGCTACGGTTATGGCCTGCGGCGGCTTTGCGGCCATTTGCGGCTCCTCAGTGGCGACTGCGGCTACCTTCTCCAAAGTGGCATATCCGGAAATGCGCCACTACAACTATCCCAAGTCCTTTGCCACCGGTGTCATTGCGGCTGGCGGCACGCTGGGTATCATGATCCCGCCCTCCACGGTGCTGGCGGTCTATGCCATCCTCACCCAGCAGGACATCGGCAAATTATTCATGGCGGGTATTGGCCCTGGCCTGCTGGCGATCTTGCTCTATATCCTGACCATTGTCCTGATTGTGCTGATCAAGCCTGGCTTTCTGCCCGCTGGCGAGCGCAAGACCCGCCAAGAGCGGCTGGCCAGCCTGAAGGATGTGTGGGCGCCACTGGCCCTCTTTTTCTTTGTGATCGGTGGCCTGTACGGTGGCCTTTTCACGCCCTCCGAGGCGGGCGGCATGGGCGCGGTGGGCGCCTTCCTGCTGGGCGTGGTGCGCTTGCGCCTGAGCTTGGCGCAAATCCGCGATGCCTTGCTCGAGGCCACGCGCACTTCAGCGGCAGTGTTCACTGTGTTGATCGGCGCCCTCTTGTTTGGGTATTTCCTCACCATCACCCAAACGCCGCAAAAAGTGACGGAATTTCTCACTGGCCTGGGCTGGAGCCGCTACGCCCTGCTGGCCATCATCATGGCGATGTACCTGGTGCTGGGTTGCCTGATGGACGCCATGGCCATGATTATCCTGACCGTCCCGATCATCTATCCATTGATTCTGCAGCTGGGCTTTGATCCGATCTGGTTTGGTGTGATCGTTGTCATGACTGTGGAGCTCGGGCTGATTCACCCGCCAGTGGGCATGAATGTATTCGTGATCAAGAGTGTGGTGCAGGATGTCAGTTTCACCACTATTTTTCGAGGCGTGATTCCCTTTGTGCTGATGGATCTCGTTCGCCTGGTGATCCTGATTGCCTTCCCGGTGATCGCGTTGTGGTTGCCCTCGCGCATGGGCTGAGGACGGCGCTTGCTGTCTTACATGCCAGCGACCGAGCGCAGGCCGCCGGGGTCATCCACTTGCAATACCCGGCCGGTGCCGCTGATCAGGCTGCGCTCGCGCAGGTGACGCAGCACGCGTGACAGGGTCTCGGGCGCGATGCCCAGTTGCGCCGCAATCAGTCGCTTGCGCTGATGCAGCGGTACAGCCAGCTTACCGGCCTCGCCGCGCTCGGCATGGCGCAGCAGCCACTCGGCACAACGCGCCTCGGCATCCAGAGCCAGGCGGCTAACAGCCAGTTCGGTTTGCTGACGGTGCGCCCGAGCCACATCGTGCAGCACACTGTAGGCATCAGGTGGCACAGCTGCGATGGTCTGGCGAAAGCGGCCCATCGGCAGGTGGCGCAACACCACCTCGCTCTCGGCCACCGCATCGACCACATTGCTCAACTCAAGCACCGCGCTGCTGGCTTCGAGCCAGGCGGGGCCTTCCACCATGCCCAGTTGATGCGCGAGCGAATTTTTGTTGAGCACCCCAAGCGCCACCCGCCCCGACTCGATATAGATCACCGAAATCGAGGAGTGGCCACGCCGCAATAGCACGGTGCCAGCCGGCACCATGCGTTGCTCAGTCACGGGAGAAGCGAAAGCCGCCGCACGCATAAGCGGCACTTTGCTACCGAGCCAAGTCGCCTGCCTTGAGGCAAATCAAACATCTGGCCCGAAATGGCGGCTGCTAGAGAATCAGCAGGGCCCGAAAGTCGTTCACATTGGTGAATGTTGGGCCAGTGACCACCAGATCTCCCAAAGGCTGAAAGAAGCCAAAGGCATCGTTGCGCTCAAGGTATTGGTCGATCTTCATGCTCAGCGCCTGTGCCCGCGCCAGGGTCGCGGGCTCGACCCAGGCGCCGGCATTGCTCTCCATGCCATCAATGCCATCGGTGTCGGCGGCCAGCGCCCACACGCCGCCCTGGCCTTGCAGGGCCTGGGCCAGCCCCAGGCAAAACTCGCCTGCGCGACCGCCCTTGCCACGCGTCATCCCGGCAGGCAGGGGGCGGGCAGTGACCGTGGTCTCGCCGCCGCTCAAGATCACGCAGGGCTTGGCAAACGGCTCGCTGCGCCGGGCCACCGCGCGCGCCAGCGCCGCCTGCACCTTGCCCACCTCACGCGACTCGCCTTCCATCTCGTCACTCAGAATGTAGGCGTTCAGCCCGGCAGCGCGCGCCGCATCGGCGGCCGCCTCGAGTGATTGTTGTGGGGTGGCAATCATGTGCACCTGATGGCCACTGAAAGACGGGTCGCCCGGCTTGGGGGTTTCCAGCGTGCCCTGCTCCAGCGCTTTTTGCGGCGGGGCAGGGATGTTGATGCGGTAGCGGCGCAAAATGTCCAGCGCATCGGCGCAGGTGGTGGCATCTGGCACGGTGGGGCCGCTGGCAATCACCGAGGGGTCATCGCCCGGCACATCGCTGATCGTCAGCGTCAGCACCTGTGCTGGTGCGCAGGCTGCGGCCAGTCGGCCGCCCTTGATGCGCGAGAGGTGTTTGCGCACACAGTTCATCTCGCCGATATTGGCGCCGCTGAGCAGCAGGTCTTTGTTGATGCGCTGTTTTGCTTCCAGGCTCAGGCCATCAGTGGGCAGCGTCAGCAGGGCCGAGCCGCCGCCGGAAATCAGGCACAGCACCAGGTCGTCAGCGCTCAGGCCTTGCACCATGGTCAGGATGCGCTGGGTTGCTTGGAGACCCGCCTGGTCGGGCACCGGGTGTGCCGCTTCCACAATCTCGATGCGCGCGGATGTGCCAGCAGGCTGGGGCGGGGTGTGCTGATAGCGGGTGATCACCAGTCCCTGCAGTGGCGCTTCGCTCGGCCACAGCGCGTCCACCGCCTGGGCCATGGCACCGCCGGCCTTGCCCGCACCAATCACCACCGTGCGGCCCTTGGGCGGCGGCGGCAGGAAGGCAGCGGTGTTGTGCCTGGGCAGGGCGCGGCGCACCGCGGCCTGGTAGAGGTGTTCGAGAAACTGGCGCGGCTGGCTGCGCGGGTCGGGTGTCTGGGGGCTAGTCATTCGATATCTCCAACCCTTATTGTGATGCCAGCGGCGAGGCATAAAAAAACGGGCCGACAAGTCGGCCCGTTGTTGCCATGGGGGAGTACTTATTTCTTGCCTAGGCCCAGCTGCTTGGCACCTTCAGTGTAAAGGGCGGTTTTGTCCTTCATGAAGGCGTCCATCTGGTCCACACCCACATTGATCAGCTCAAAGCCTGCCTTAGCCGCCAGGGCCTTCATTTCGGGATCGTTATTCAGTGCGGCCCACATGTCGGAAATGCGCTTGCGTGCTTCCGGCGGGGTGGACTTGGGTACCCCAATGCCGCGGTAGGCGCCATCGACCCAGTTCACGCCCAGTTCCTTGAAGGTGGGTACATCTGGCAGCAGCGGATGGCGGTTTTCCATCGCCACCGCCAGCGCTCGTACCCGGCCCTTGTTGGCAATGGCAAACACGGTGTAGGTCATGGCACCATCCACCTGAGCGCCCAGCACCGCAGTGGACATGTCACCCGTGCCCTTGTAGGGGATGTAATTGGTTTTCACCTTGAAGGCCGCATTCATGCGCTCGTGCGCCGCGTGGTTGGCCGAGTTCAGGCCCGAGCCGCCCAGATTGAGTGCGCCCGGTTTGGCCTGAGCCGCCTTGACGAAGTCAGCAAAAGTCTTGATGCCACTGGACTCGGGCACCACCAGGGTGTCGGGCGTGTAGTGGAACCAGAACACCGGGGTGATGTCCTGCGTCTTGTATTGCACTTGCCCTTCAATCGGCTGGAACACGATGTGCGGCAGGTTGACGCCAACCACATTCAGGCCGTCGCCTGGCAGCTGGTTCATCTGTGTCCACATCAGCGCGCCACCTGCGCCGGCCTTGTACTGGATGATGGTGTCGATGCCCGGGCATTTCTTTTTCAACACCACCTGCTGGTGACGCGCCGACAGGTCCGACTCGCCCCCAGGCGGGAAGGCCTGCCAATAAAGCATGTTTTTGTCAGGGCAGGCTTGCGCCAGCGCCAGTGGCGCCAGCAGGCTCAAACTTATTGTGGCAATCAGTTTTTTCATAGTGTCTCCAAGCTGGTTTGAAAGCATTTGTCGCAATGTTCAGTTTACAGCAGGCTCATGAGCCATGGATGCGCTGGCAGACCGCATCGGTTACCAGCACGGTGGTGGCTTGGCCGCCGAGGTCGCCAGTGTGCAGTTTGGGGTCGGCCGTCACCGACTCAATCACCGCCATCAGCTTATCGGCTGCCGCCTGCTCACCCAGGTGCTCCAGCATCATCACGCAGGACCAGAAGGTGCCAATCGGGTTGGCCAGACCTTTGCCCATGATGTCAAACGCCGAGCCGTGGATGGGCTCGAACATCGAGGGGTAGCGCCGCTCGGGATCGATATTGCCGGTGGGAGCGATGCCCAGGCTGCCGGCCAGGGCGGCCGCCAGGTCGCTCAGCACATCGGCATGTAAGTTGGTGGCCACTACCGTGTCAATCGAGGCCGGCCGGTTGACCATGCGTGCGGTCATGGCATCCACCAGCTCCTTGTCCCACTTCACATCGGGAAACTCCTTGCTGATCTGTACCGCAATCTCGTCCCACATCACCATGCCATGGCGCTGGGCGTTGGACTTGGTCACCACGGTCAGCTGCTTGCGCGGGCGTGAGCGCGCCAGCCCGAAGGCAAAACGCATGATGCGCTCCACCCCGGCTCGGGTGTGCATGGCCACATCGGTGGCCACCTCGGTCGGGTGTCCCTGGTGCACCCGGCCGCCCACACCGGCGTACTCACCCTCGGAGTTTTCGCGCACGATCACCCAGTTGAGGTCTTCAACTCTGCATCGCTTGAGCGGCGCATCGATGCCGGGCAGGATGCGGGTAGGGCGCACATTGGCGTATTGGTCAAAGCCCTGGCAAATTTTCAGGCGCAGGCCCCACAAGGTGATGTGGTCGGGAATATGCGGGTCGCCCGCCGAGCCAAACAGCATGGCGTCCTTGTCGCGCAAGTCTTCCAGGCCATCGGCCGGCATCATCACACCATGTTGGCGGTAGTAGTCGCCGCCCCAGTCAAACGAGCTGAACTCAAAGCGGAAGCTGCCCATTTTTTTGGCCAGCACATCCAGCACGGTCTGGCCGGCGGGAATCACTTCCTTGCCAATGCCGTCGCCGGGGATGCAGGCAATCTTGTATGTCTTCATGAAATTTCTCCTGGGTGGTGTCGGGGTGCAGTCGCGAACTCAGTGCTGGTGCTAGCAGTGCAGGCTGCAACTGTAGTCAACGCTGGTGGGTTATGAATGAGGTTAAAGTTTGAACATTGTTTACCTGGAGTTAACAATGAAAGCAATCACCGGCGCCTCGACCGAAATGGCGTTTTTCAGTCTGTTGGCCCGCTCTGCCAATCTCTCACAGGCGGCGCGTGCGATGGGGGTATCGACCCCGGCTGTGAGCAAGCGATTGACCCAGATGGAAGCCCGCCTGGGCGTGCAGTTGCTCAGCCGAACCACCCGCCGGGTCAGCCTGACGCAGGAAGGCGAGACCTATTTGCAGCATGCGCGGCGCATCCTAGCTGATATTGAAGACATGGAGCGATTGGTCAGTGACGCGGTGGCTGCGCCCCAAGGACTGCTGCGCGTCAATGCCACCCAGGGTTTTGGCCGCAGCCATATCGCACCGTTGATTTCCCGTTTCGTCAAGCAGCACCCACAAGTGTCAGTGGAGCTTCAGCTCACTGTGAACCCTCCACCCTTGAGCGAAGACGCCTTTGATGTTTGTGTTCACTTTGGTGAGCCACCAGATGCACGGGTGATTGCCCGGCAAATTGCGCCCAACCGACGTTTGCTATGCGCAGCCCCGGCCTACCTGGAGCGCCACGGCCTGCCACGCCTGCCACGTGATCTGATGCAGCACAACTGCATTGGCATCCGACAGGGGGATGACGGCTACGGCATTTGGAGGCTGAGCTCGGGCCGCCAGCGCGAAACCATCAAGGTGCGCGGCAACCTCAGCACCACCGATGGCGAAATCGCGGTCAACTGGGCGCTGGATGGCCACGGCATTGTGATGCGTGCCGAGTGGGATGTGGCCAAGTACCTGCGCAGCGGACGTTTGCGCCAGGTACTGGAAAATTGGCAAACCCCAGCGGCCGACATCCACATGGTCTATGCGCAGCGGCACCAGATGTCGGCCCGGGTGCGGGCCTTCGTCGATTTCATGGCGCGCCATTTCGAAAAATCGTCGACTCGGGCTGCTGGCCTCTACGGCAACTGGTAAGGCTAGACGGTGATCGGGCGGTCATAGACCTTGCAATTTCTGCGACTTGTGGCACAGTGGCGCAGTACCTAAAAAGGGAAACGCTGCCATGTCATCTGATCGTCTGTTGCGCAGGTTGATGTTGCTCAGTTCGGTGAGCGCTGTGGCCGCTTGGTTGGCTGCCTGCTCGTCGCCGCCCAAGCCCACTGTCACGGTCTCCAAGGCTCCTTCGCCGCCGCCGCCGGCGCCGGCGCCCGCCCCGCCCGTGGTGGTGTTGCCGCCGCCTCAGCCGGTGGAGCCAGAGCCGGCCAAGGTCTCGATCGCCCTCAATGCGCGCGATTACCGCCGCGATGCGGCCAGCCACCTCTATGCCCTCAACAGCGACCGCATCTACTCGGGCAAGCTGCCAGCCATGCTCTATGCGGTGGGTGTGTTGCAGGTGCATTTGGACCGGCGTGGCAATGTGACTCAACTGGACTGGATGCGCGCCCCGCGCCATGCACCTGAGGTGATGGCCGAAATCGAGCGCACTGTGCGCGCTGCCGCCCCGTTTCCGGCGCCACTGCGCATGGGCCGAGTCAACTACACCGACACCTGGCTCTGGCACAAGAGCGGCCGCTTCCAGCTCGACACCCTCACCGAAGGCCAGGCCTCGGCCTGAGCGGTATCAGGCCTTGGGCAGGTCGTCCCACCAACGATCGGTCAACCGGCTTTGCAAGTAGGCAATAAATGCCAGCACCTTGCCCGGCACCAGCTTGGGCGAGGGAAACACTGCGTTGATCTCTTGCTCGGGCAGTGCATGGCTTTTGAGCACCTCCACGATATGCCCTGAACGCAGCGATTCGCTGGCCACATAGCGCGGCATGGCGGCAATGCCAAAGCCGTTGCGGGTGGCCGCCAGCACCGCCGACAGATTGTTGGAGCGCAAGGGGCCGGCCACCGGCACCGTCACCACCTCACCCTTGGGCGTGCTCAGTCGCCAGACATCGTCGCCCAGCACGCTGCTGTAAATCAGTGCGTCATGGCCAGACAGGTCGCTCGCCTGGCGCGGTGTGCCCTGGCGGCGCAGGTATTTGGGCGAGGCCACCATGACCCAGGGGTTGGTGCTCAAAAAGCGAGCACCCAGCGCCGAATCAGCCAACTTGCCCATGCGGATGGCCAGGTCCAGCCCATTGGCCACCAGGTCGGTGTAGCGGTCTTCAAAGCTCAGGTCCAGCTTCACCTGCGGGTGTGCGCGCATAAAGTCCAGCGCCAGCGGGGTGATCACCCGCCGGCCAAAGGCCACCGAGGTGCTGATGCGCAGCAGCCCGTGGGCCTGGGTCTGGCGCAGCTGCACGATGTTCTCTGCTTCCTCGGTCTCGCGCACAATGGTTTTGCACTTCTCGTAATAGAGCGCCCCCGATTCGGTGAGGCTGACGCCGCGGGTGTTGCGGTTGAGCAGGCGCACCTTGAGGCGTTCCTCCACTGCGGCCACCATTTTGGTGACGGTGGGCTGAGTCACCGAAAACTCGCGCGCCGCCTTGGAAAAGCTGCCGGTTTCCACCACCCGGGCAAACACATTCATGGCTAACAGTCGGTCCATAGGCTGTCCTGATTCATTCCAATTTGGAATAGATGTTATGGACTCTTGCCGTCTTCCGCAAGTGGTCCAGCTTTTTTACAGTCCGACATCGATTAACCACACACAAGGAGACTGTGCCATGGCCAAAATGCGAGCGATTGATGCTGCTGTCTGGGTGATGGAAAAAGAAGGCGTGACCCAAACCTTCGGCGTGCCCGGGGCCGCCATCAACCCCCTCTATTCGGCACTGCGCAAGCAGGGCAGCGTTGGCCACATCCTGGCGCGCCATGTGGAAGGCGCCTCGCACATGGCCGAGGGCTACACCCGCGCCAACCCCGGCAACATCGGGGTGTGCATTGGTACCTCGGGCCCGGCCGGCACCGACATGATCACCGGGCTGTACTCGGCCCAGGCCGATTCCATTCCCATCCTGTGCATCACCGGTCAAGCACCGCGTGCTCGTCTGTACAAGGAGGATTTCCAGGCGGTGGACATTGAGTCAATTGCCAAGCCAGTGACTAAATGGTCGGTCACTGTGCGCGAGCCGGCGCAAGTGCCGCGTGCCTTTCAGCAGGCCTTTCACCTGATGCGCTCGGGCCGCCCGGGCCCGGTATTGATTGACCTGCCCTTTGATGTGCAGGTGGCCGAAATTGAATTCGACCCCGACACCTACTCCCCCCTGCCGGTGTACAAGCCCGCAGCCACCCGCGCCCAGATCGAGAAGGCGATTGCCATGCTCAACGCCTCCGAGCGCCCGCTGATCGTGGCTGGCGGCGGCATCATCAACGCCGACGCCTCCGAGCTGCTGGTGCAGTTTGCTGAAATCATGGGCGTGCCGGTCATTCCCACCCTGATGGGTTGGGGCGCCATAGCCGACGATCACCCGCTCATGGCGGGCATGTGCGGCCTGCAGACCAGCCACCGCTACGGGAACGCCACCATGCTGGCCTCTGACTTTGTGCTGGGCATCGGCAATCGCTGGGCCAATCGCCACACCGGTTCGGTGGAGGTGTACACCAAGGGCCGCAAGTTTGTGCATGTGGACATCGAGCCCACCCAGATCGGGCGTGTCTTTGCCCCCGACTACGGCATCGTCTCCGACGCCAAAGCCGCACTCGAGCTGTTTGTGCAGGTGGCCAGGGAAATGAAGGCCGCCGGCCAACTGCCCGAGCGAGCAGCCTGGGCGGCCGAGTGCCTGCAGCGCAAGCAGACCATGCACCGCAAGACCGACTTTGACAATGTGCCAATGAAGCCGCAGCGCGTTTACCAGGGCATGGTCGAGGCCTTTGGCAAGGATGTCACCTATGTCACCACCATCGGCCTGTCGCAAATTGCTGGCGCCCAGATGCTGCAGGTGTACAAGCCGCGCCACTGGATCAACTGCGGCCAGGCCGGCCCGCTGGGCTGGACGGTGCCCGCCGCCCTGGGCGTGCGTGCGGCCGACCCCAGCCGCAAGATTGTGGCGCTGTCGGGCGACTACGACTTCCAGTTCATGATCGAGGAACTGGCCGTGGGCGCGCAGTTCAAGCTGCCCTACATCCACATGGTGGTGAACAACAGCTACCTGGGCCTGATCCGCCAGGCGCAGCGCGGCTTTGACATGGACTACTGCGTGCAGCTGGCTTTTGACAACATCAACACCCACGAGGGTGAGGTGGCCCGTGGCTACGGCGTGGATCATGTGAAGGTGGTGGAGGGGCTGGGCTGCAAGGCCATCCGGGTGTACAAGCCCGACGAGCTGGCCCCCGCCATCGAGCAGGCCGAGCAGCTGATGGCACAATTCAGTGTGCCGGTGGTGATTGAGGTGATCCTGGAGCGTGTGACCAACATCGCTATGGGCACCGAGATCGACAACGTCATCGAGTTTGAGGAAATCGAAGACCGCCAGCCTGCCGCAGCGGCCATCGCCTGACCCGGCCATCAGCCCTCCGTGTGTGGGCCGTGCCAAACCAGGGCCTGCCTCGTCAGGCCCTTTTGCTTGTTGGAGAAAACACAAATGCCAAAATTTAACGCCAACCTGTCGATGCTGTTCAATGAGCTGCCGTTCATGGAGCGCTTTGCCGCCGCCAAAGCCGCCGGCTTTGACGCAGTGGAATATCTGTTTCCCTACGCCTACGACAAAAATGACCTGGTGAAGGCGCTGAAAGACAACGGCCTAAAGCAGGTGCTGCACAACATGCCGCCTGGCAACTGGGATGGCGGCGAGCGCGGCGTGGCCTGCCTGCCCGACCGGGTGCAAGAGTTCAAAGACGGGGTGGACCAGGCCATTGCCTACGCCACCGCGCTGCAGTGCCCCACCGTCAATTGCCTCGCGGGCAAGCCCACCCCGGGCCTGAGCCGTGAGCAGGCGCACGCCACCCTGGTGAGCAACCTGCGCTATGCCGCAGGCAAATTGAAAGATGCCGGCATCAAGCTGCTGATCGAGCCGATCAACCACTTCGACATGCCTGGGTTTTTTCTCAACTACACCGCCCAGGCCGCCGCCATCAT
>CAXRBE010000122.1:0-5250 GCA_964228805.1 Burkholderiaceae bacterium
TCACTACGGCAGCCACCACACCGACGCCATCCTCACGAGCGACCACAGGCATGCCCAGCGTTTTTTGCGTGAGGTCGACTCGGCCAGCGTGATGGTCAATACCAGCACCCGCTTTGCGGACGGCTTTGAATACGGACTGGGCGCCGAGATCGGCATTTCAACCGACAAATTCCACGCCCGCGGCCCGGTGGGTATTGATGGTCTCACGTGCCTCAAGTATGTGGTGCTGGGCGAGGGCGAAGTGCGCCAGTGATCCGCCGCACCCGCAGGCTGTGCGGGTGTGTCCTGCGCGTACTTGTGAACCCGCAGCTGGTCCTCATATAGTCAGGTTGAATACCTTGCAAAACAAAGGCATCTTTCCATGGTTCCCCACCTCGTCACCGCGCTGACCGGCCCCATCAACGAACTGGAGCAGCGCATCCTGGACTCGATGCCGGCCATCGAACGCTGGTTCAGGCTGGAATGGATGGAACATACCCCGCCGTTCTATACCTCGGTGGATATCCGCAATGCCGGATTCAAGTTGGCGCCGGTCGACACCAACCTGTTTCCCGGTGGCTGGAACAACCTGACCACCGCGATGCTGCCCCTGGCGGTGCAGGCGGCGCAGGCGGCGATCGAGAAAATCTGTCCTGAAGCCAAGAACCTGCTGATCATCCCCGAGAACCACACCCGCAACACCTTTTACCTCTCCAATGTGCTGCAGCTGCAGCGCATCTTCGGCATGGCCGGGCTCAACGTGCGCATCGGCTCGATCCATCCCGAAATCCGTGAGTCCACGCCGATAGCCTTGCCCGACGGCGAAACCATCGTGCTCGAGCCGGTGGTGCGCAACCGTCGCCGGCTGGGGCTCAAGGACTTCGACCCCTGCACCATCTTGCTCAACAACGACCTTTCGGCCGGAGCGCCAGGCATTCTGGAAGACCTGCATGAGCAGTTTCTTCTGCCGCCCTTGCACGCTGGCTGGAGTGTGCGGCGCAAAAGCCGTCACTTCCAGAGCTACGAGGAGGTGGCCAAGCGTTTTGGCAAGCTGCTGGGCATCGACCCCTGGTTGATCAACCCGATGTTCAACCAGTGTGGCGAGGTCAATTTCGCCGAGGGCACCGGACTGGATTGCCTGCGCGGCAACGTGGATGCGCTGCTGACCCGGATCCGCCGCAAATACAAGGAGTACGGGATCAACGAAAAGCCTTTTGTGGTGGTCAAGGCCGACAACGGTACCTACGGCATGGGCATCATGACCGTGCGCGATGTGGCCGATCTGGACCAGATCAACCGCAAAACCCGTAACAAGATGAGTGTCATCAAGGACGGTCAGGAAGTCAGTGACGTGATCATCCAGGAAGGCGTCATCACCCATGAACGCATCCAGGCCGCCGTGGCCGAGCCGGTGGTCTACATGATGGACCGTTATGTCGTGGGGGGCTTTTACCGGGTGCACGCCGAGCGGGGCGTGGACGAGAACCTCAACGCGCCCGGCTCCAGCTTTGTGCCTCTGGCATTCGAAGAGAGTGCGCACTTACCTCAACCTGGAGCCAAACCGGGTGCAAGTGCTCCCAACCGCTTTTACATGTACGGGGTGATCGGGCGCTTGGCCATGCTGGCAGCCAGCTACGAGCTCGAGGCCACCGATCCGGACGCCGAGGTTTACGACTGATCCCGTCTGCGCCAGAGTTGCTGCACCGCAACAAAATTTTGCAGTCGCCATGACACCGCCCCGTTGGCGGGCGCACAATCCGGTTCTGTTGGTTCAGTTGCCCGAACTGATCGGGCCGTTTTTTGTGTCTGCTTCTCGATCCTCACTCGCCGCCTTGACCCTGGGGGCCATCGGCGTGGTCTACGGCGATATCGGCACCAGCGTGCTGTATGCCATGAAAGAAGTGTTCGGCTCGGGCCATGTGGCCTTCACGCCGGACAACGTCTACGGCATTTTGTCGATCTTCTTCTGGACCCTGACCACCATCGTCTCGGTCAAGTATGTGCTGTTGGTCCTGCGTGCCGACAACCACGGTGAGGGCGGATTGGTGGCCATGCTCGCGCTGGCCTCGCAATCTGTGCGGGACAAGCCGCAGCTGCGCAAGGTGCTGCTGATGGTGGGTATTTTTGGCACCTGCCTGTTTTATGGGGACGGGGTCATCACCCCGGCCATCTCGGTGCTGTCTGCGGTGGAAGGTCTGGAAGTGGTGTCACCGGCCTTCAAAAAGGCCGTGATTCCCTTGACCTTGCTGATACTGTTCATGCTGTTCTGGGTGCAAAAGCGTGGCACTGCCGGCATAGGCAAGTTCTTTGGCCCGATCACGCTGGTCTGGTTCGTGGCCATTGCCTTGCTGGGAGTCTCGCACATCGTCCACCATCCGCAGATCCTGTGGGCGATCAGTCCACACCATGCGCTGAGGTTCATGTGGAGCCAGCCGGGCACCACCTTCATCATCCTGGGCGCGGTGGTGCTGTGCGTGACCGGTGGCGAGGCCCTGTATGCCGACATGGGTCACTTCGGCAAGCAACCGATCCGGCTGGCCTGGTTCTCGGTGGTGATGCCTGCTCTGACGCTCAACTATTTCGGCCAGGGGGCTCTGTTGCTGGACAACCCGGAAGCTGTCAAGAACCCCTTCTACATGATGGCGCCGGACTGGGCGCTGCTGCCCCTGGTGGGACTGGCCACGATGGCCACGGTGATTGCCTCGCAGGCCCTGATTTCGGGCGCATTCAGCGTCACCAAGCAGGTCATCCAGCTGGGTTTCCTGCCCCGCCTGCAAGTGTTGCATACCAGCGAAACCGATACCGGACAAATCTACATGCCTTTCGTGAACTGGGGCTTGTTTGCCGCCATCGTGCTGGCCGTGGGCATGTTCAAGTCCTCCAGCAATCTGGCGGCTGCGTACGGCATTGCGGTATGCACCGACATGCTGATCACCACCGTGCTGACCTTTTTTGTCATCCGCTACGCCTGGAAACTGCCGCTGGCGCTGTGTATCGGTGCCACGGGCTTTTTCTTTGTGGTTGATCTGGCGTTCTGGGCGTCCAACCTGCTCAAGCTGTTCGAAGGGGGCTGGTTTCCACTGCTGATCGGCGCCATCATCTTCACCCTGATGCTGGCCTGGCACGATGGCCGTCGCCTACTCAACGCGTCATTGCGGGCTTATGCCCTGCAATTGCCAGCCTTCCTCGAAGCGGTGTTCATCGCACCACCCGCCCGCGTCGAGGGCACGGCGGTTTTCCTGAGCGCCGAGCCCGGCACCGTGCCCAATGCCCTGCTGCACAACCTCAAGCACAACAAGATCCTGCATGCGCAAAACCTGTTTGTGACTGTGCGCAGCCACGAGGTGCCGCGCATCGCCGCATCGCAAACCTTGGAGGTCACACCGCTAGGTGGCGATTGCTGGCAGGTGGTGGTCAATTACGGGTTCATGCAAAACCCCAACGTTCCGGCGGCGCTTGGTGCACTCAAGGGTCTGGCCCAACCCCTGGAGCCAATGAGCACCAGCTACTTCCTCTCGCGGGACATTGTCATTCCCACCATCGGCGGCGGCATGGCCCCCTGGCGGGAAAAGCTGTTTGCGCAGATGCACCACAACGCCAGCGCCGCAGCCGAGTTCCTGCATTTGCCGACCAACGCAGTGGTTGAACTCGGCTCCAAGATCGAAATTTGAAGCCCGGCTGCTGCGGTGGTGCCGGCGCCGCTGAGGATCAGCGCCCGGGTTCCAGCGCGCCCATGGCTTCGCCCATGCGGACCGGACGACCCGGTGTCCAGTCGGCCTGCAGGCGCACCACCCCTTCGGGAAACAGCAGCACGACCGTCGAACCCAGCAAAAAGCGCCCCATCTCCTGGCCTTGGGACAGGGCGACGGTTTCGCGTTCGTAGCGCCACTCGCGCAGACGGCCCGGTCGTGGCGGGTTGACCACGCCATGCCAGACGGTGGCCATGCTGCCGACAATGGTGGCGCCCACCAGCACCATCACAAACGGACCGTGCGCCCCTTCGAACAGGCACACCACACGCTCGTTGCGCGCAAACAGACCCGGTACGCCGCGTGCCGTGACGGGATTGACCGAAAACAGATCGCCCGGCACATGGACCATGCGCTGCAGCCGCCCGTCGCAGGGCATGTGGATACGGTGGTAATCGCGCGGGCTCAGATACAGGGTGGCAAAGGTGCCGCCAGCGAACTGTGCGGCCAGTGCGGCGTCACCTCCCACCAGTGCCTGCGTGGTGTAGCGGTGCCCCTTGGCCTGAAAGATGTCATCGCCCTCGATGGGTCCGCACTGGCTGATGGCCCCATCTACCGGGCTGGTGAAAGCTGCATCCGCCACGGGCCGCGCCCCGCTTTTGAGGGGGCGGGTGAAAAACTCGTTGAACGACCGGTAGCTGGCAATGTCCGGCTGAGCCGCTTCGTCCATGTGGACCCCGTAGCGGGCCACAAAGCGGCGGATGGCAGCGGTCGTCCAGCGCCCACCCGGCCAACCGGCCAACCGACCGGCCAGAAGGGTCAGTCCCTGTTTGGGAAGCATGTACTGTGACAGCACCGCCAGGCGCTCGGACAAGGGATGGGACATGGGGCAGACCGCGGTGGGCGCAGAGGCTGGGAAAGCCAGATTTTATCGGCGTCACTCGGGCGACCTGACGGCTGGCGGGCGACTGTCACCTTGCGGCTCAGCCTGGGAAAGAGCCCAGGTCGAAAAGCGCCTGGGCCGAAAACTCTGAAACTCCATCGGTCTGGCGGCTTGCAAACCCGACCATGCAGGGCTGACGCAATGGTTTTGTCCGGGCATCCTCATTTTGAGGGATGGGATTAACCCGATTGTCATGCACAAGCTCGCACACTGTAATGACTGTGACCTCCTTTGAGCCCCAACATCATGTACCTGAGCGCCAAACAAACACGTTTGCTCGGCCAGATCATGCAGACACTGGCGGAGCCGCATGAGGAGCAGGACATCCGCGAGCTGATGGGTGACCTGGTCATGCAACTGCTCAACGCGCAGTTCTATGCCAGCTTTGTCTGGCAGATGGACAGCCAGCGTTTTTCCAAAGCCATCCAGATCAACATGGATGCGGAGAACCTGAATGCCTATGAGCGCTATTACCAGTTCCACGATCCGATCACGCCTCAGATGCAGCGCTACCATGTGGCGGTACGCGCCACCGATGTGCTCGCCCATGAGCACCTTCGCAAAACCGAATTCTTCAATGACTTTCTCCAGCGCGACGGCCTGTACTGGGGAGTCAACCTCTACGCCTGGCATCAGGGG
>CAXRBE010000123.1:0-3489 GCA_964228805.1 Burkholderiaceae bacterium
CAAGGAGATGGTGATGCCTGGGGACAATGTGAGCATCACCGTCAAGCTGATCGCTCCCATTGCCATGGAGGAAGGCCTGCGCTTTGCCATCCGCGAGGGTGGCCGCACCGTGGGCGCCGGCGTGGTGGCCAAGATCATCGAATAAATAGTTTGGGTGCGGAGATGGCCTAACCCGGCCGGATCGCCCCGTGGAAATGGAATAGGGGTATAGCTCAACTGGCAGAGCGTCGGTCTCCAAAACCGAAGGTTGGGGGTTCGATTCCCTCTGCCCCTGCCACCTCGATCGAGAAGGTGGGCTGGCCAAGCGTATGAATATCGGCGAGGCGTTTACAAGGCAAACGCAAAACTGGAAAGAAATGGCAACGTCTCAACAAGTGGAAACAGTCGGCAGCGGAGCTGACAAAGCCAAACTGGCAGTCGCAGTTGTGCTGCTGCTGGCGGGGCTTGCGGCTTACTACATGCTGGCCAAGCAGGGTGCGCTGGTGCAATGGGCGGCCCTGCTCGGGGGCGTGGTTGCCGCGGTGGTCGTGTTTTCCACGGCCGAGGCCGGCCGGCAGCTGGTGGCGTTTGCACGCGATGCATGGCGCGAGGTCGGCAAGGTGGTTTGGCCAGCGCGTAGCGAAGCCATCCAGATGACGGCCTATGTATTTGGCTTTGTTGTGATCATGGCCCTGTTTCTCTGGCTCACCGACAAGACGCTGGAGTGGGTGTTTTACGACTTGATTCTGGGGTGGAAAAAATGATGACTGACGTAGTGGACAGCTCCGCTGAGTTGCCAGCGCAGGCCAAGCACCCGGACATGCGCTGGTATGTGGTCCATGCCTATTCGGGCATGGAAAAGGCGGTCGAGCGCAACATCATCGAGCGCATCAACCGTGCCGGCATGCAGGACAAGTTTGGTCGCATCCTGGTGCCTATGGAAGAGGTGGTTGAGATCAAGAACGGCCAGAAGCGCACCACCGAGCGCAAGTTCTTCCCCGGTTATGTGCTGGTCGAAATGATCATGGACGACGACACTTGGCACCTGGTCAAGCACACCAACAAGGTGACCGGTTTTGTCGGCGGGGCCAAAAACCGGCCGGCACCGATCTCCGAAGAGGAGGTCATGAAAATTGTCAACCAGATGCGCGAAGGCTCTGACAAGCCGCGTCACAAGGTGGAATTTGTGGTGGGCGAGCTCGTGCGCGTCAAGGATGGCCCCTTCACCGACTTCAACGGCTCGGTGGAAGAGGTCAATTACGAGAAAAGCAAAATGCGTGTGGCGGTTACCATTTTTGGCCGCTCCACGCCGGTGGAACTGGAGTTTTCCCAGGTCGAAAAAACTTGAGGGCTGCTCCGAACTGATCAACCCGTTGCATAACGGGTTTGTATTTTCAGGTTTGCGCTTTACGACTCGGCGCAGACACAAGGAATGTATGAGTCGCTAACCCCGGGGAGCTGCGGCGAGATGCCAAGGCGTTAGGACCCGCAAGGAGAGAAGCATGGCGAAGAAAATCGTCGGTTTTATCAAGCTGCAAGTGCCAGCTGGTAAAGCCAATCCATCGCCGCCGATTGGCCCCGCTCTGGGCCAGCGCGGTTTGAACATCATGGAGTTCTGCAAGGCGTTCAACGCCCAGACCCAAGGCGTTGAGCCGGGCCTGCCGCTGCCGGTGGTGATCACCGCCTTCGCAGACAAGAGCTTCACCTTCATCATCAAGACGCCGCCGGCGACTACCCTGATCAAGAAGGCCATCAAGCTGGACAAGGGCTCGAGCAAGCCGCACACCGACAAGGTGGGCAAGATCACCCGCGCCCAGCTTGAGGAGATTGCCAAGACCAAGATGAAAGACATGACGGCCGCCGACCTGAACGCCGCTGTGCGCACCATCGCCGGCTCTGCCCGATCCATGGGCGTGAATGTGGAGGGCGTGTAAATGGCCAAGCTCAGCAAAAAAGCAAAGGCCTTGCAAGGCAAGGTTGACAGCGACAAGCTGTACCCACTGTCCGATGCGCTCAATATTGTCAAAGAGTGCGCGACCGCCAAATTTGACGAGTCCATCGACGTGGCCGTCCAGTTGGGCATTGATGCCAAGAAGTCCGACCAGGTGGTGCGAGGCGCGGTGGTGCTTCCGCATGGCACCGGCAAGTCCAAGCGGGTGGCTGTGTTCGCCCAGGGCGCCAAGGCTGAAGAAGCCAAGGCAGCAGGTGCCGATGTGGTGGGCATGGATGACCTGGCGGCCCGAGTGAAGGCCGGCGACATGCCGTTTGATGTGGTGATCGCAGCGCCCGATGCCATGCGCGTCGTGGGCACTTTGGGTCAGGTGCTGGGTCCGCGGGGCCTGATGCCCAACCCCAAGGTGGGCACGGTGACCCCGGATGTGGCCACCGCTGTGAAAAATGCCAAGGCCGGCCAAGTGCAATTCCGCGTGGACAAGGCCGGCATTGTGCATAGCACGATCGGTCTTCGTTCATTTGACACGGACAAGCTGCAGGGCAACCTGGCAGCTCTGGTGGAGGCCCTGAACAAGGCCAAACCAGCTACCAGCAAGGGAGTCTTTTTACGCAAAGTGGCGGTTTCGTCGACCATGGGTGTGGGTGTTCGTGTGGACACCCTGACCATCTCGGCCTAATCGCAAAGGATTGGGGCGCCCTGCCAAGAGCGCCTCAGTGGTGGGCTGCAAAGGTTTAAAAGCCAATGCAGGCCATCCAAGACCGTTGGCGCGCAGGACGGCTGCGCTTAATACAAACAGCCAACGCAGATGGCGATCCCGCTGCAGATGGATTAAGTTTCCTCAACAGTTGGACGCTGCATGAGAGGCGTGCCTTTGGGTCATACCCGAGGGCACATTGAAAAGGAGAAGACCTTGAGTCTGAATCGCAGTGAGAAAGAAGCGGTCATTACCGAAGTGACCGACCTCGCCGCTAAAGCTCAAACGCTCGTGATGGCGGAATACCGCGGCATCACGGTCGCTGACATGATCCGCCTGCGCGCCACCGCCCGCAGCAGCGGCGTAAGCCTGAGCGTGTTGAAAAACACCCTGGCCCGCCGCGCTGTGAGCGGTTCCGCGTTCGAGGTCGTGGCCGACCAGATGACCGGACCGCTGATCTATGGTTTCTCCGTCGACGCCGTGGCTGCCGCAAAAGTGGTGGCCGATTTCGCGAAAACCAATGACAAATTGGTGATTCGTGGCGGTGCATTCGCCGGAAAAGCCCTGGACGTTCATGGCGTGAAACAGTTGGCAAGCATTCCCTCCAAGGAAGTGCTGCTGGCTCAGCTTTGTGGCTTGCTCAAGTCGCCGATTTCCCGCACTGCTGTAGTGCTGGGCGCATTGGCGGCCAAAAAGGGCGAAACGGCCGCCGCCTGATCAGGGCGTGGCCAGCAAACCAACTTTTGGAATTTAAAGGACATCAAAATGGCATTCGATAAAGATTCATTTCTGACCGCGCTTGACAGCATGACGGTCATGGAACTCAACGACCTGGTGAAAGCCATCGAAGAGAAATTTGGCG
>CAXRBE010000124.1:0-24515 GCA_964228805.1 Burkholderiaceae bacterium
CAGGGTATAGCCATCAGGGGCGGCATCAATCACCTGCCGGACGGCGATATTGGTGCCCGCGCCCGGCTTGTTTTCCACCACAAAGGATTGGCCCAGGCTGCTGGCCATAGCCTGGCCCACGGTACGGGCGATGGTGTCGACTGCACCGCCCGGAGCGTAGCCCACCACCACCTTGACCGGCTTGGCCGGATAGTTTTGCGACTGAGCGAGCAGCGGCAGCAACGCAGCGGTCGCGATCAAAAACTGTTTGCTCAGGTTCCAGATGGTCATGCGCATGGTTCAGTCTCCAGAGTCAGCGTGTTTCGGGGGTGGCAGTGCCGCGCAGGCCCGCCTTGGCAACCGCCTCGCGCAGGGTTCCGTCCTCGCGCACGGATTGGGCAAAACGGCTCATCAAAGCACGCCCTGCCTCACGACCTTTGGGCATGCCAATAGCCAGGTGCTCTGCACCCCAGCGCCCATCGAGCACGCGCGAGCCTGGCAGATCGTCGGACATCTGGAACAAAATGCCCTTGTTGGTGGCAAAGGCCTGAATTTTTCCTTGCGCCAGCCATTCTGAGGCCACCTTGAGGGTAGGTGCAGGCACCACCTTGGCCTGCTTGAATCGCGCCGAGAGCACGCCTTGGGAGGTACTGCCCTGAGACACACCGATCTGCATGCCAGGGCGATCCACTTCAGCCACCGAGGTGATCGGACTGTTGGTATACACCAGGTAACCCAGTTCCAGGTCGACCAGGGGCTCGGTGAAATCGACCAATTTGGCACGCGACGCCGTGGCATTGGTGACAGTGAAGTCAATCTCTCCACTGCGCAAAGCCTCGATGATTTCGGCGACCCGCTTGAATTCCTTGGGTTCGAACGGCACACCCAGCTGACGCGCCAGCTCACGACCCAGGGCGTAAGTCACGCCGTTTTTTTCGCCAGTTTTGGCATCTATGACCAGCGAGGTGGGACTGCCCAGATAGACCCCCACACGCAGCTTGCCAGTGGGCGCCAGGGCAGCACGCTCCTGGGGGGTAGCCGCTGGCGGGGCTGTGGCACAGCCGGCCAGCAACACGATGCCAGCCAGGCCAACCACCATCCAGCGTCTGCTCAAGATGCTCATGGATCAACTCCTTGATAAACAGGCCATCGTCAGGCTGTGTCAGTCGACGTACTTGAGGCCCAGCTTTTCCAGAGGCTCGCGAAACTTGTACATATCCAGGCCCAGCACACCAGAGGCCAGCTTGGCCCGCTTGTCACCTTCATTGGCTTCACGTGCAGCCGCGGCATCGGCCACCTTGCGCGCATCGGCGGCATTGACCACCACCACCCCGTCATCGTCAGCGACGATGGCATCGCCCGGATGGACAATCATGCCGGCACAGACCACCGGAATATTGACCGAGCCCAGCGTGGCCTTGATCGTGCCCTTGGCACTGATGGCACGGCTCCAGACCGGGAAATCCATTTCCTTGAGCGTCTTGATATCGCGACAGCCGCCGTCGATCACCAGGCCGCGGGCACCGCGGGACTTGAAGGAAGTGGCCAGCAAATCACCAAAAAAGCCATCGGTATTGGGTGAAGACAGAGCCGCCACCACAATGTCGCCCGGCTTGATCTGCTCGGCCACCACATGCAGCATCCAGTTGTCACCCGGATGCAGCAGAACGGTGACTGCAGTGCCGGAGATCTGTGCGCCAGGGTAGATCGGGCGCATATAAGACTGCATCAGCCCGATGCGGCCCTGCGCTTCGTGCACCGTGGCCACGCCGTATTTGGCCAGTTCATCAGTGGCAGTGGCGTCGGCGCGTACGATATTGCGCTTGACGATGCCCAGGGGTGCGTTGACGCTCATGGTGTTTCCTTTCTTGAACTATGGGGACAGAACTGGTCTGCTGCGCAGCCTGCGGTCTGTTCCGCAAAATTATTTGGCTTTCTGTTTCAGCGCGGCATCCAGACGGGTAAACACCCGGCGGGCGTTGCCTTCGTAGACCTTGAAGCGTTGTTCGTCGTTCAGATGGGCGGTGGCCTGGATATAGCGCTTGGTGTCGTCGTAGTAGGCCCCGGTTTCCGGGTCGATGCCACGCACCGCACCAATCATCTCCGAGGCGAACAGAATGTTGTCAACCGGGATCACCTTGGTCAGTAAGTCAATGCCAGGCTGGTGGTAGACGCAGGTATCGAAATAGATGTTCTTGAGCAGGTGCTCGGTCAGCAGGGGCTTCTTCATTTCCTGCGCCAGTCCACGGAAGCGCCCCCAGTGGTAGGGTGCCGCACCGCCGCCATGCGGAATAATGAATTTCAGGGTGGGGAAATCGCGAAACAGGTCACCCTGAATCAATTGCATCACCGCAGTGGTGTCGGCATTCAGGTAGTGCGCGCCAGTGGTGTGAAAGCAGGCATTGCAGCTGGTCGACACATGGATCATGGCCGGAATGTCGTATTCCACCATCTTCTCGTAAATCGGGTACCAGTGGGGGTCCGTCAATGGCGGGCTGTTCCAGTGCCCGCCGCTGGGGTCGGGGTTCAGATTGAGGCCCACCTGGCCATACTGCTTGACGCACTTGTCCAGCTCGGTAAGGCAGGTTTTAGGATCTACCCCCGGGCTTTGGGGCAACATGGCCGCACCGACAAAATGATCGGGAAAGAGTTGGCAGACCCGGTAGACCAGCTCATTGCAGATGGCGGCCCAGGTCGACGACACATTGAAATCGCCAATATGGTGGGCCATGAAGCTGGCGCGCGGGCTGAAGATGGTCAGGTCTGATCCCCGCTCCTTCATCAGCCGCAGCTGATTGGTTTCGATCGCCTCACGCAGTTCATCATCGCTGATCTTGAGGTCAGCCACCTTGGGCATGACAGCCGGGGCCTTGATGCCGGCAATCTGCTGGTTGCGCCAATTCTCCAGGGCTTTGGGCGCCGTGGTGAAATGGCCATGGCAGTCAATGATCATTGGGTGTCGCTTCATCCGATTCTCCAAAAAAGTGGTGCTAGCTCAGGCAGGCGTCATGCCCAGGCCCTGCTTGGTGGCTGCAGTGGCAGGAGAGGCCAGATAGCTCAGCAATGACCTGGCTTGTTCCACCTGCTGGCAGCTGACACAGATGCCGGCAGAAAAAGTGGTGATCACCTGGATCGCATCCGGTAAGGGCCCGAGGATGCTGATTCCCTTCAGCGGCAACAGCTCACTCAGCTGCTGGAAGCCCAGCTCAGCCTCGCCCTTGGCCACCAGCGAGCCCACCGGCGTGCCAGGTGGCGGCGTCACAATGCGGCCCCTGATCTGCTCGGCAATGCCCCAGCGTTCGAACAGCCTGGCCAGGGCCAGGCCACTGGGGCCGGTCGAATAGCTGATGCTGCGCGCGGCCAGAACCGCCTGCCTGACGCTTTCCTCGCTGCCGATATCTGGCTGGCTGGCCCCGGCCTTCACAGCAACGGCAATGCCGGATTGCACCAGGTCGACCTTGCTGCCGGGCAGCACCTGACCCGAAGCGATCAGCTTGCCGATGACATCAGCGTCCAGGATGACCACATCAAATGGCTCACCAGCTTGCACCCGCTTGGCAGCAAGAACCCCGCCGACCGCCTCGAGGTGCACTGCAGGGCCGCCGGCCTGCTGGTATTTCTGCAGCAGGT
Source organism: Burkholderiaceae bacterium (assembly GCA_964228805.1). Classification (GTDB taxonomy): domain Bacteria; phylum Pseudomonadota; class Gammaproteobacteria; order Burkholderiales; family Burkholderiaceae_C; genus Hylemonella. Next base: position 3,610 of record CAXRBE010000124.1, read on the forward strand.
CCAGCAGCAGCAAGCGAGTGGCCATTGAAGAGATGCACCTGAGTTCAGTCTTCATGTCATTGGGCTAAGGGGGTCAGCACAGTAGGTGAAAGCGTGATTCTGGCAAGGACCAGGCAGCTATCCAAGGGATAAAGCTGACTAGCAGCTATCGCATTTCGGCATAATTTGTAGCTTGTTATCAAATATCTGGCATGGATCTCAAACAGCTTGAATATTTTGTTCGCGTCGCCGAATTGGGCAGTTTTACCCGTGCCTCGGGGGTATTGAATATTGCCCAGCCTGCGCTCAGCCGCCAGGTTCGCTCGCTGGAGGTAGAACTGCGACAGACGCTCTTGTTGCGCAATGGGCGTGGCGTCACCACCACCGAAGCGGGGCGGCTGTTGCTGGAACATGGTCGCGGCATTCTGCACCAGGTTGCGCGCGCGCATGAAGACCTGGGCCGGGTGGGGGGCGCCCTGACTGGCCGAGTGGCGGTCGGGCTGCCGCCCAGCATCGCGCGCATGCTGGCAGTGCCACTGACGCGTGAATTCCGCCATCGCCTGCCCAAGGCCTCACTCTCGATCACTGAGGGACTGACCATTTCCATGCAGGAATGGCTGCTGACCGGGAGGCTGGATATCGCCCTGCTATACAACCCGCCCGCATCGCCCGAGATCGAGACCAGACCGTTGATCGAGGAGGAACTCTATCTGATCAGTCTGCTAAGCCAGACTAATAGCCAAGGGCCGATCAGCCTGAGGGAAATCGCAGAGCTGCCGCTGGTCATTCCCAGCCGACCCAATTCCATTCGCGTGACCGTGGAGTCCCGCATGGCCGCGCTGGGCTGCAAGCCGCGCATCAGCCTGGAAATTGATGGCATTGCCGCCGTGCTGGATCTGGTCGCTGATGGCGCAGGCCACGCCATACTGCCCCGTTACGCTCTGTCCATGGCGGCCCAGCCAAACATGTTGATGGCACGCTCGATCCGCAACCCCCAGTTGCTCAGTCAATTGGTGATGGCGATTTCGGCCGGTCGCACCACCACCCTGATCCAGCAGGCCATGAGCGAGTTGCTGGCCAAGGTCGCGCTGGAGACTTTGAACCCGTCAAACACGGCCGCTCAAGTCCCCAGCTGATCACAGGCCATGAAGCTTATTGGCGCGAGTGTTTCAATAAGCAGTCCGCGTAGTCCTGCCATGGGGCTTGTTCACCAATGCCGTCAAACACCCCTTGGGCCGATTGGCGTGCCACCCAGTCGTGCTTGTCGGCAATGGCAGCCGTCATGAAGGGAGTGAATCCGCTTTCGGCCACGGTATTGGCCGATTCCCGCATTTCCTCGGCTCGACGTTTGCCGTGGGCAGCCACCCGGCTGAAAAAATACGCACCCTGCTCATTCCAGTCGATGCCAGGAAAGGTTTCATACAGGGTGGGGATCATGTACTGCTCCACCCCGTAGGCACGCGCGGTGGTATAGCTCTCGATCACCAGTGCCTCCAGCCCCTTGATCATCACACTGCGGCACATCTTGATGGCTGAGGCCACGCCAATCTTTTCTGCAACGGCGGTGGCATCCATGCCCCAGCCCCTGAGTACGCCGGCCAGATCAGCCGCCTTGGCGCCACCCAGCAGCATCGGCACCCTGATGCCGTAAGGCGGCACCGAGGTCATCACCCCGGCCTCGACATAGAGACCGCCGGCCGCTTCGATCACGGCTGCGCACTGAGCCTTGGTGCCTGGCGAAGCAGAATTCAGGTCGAGAAAAACCGTACCCACCCTCAGTTGGCGTGCCGCCTCCTGCGCTACCGACAAGGTGTTGGAAGCGGTGACGGCAGACAAAATCAGATTCGCTCGGGCACAAAGCGACGCCATCGAGTCGCAGGCTTGCACCCCATTGCTGGTCGCCAGCGCTCGCTCGGAATGACCGGCCGAAGCATCGGCAAATTTCAGATCCCAGGCACCCACCCAGTTGCCTGATGCGCGCTTGAGGCCATGGGCAAAAATTTTGCCAACTTCGCCGTGGCCGACCAGCCCAATCTCATAGTCCATGCTGTCTGGTCTTTCCCTATTGGCGTGGAATATTGGCACGCTGGATCACATCTCCCCAGCGCTTGATCTCGCTTGCCAGAAAATCTCGGGCCTGCTCAGCAGAGGAGGAACGCGCCTCGACACTGAGTTGCGCCAAGCGATTTCTCACCTCAGCCGAGTTCACTGCATCAACGATGTCACGGTTGAGCTTGGCCACCACCTCCGCGGGAGTTTTGGCGGGCACGGCCAGCGCATTCCAGGAAGAGGCCAGATAAGCGGGCAAGCCACCCTCCTTGCTGGTTGGCACCTCAGGCAAAAGCGCTGTTCGCTTTTCACTGGTCACAGCCAGTGCCCGCAGGGCCCCGCCACGGATCTGTCCCAGCACCGGCGCCAGGATTTCGACTGCGGCGTCAATCTGGCCTCCGCGCAAGGCATTCACAACCGCAGGGGTGCCGTTGAAAGGAACAATCTGCATATCCGCCCCGGCATTCGATCGGAACAGTTCTGCCGCCAGGTTTTGCGTGCTGCCGATATTGATGCTGCCCAAATTGAGTTTGCCAGGATTGTTGCGAGCATAGGTCAGCAATTCCGGCATCGACTTGAAGCGCGACTCTGCGGCAGTGATCACCACAATGTCAAAAAAGCCAAGGGTGGATATCGGCGTGAAATCGCGTACCGTGTCGTAGGGCAGCGACTTGAACAAGGTCGCGCTGACCGCGCTGCCGTTGGACATGAGCAGCATGGTGTGGCCATCGGGTTCGGCTTTGGCCACCAGATCGGAAGCCGCAATGCCTCCCGCGCCGGGTTTGTTTTCCACCACCACTGGCTGGCCCAGGGTCTGGCTCAGCTTCTGCGCCACAGTGCGGGCAGTCAGGTCGGCCACTCCACCCGGCCCGAAAGGCACCACGATCTTCAAGGGTTTGGTGGGAAACGACTGGGCCCAGGACACAGACGATAGGGTCAGCGACAAAAGCAAGCCCATCACAAAACGTAAACAGTTCAAGTTTTTCATCGACACGCTCCTAAAAAAACAGAGTCTTCCCCTGAGTATGCTTGGCTCAACGGGCCACCCCGAGCAGGCGATCAAGCAGATCGGGTTGCTCTAACAGCTGGGCTGCAGTGCTGGCATGCACCACAGTGCCACGCTCCAACACTGCGGCAGCATCCGAGATTGAAAGGATCAGCTGCGGATGCTGCTCCACGATGATCGCCGATAGCCCCTCTTCCCGAGTGATCTGGCGGATCGCACGCAGCAGCTCCTGCACGATGATGGGAGCCAGGCCCTCCAGGGGCTCATCCAGCAGCAGCAGTTTGGGGTTGAGCACCAAGGCACGGGCGACCGCCAGCATTTGCTGTTCCCCACCCGAGAGTTGGGTGCCCAGATTGGTCTTGCGCTCGGCCAGGCGTGGAAACAGCTCATAGACTCGCGCGGGCGACCAGGACCCGGGCCGGGCCACTGCGGTCAGGTTTTCATGCACTGTGAGTGACTTGAAGATATTGCGCTCTTGCGGCACCCAGCCGATACCGGCATCGGCACGCTGATGCGAGGGCAGGCGATGCAGGGCCACCCCGGCCAGCCAGATGCTGCCTCCATGTTGGCGGGTGGCTCCGGCCAGGGTGTTCATGAAGGTTGTCTTGCCCGTGCCATTGCGCCCAAGCAAGGCCAAGGTCTGGCCCTGTCGCAGCTGCAATGACACATCGTGCAGAACCACGGCCTCGCCATAACCGGCGCTGAGATTTTCTACCCTCAGCAATTCATCCATGACGGTCTCCACCACCGGCTGGCGGCTTGGCCAGGCTGTCTGCAATCGCCTCGCCCAGGTAGACCGCCTTGACCTGAGGATCCCGCGCAATATCATCCGGGTTGCCCTCGGTCAGCACAGCACCATTGACCAGCACGGTCATGCGTTTGGCAAAGCTGAACACCAGGTCCATGTCATGCTCAATCAGCAAGACCGAAACATCCGCAGGCAGTGCAGCAACAGATTGCAACAATTCTTCCCGCTCACCAGCGGGCACACCCGCACCGGGCTCATCGAGGAGCAAAACGCGCGGATCGCAAGCCAGGGCGATCGCGATTTCCAGCAGACGACGCTTGCCGTAAGGCAGTTCACGCGTGGGCTGGTTCATGACCTCGGTTAGGCGAAATTGTTCCAGAAGCTGATCACAACGTTGGGTGACTGCGCCATTGCGTCCCAGGGCCTGCCACCACTTGGCGCCGAGGCCAAGGTGCTGCGAAACCGTCAGGGCCAAGGTCTCCAATGGCGTCAGCGAGTCAAACAGCTGATTGATCTGGAAGGTACGCACCATGCCACGACGCACCCTGTGGTGCGGCGCCAGACGGGTGATTTCCTGGCCATTGAGAAATATTTTTCCGGCCGTCGGCGCCAGAACACCGGTGAGCAGATTGACCAGGGTTGTCTTGCCGGCGCCGTTGGGGCCGATCAGGGCGTGTCGTGCGCCCCTGTGCAAGTCCAGGTGGACATTGCTGGTGGCGGTGATACCGCCAAAACTCTTCACCAGACCCTGGGCAGACAGGACGATTTCTGCGCTCATGGCTTGCTCCTGCCAAACCAGGTCCACGGACGCAAGAGGCGGTCCCGGCCCACCAGCACCAGTACCACCAGAAACAGGCCAATCCAGAATGTCCAGTACTGCGGCGTGATGGCGGAGATCCAGTCCTGCATCAGCTTGAAGAGAATGGCGCCGATCACGCCGCCGTAAAGCCAGCCGGTTCCTCCGATCACCAGCAGCAGCATCAGGTCGGCCGAGCGGTGCAGCTCGAACACATCGATGGAAGCAAAGCTGGTAGTCTGAGCCAACAATGCCCCTGCTGCGCCGGCCACGCCAGCTGCGATGGTGTAAATGCTGGCCAGGCGGGAGGTCACTGGAATACCGATGGCGGTGGCGCGCAGACGATTGTCACGAATGGCGGTCAGCGTGGCGCCAAAAGGAGAGTGCACCAGTCGGCGCGCCAACAGAAAAAAGAACAGCAAGACCAGCAAGGAGTACCAGGCAGCGGTACGACCGTAGAGGTCAAACTCGAAGCGCCCAAGCAACGGCCCCATCACCACACCTTGCAGCCCATCGGCGCCACCAGTGAGCCAGTCGAGCTTGTTGGCCAACTCCATCAGGACCAAGGCCACACCCAGGGTCACCATCAGACGGGTCAGATCGGTTCCCCGCATGATGGTCAACGAACAAAGCGCCCCCAGCAGGGTGGACACACAAATGCCAAACACCAGCCCGGTCAAGGGGTCTGGCATGACCAGCTTGGCAAACAGCGCTGCTGAATACGCCCCCATGCCAAAAAACGCTGCATGGCCCAGCGAAACAATGCCGGTGTAGCCCAGGATCAGGTCAAGGGAAATCGCAAACAGCGCCACGATCGCTATTTCATTGATGATCAGGGCATGGCTGGGCAGCAACCAGGGTGAGGCCAGGGCCAGCGCCCAGAGAATGAATTCCCACAAGCGGGCTCGCCTTGTCCGCTGCAAAGATGAATAGGCCGAACTCATCTCACTGCCTGCCCGCTGTTGGGCGTTGATATCGACAGTTGCGCAGGGTGCGATCTGTCCCGGCATCCAGCCAATGCCATCCAACACACCCCATTGAGGCCACCATTCACTTGCCTCCTTGCCGGACAAAAAGTCCCTGTGGACGCCAGATCAGGATCAGGATCATCAGGCTATAGACGATGAAGGCGCCCAAGACCGGGACGTAGTACTTGCCGGCCACGTCGGCCACGCCAAGCATCAGCGCAGCCAGCAAGGGGCCGGTGATCGAGGTGGTCCCGCCCACAGCCACCACAATCAGGAAATAAATCATGAACTTGAGGGGAAAGGTCGGGTCCAGCCCCAGGACTTCAGCGCCCAGCGCACCGCCCAGGCCAGCCAGGCCAGAACCGGCGGCAAAGGTGCTCAGGAAAACGACGTTGACATTGATGCCCAGGCCCGCAGCCACCCGCTGGTCATCTACTGAGGCGCGCAAACGGCTGCCAAAGCGGGTGCGAGCCAGGATGAACTGCAAGACCAGGGTCAGCGCAGCACAGATGAAAATGATGAAGAGCCGGTAGTGCCCCATGCCCAGGGTCCAGCGCCCTTCACCGAACTCGGTGCGCCCCTTGAGCCACTCGGGCAACTGAATGATTTGCTGCGATGAGCCCATGAAGTAGTCCATGCAGGCCACCGCCATGAAAGTCAGGCCGATCGAGAACAGAACCTGATCCAAGTGCGGCTTTTGATACATGGGGCGATACAGGGTTCTCTCCAGTAAGGCACCCAGCAGGGCCGACACCACGAATGCTGCGGGCAGACAAAGCAGGAAGGCAATTTCAAAGCGCTGCATCAGCAGCACCGTGGTGTAGCCACCCACCATGGCGAAAGCGCCATGGGCCAGGTTGATGAAATTCATCAGCCCCATGGTCACGGACAGGCCCACTGCAAGGATGAACAGCAGCATGCCGTAGGCGATGCCGTCAAACAGGATGGTCAGCATGCAAGCATTGAAAAGTCTGGCGCATCAGGAAAAGGGCGCGGCAATAGAATCATTGCCGGTCAAGGGTCTGGATTCTATCGGCTGATGCACGGAACAAGCCGGGTCGATGGACTAAGATTCAAGCCTCAAATTCAGCCAAACTACGGAGAAATTCATGACCCTGCGTACAGCCCCACCCTTTCGTGCCGATCATGTCGGCAGTTTTTTGCGCCCCAAATACCTGTTGGAAGCCCGTGAGCAAAAAGCCAGGGGCGACATCAGTGCTGAGCAGCTGCGGGCCGTGGAGGACAAAGCGATCACTGAAATTGTGCGCTTCCAGGAAGACGTTGGCCTGCAAAGTATCACCGATGGCGAATTTCGCCGGACCTACTTTCATATTGATTTTCTGGAACAGCTCGGCGGTGTTTCGGCCGACATTCCCATGTCCGTGCTCAAGCCCGATGGCACCAAGGAACTCGCCCCGCCAGTGATGCGTGTGGTGGACAAGGTGCGCCATGACAAAGACATCCAGCGGGCTGATTTCGAGTACCTCAAAAGCCAGCTCAAGCCCGGGCGTGCTGCGGTGGCCAAGGTGACCATCCCCTCACCAACCATGCTGCACTTCCGGGGCGGCCGGGCCGGTATCAGCAAAGAACATTACCCCGAACTTGAGCCGACTTTTTATGATGATGTGGCTCAGGCCTATGGCGATGAGCTGCGCTCCCTGGCTGCCGCTGGGTGCACCTATGTGCAGATGGATGACACCAACCTGGCCTATCTTTGCGATGAAAAGATGCGTGAGGCCGCGCGCCAGCGCGGTGACGACCCCAATGAGCTGCCCCATCGCTATGCGACATTCATCAACAAGGTGGTGGCCCAGAAACCTGCCGGTATGACCCTGGCCATGCACCTGTGCCGCGGCAACTTCAAGAGCACCCATGCAGCCTCTGGCAATTACGAGCCGGTGGCCGAGGCACTGCTCAAGGAAATGAATCTGGACGCCTACTTCCTTGAATATGATGATGAGCGCAGCGGCGATTTCCGCCCTTTGCGATTTCTTGCCAAGGGAAAGATTGTGGTGCTCGGATTGGTCACGACCAAATTTGGCAAACTTGAATCCAAAGACGAACTCAAGCGCCGCATTGACGAGGCAGCCAAATACGTCGACCTCGATCAGTTGTGCCTCTCCCCTCAATGCGGCTTCTCCAGCACCGTACACGGTAATGAAATCGCGGTGGAGGATCAGCGGGCCAAGTTGCGTCTGGTGCTGGAAACAGCACAAGAAGTCTGGGGTTAACAATTGCATCGCAGGCAGACACACTCTGGCTTTTGAGCGCCAGAGTGCACCTTTCACCCTGCCCAAGCTAGGGTAAGCCCTAGGTTTTGAGGTGGGGTTTTATTCGACAATATGGTTATAAATAATAACTTTTTTGCTTCAACCGTTGAACGCCCATAGGACCACAGGCCGTGAGTAATCGAATTCTTGAACGAGCTGAAACTCTTGGCGTCGCGCTGGAGATGCGGGGTGGCGTGGCGGTGGTGACCCTGAGACGACCAGCCAAGCGCAATGCACTCTCTGACACGCTGATCGAAGCTATCCGCGATACCTTTCAGAACCTGCCGCAAGAGGCTCGGGCGGCCGTGATCGCTGGTGAAGGCGAACATTTTTGTGCCGGGCTTGATTTGTCCGAACTCAATGAACGTGACGCAGGTGAAGGGGTGTATCACTCTAGAAGCTGGCATGTGGCCCTGGATGCGGTGCAATACGGCAAGGTTCCGGTGGTGGCGGCCCTACACGGGGCGGTGGTTGGCGGCGGGCTGGAGCTGGCTGCCGCCTGCCATATCCGGGTGGCCGATGAAAGCACCTTTTACGCCCTGCCTGAGGGAACGCGTGGTATTTTTGTGGGCGGGGGTGGTTCTGTCCGGGTGCCCAAACTGATTGGCGTGGCCCGTATGACCGACATGATGCTGACCGGACGGGTGTACAACGCAGCAGATGGCGAAAGGATCGGCCTTGCCCAGTATCTGGTGCCAACTGGCGCTGCACTGGACAAAGCCCTCGAATTGGCCACCCGCATTGGCACCAATGCCCCTTTGACCAACTACGCCCTGATGCATGCCCTGCCCCGGATTGCCGAGCAGCCTGCTGACCACGGTTATCTGACAGAGGCGCTCATGTCTTCCATCGCCCAGTCCACGCCCGAAGCCAAAGACCGGGTACGCGCTTTCCTCAAAGGGAAGGCCGCCAAGGTGAGAAAAGCCGATTGACGCCGAATGCACTTCTCGCAAACAGACCTGCCATGAACAGCCCCAAATTTCGTCCACTTCAATTTGGTGTCACCCGCGTCCAGATGCAAGAGGGTGCGACAGGCGTTCGTTACATGAAAGCCGAACAAGCGCTGCTGGCCTACCCAGAGCGACTCAGCGATCGCCTCCAGCATTGGGCTCAGACCCGACCAGCACACACCTTCATGGCCCGTCGCCGCAAGAATGCCGATGGCAGTCTGGGTGACTGGCAGCACATCAACTATGGCCAGGCCTGGAGCCAGGCGCGGTCCATTGCCCAGAGCCTGATCAATCGGGGGCTGAGCGTCGAGCGGCCAGTTGCCATCCTGAGCGAAAACAGCCTGGAGCACGCCCTCCTGTCGCTGGGTTGCCTAATTGCCGGCGTTCCTTTCACCCCGGTGTCACCTCCCTACTCCCTGGTCAGCGTGGACTATGACAAGCTCAAGCATGTGCTGCGCACCGTCACGCCCGGGCTGGTGTTTGCCCAGGACGAGCGTTATGCCAAGGCGATTGCAGCCACTGTGGCGCCTGAAGTGGCGGTGGTCATCGCAGAGGGTCTTCTACCAGGGCGCGAGGTCATCTCCTTTGAAAACCTGTGCGCCACCCCGGTGACTGAAGCGGTGGATCAGGCCATGGCGGCCACCGGGCCGGACACCATCGCCAAGTTTCTCTTTACCAGCGGTTCGACCAAGATGCCCAAGGCTGTGATCAACACCAACCGCCTGTGGTGTGCTAACCAGCAGCAAATGGCGCAATCGATGCCGGTTTTGGCTGAGCAGGAACTGGTGCTGGTGGACTGGCTGCCTTGGAATCACACCTTTGGCGGCAACCACAACTTTGGCATGGTGGTCTTCCATGGGGGCACCATGTACATTGATGATGGCAAGCCCACCCCCGCGCTGATGCATGAAACCCTGCGCAACCTGCGCGAAGTGGCGCCCACGGTCTATTTCAATGTACCGACTGGCTTTGAGGCGATTGCCCACGCCATGAAGACAGACGACGCCTTGCGCAAGACCTTGCTGTCACGGGTCCAGATGTTTTTCTATGCCGGCGCTGCGCTGGCGCAGCCGGTGTGGGACAGCCTGTACGAAAGCGAAGAGCGCGAGATCGGCGAACGGGTTGTCATGACCACTGGCCTGGGCATGACGGAATCTGGCCCCTTTGGTATTTTTGTCACCAACCCCAATGTGCGGGCGGGTGATCTGGGCGTCCCGACACCGGGTCTGGAACTCAAACTGGTTGATATGGATGGCAAAACCGAGGTCCGCTACCGCGGCCCCAATATCACCCCAGGCTATTGGCGCAACCCGAGCGAAACCGCCCAGGCCTTTGACGAGGAAGGATTTTTCCGAACCGGTGATGCGGTCAAATGGATCGATGAAACCGATGTACACCTAGGGCTCAAGTTTGACGGTCGCATCGCCGAAGACTTCAAGCTGGCCACGGGCACCTTTGTCAGCGTGGGACCGCTGAGAGCCAAAATCATTGCCGCTGGCGCGCCCTATATCCAGGATGTGGTGCTCACCGGCCTGAACATGAAAGAGGTTGGCGCCATGGTTTTTGCAACGCCCAAGGTGCGCGAATTGGCGGGTTTGCCCGCCAGCACGGCCCTTGCTGATGTGCTGGCCAACAACAAGGTGCTGACGCACTTTCAGCAGGTCATCAATCAGCTCGCCGCCACCAGCACCGGCAGCGCCAATCGAATTGCCCGCATGTGCCTGTTGAGCGAGCCGCCCACCATCGACAAGGGCGAAATCACCGACAAGGGCTCGATCAACCAGCGCTCGGTTCTGACCCACCGCGCTGACACTGTGGCCGCACTGCATGAAGATCGCCTGCACCATATTCTGAAACCTCAGGCATAACAGGAAAGAAGACCCGAAATGGCTTCGCAAGGATTTTTCAACGCATTTAACGATGTCTGGATGCACCAGGGTGTGCGTACCCCGCTGGTGGATTACTGCGGCGCGCTGGGCCACCTCTCCCCCACCGACCTTGGGATCAAGGTGGCTCGCGAGGCCCTGCAACGCGCCGGGGTTGCTGGCAGCGACATCGGCTCGGTCATCACCGGCAACATGGCACCTGGGGACTTCGATCAGTTTCTCTTGCCACGCCACATCGGCCTGTACGCGGGCGTGCCGCAAGAAGTGCCGGCCATCATGGCCCAGCGCATCTGTGGCACCGGCTTCGAGCTTTTCCGCCAGGCAGGTGAACAGCTGGAAGCCGGCGTGTGCGAAGCTGCCCTGGTGGTGGGCACCGAAAGCATGACCCGCAACCCGATCGCTGCCTTTGACCATCGCACCGGCTTCAAGCTGGGCGCCCCGGTGGGCTTCAAGGACTATATGTGGGAGGCACTCAAGGATCCTGCCGCCGGCATCAACATGATCCAGACCGCCGAAAATCTGGCTAAAAAGTACAAGATCACCCGCGAGCAAGTCGACCAGTTTGCCTCCGACTCTTTTGCCAAGGCAGTGGCAGCCCAGCAAAGCGGCTTCCACGCTGGCGAGATCGTGCCGGTGGTCACTGAAAAGTTCGAGCTCGAAGGCTACCAGTCACGCGGCATCCGTTTGCAAGGCAAGCTCACCGAGGTGGGCGCAGACACCCATGCACGCAACTCCCCAGTGGAGGTGCTGGCCAAGCTCAAGCCGGTCTACGAAGGCGGCGTGCAAACGGGTGGCAACAGTTCAGCCCTGGTCGATGCTGCCGCCGCCTGTGTGGTGACATCGGGTCAATACGCCCAGCGCCAGGGCCTCAAGCCGATGGCCCGTGTGCTGGCAGCTGCTGTGGTGGGCGTGCCCCCCGAAATCATGGGCATCGGCCCCGCCCCAGCCATCCGTTTGCTGCTCCAGCGCACCGGCTTGCGCCTGGACCAGATCGCCCGCTTCGAGATCAACGAGGCGCAAGGCGCCCAGACCCTGGCGGTGTGCCGGGAACTTGGCCTCGACCAGAACCTGCTCAATGTGCATGGCGGTGCCATCGCGCTGGGTCATCCACTGGCCTGCACCGGGGTGCGCCTGACGATCACCTTGGCGCGCGACCTGCAGCAATCCGGTCTGCGTTATGGCATTGCCAGCGCCTGCGTTGGCGGTGGCCAGGGCATGGCGCTGTTGATCGAAAACCCCTTAGGACGCTGACATGCAAATTCGTGGGGCCGCTGCCCTGGTCACTGGCGCCGCCTCCGGACTGGGTGAGGCCGTGGCGCGGGCTCTGGCGCGTGAAGGCGCCAAGGTTGCCGTGCTTGACCTGAATTTGGAAAGCGCAACACGGGTGGCGCAGGAAATCGGTGGCTTGGCCATCGCCTGCGACGTCTGTGACCCAGAGAGTATGGCCCAGGCTATTGCGAGCGCTGAAGCAGGGCACGGCCCGGCACGCATCTTGATGCAAATTGCGGGCATTGGTACGGCCAAGCGGGTCATTGGCAAGGATGGCGCTCCGGCACCATTGCAAGACTTTGCCAAAGTCATCCAGGTCAACCTGATTGGAAGCTACAACGCCGCCCGGCTATTTGCTGCATCTTGCGCCAGGCTTGATCCGCTAGACGACGGTGCGCGCGGTGTGATGGTCTTTACTGCATCAGTGGCAGCCTATGACGGCCAGGTTGGACAGCAGGCCTACAGCGCGTCAAAGGCAGGCGTGGTGGGCATGACCCTGCCCATGGCGCGCGATCTGGCCCAATATGGCATCCGCGTCTGCACCATTGCCCCTGGCCTGTTTGCCACTCCATTGATGAATACCCTGCCAGAGCCTGTGCAGCAGTCCCTGGCTGCGAGCATCCCTTTTCCCAAACGGCTGGGCAAACCCGAAGAATTTGCCCTGTTGGCGGTGCACATTGTGCAAAATGACCATCTCAACGGTGAAACCATACGCCTGGATGGTGCCCTGCGTATGGCGCCACGTTAATTTGCAATGTAATGACCAACCATGAGTAAGACAGTTGTGTACGAAGTGGAAGTGATGTTCGGCGACTGTGACCCCGCCGGCATCGTGTTCTTTCCGAATTTTTCCCGCTGGATGGATGCCTCTTCCTTGAATTTTTTTGTCAAATGCGGCTTGTTGCCCTGGCGCGAACTGGTCAAGACGCGAGGCATCATCGGTACTCCGCTGCTGGAAATCCATACCAAATTCATGCGCCCTGCCACCTATGGCGAGCGCCTGCAGGTGCATACCAGTGTGGCTGAATGGCGTGACAAAGTGTTTGTTCAAAAGCACCAGGTCATGCGAGCCGACACTTTGCTATGCGAAGGCTTGGAAACTCGCGCCTTTTGTGTCAGGCATCCGGAGGACCCGGACCGTATCAAGGCCATCCCGGTACCCCAAGACATCATGGCCTTGTGTAGTTAAGACCCACAATTCATCTAACAACTTTCCCCTTCCCTTCCACTTCAACAGGAGATTTGCCATGAAACTGAAGAAAACACTCTTGACCTTGATGCTCGGCGCCGGCCTGAGTTCGGCTGTGCTGGCAGATATCAATATCGGTGTCAACCTGTCACTCACCGGTGGTGGCGCTGCCCTGGGTCTGCCTATGCAAGCCATGATCAAGACCTTTCCCCAATCGATTGGCGGAGAGAAAGTCAACGTCATCGTGCTCGATGATGCTTCCGACCCCGGCAAAGCAGCGCAAAACGCTCGTCGATTTGTCAATCAGGACAAGGTCGATGTGATCTTTGGCGCCAACCTCACGCCCACCACCATGGCGATCGGTCCGATCGCCACCGAAGCCAAGACCGTGCAGATTTCCGGCGCCCCCGGGAAGGATGGCCCTTTCGTATTCATCCTGCCGCAGGGCTTTAATGTGATGGCCCATGCCGTGATGGAGCACATCAAAGCCAAGAAGATCAAAACATTGGGCTTCATAGGCTATTCCGACGGTTATGGCGAAGGCTGGCTCAAGGCCATGGAGCCCATGCTGCAAAGCGCCAACATCAAGCTGGTTGGTGTGGAGCGTTTTGCCCGCACCGACACCAGCGTCACGCCCCAGGCCTTGAAGCTGGTGTCCGCCAATCCTGATGCCGTGCTGGTCGTGGCCTCAGGTTCAATTGCCCCCATGCCTGAAATCGCCTTGCGTGAACGCGGCTACAAAGGTATCACGTACCAGACGCATGGTGCAGCCAGCCCCGACCTGATGCGTATCGGCGGCAAAGCCGTTGAAGGCACCTTCGTGGTTTCGGGTCCGGCCATTTTCGGCGACAAGCTGCCCGACAGTCATCCCTCCAAGCAGGCTTCAATGGCTTTTGCCAAGCGCTTCAAGGACGCCACCGGTAACGACAAGCTGAGTCCCTTCGCTGGCCACGCCAACGACTTCATCGTGGTCATGGAAAAAGCCATCCCGATTGCCCTCAAGAAAGCAAAGCCAGGCACCGAGGCCTTCCGCCTAGCCTTGCTCGATGCGCTCAACACCATGGGCCGCACAGTGATCTCGCACGGCGTGATGAATTGGAGCCCGAGCGATCACTGGGGTTACACCAACGAGACTGGCGTGATGGTTGTCGTCAAGAACGGCGCCTTCGAAGTTCTCAAGTAATTAAGCTAGGGCAGGACACGGTTCATCATGGACATCACCATTGCAGGGATGTTGACTGTCGATGGCCTGACCAACGGGGCCATTTACGCCCTGCTTGGACTGGCCACAGTCATGGTCTTTGCAGTGACCCGTGTCATCTTCATTCCCCAGGGTGAGTTCGTCGCCTTCGGCGCGCTTACCCTGGCCATGTTCATCGACCACAAGGTGCCTGGCACCGTGTGGTTACTGATCTGCATGGCGTTGGTAGTCTCTGTGCAGGAAGGTCTAGCTGCTCTTAGAGCCAGCGCCCCAACCAAGTTAATTCTCAAGACCTGCCTTCGCCCTCTGTGGATTCCTGGCTTGGTGGCGGGACTGTCCATCTGGCTAGCCCCTCAGGTTTTGCCCATGTGGTCGATGCTGGCCCTCAGCCTTGCGCTGGTCACAGCCATAGGACCTTTGCTGTACCGGATGGCTTACCAGTCACTAGAGTCGTCCACGCCGCTGGTCCTGCTGATTGTGTCCGTGGGCGTGCATTTTGCGCTGACTGGATTGGCGCTACTGTTTTTTGGCCCTGAAGGGTTTCGCAACCCTTCTTTCTGGGACGAGCGCCTGCAACTGGGCACTGTGCCAATCAATGGACAGGCCATCATCATCTTCGTCGCAGCGCTACTTTTCATTGGCGCTCTTTGGTTTTTCTTTGACAAGACTCTTTTTGGCAAAGCTCTAAGGGCGACGGCTGTCAACCGTAACGGCGCACGCCTCATGGGCATATCTACCCATACGGCCGGTCAGCTCACCTTCACCCTGGCCGCGTTTATTGGAGCTTTGTCGGGTTTGCTGATTGGGCCTACAACGACCGTTTTGTACGACTCGGGATTCCTGATTGGCCTCAAAGGTTTTGTGGCGGCGGTCATTGCCGGCCTGGCCAGTTACCCTGGTGCGCTGGTAGTGGCTTTAGGCGTCGGGCTGGTTGAAGCATTCAGTTCCTTTTGGGTTAGTGCTTTCAAGGAGGTAGTGGTTTTTGCCCTCATTCTTCCAGCACTGTGGCTGCGATCGCGTCACGTAACGGATGATGGTGAGGACCATTGACATGAACCGTTTGCGTTCCTATCACCTGTGGCTGGTGTTGGCGGCCATAGTGGCCCTGGCCCTGCTGCCACTGCCTGCGTTCTGGATCGCCCAGCTCAATTACATCGGTTTGTTTGCCTTGACCAGCCTGGGCCTAGTGCTGCTAACGGGCGTAGCAGGCCTGACTTCGTTCGGACAAGCGGCCTTCGTGGGCATTGGCGCTTACACCGCTGCCTGGTGCGCGCTCAACCTCGGCTGGCCGCCCACCATCACCCTGGTACTGGGCGTAACCCTCACGGTGACGAGTGCCTGGATCATTGGCCGCATCACCTTGCGCCTGTCCGGCCACTATTTGCCACTGGCCACCATTGCCTGGGGCCTGTCGCTGTATTACCTGATGGGAAACCTGGAGGCGCTGGGCAAATACGACGGCCTTATCGGCTTGAAAAGCCTGACGCTCTTGGGCCATGAAATCGGCCAGGGGCAGGGATTTTTCATGGTGTGCTGGGCCCTGCTGTGGCTAGCCACCGTGGCGCTGACCTTCCTGCTAGACTCGCGCCCCGGGCGCGCTATGCGCGCACTCAAAAGCGGCCGTCAGATGGCCGAGGCCATGGGTGTGGACACCTTCGGCTACAAGGTTACGGTCTTTGTGATCGCCGCGGTGCTGGCCAGCGTGGCGGGTTGGTTGATGGCCTATTACCAACGCGCAGTCAACCCTTCAGCTTTTGGCTTGAAATGGGGCATTGAGTACCTGTTCATGGCAGTGGTTGGCGGCATAGGCAATTTGTGGGGGGCCTGGATTGGCGCGGGCGTGGTACGCCTGCTCGACGAACAGCTGCAAGCCTGGCTGCCAAAAATCCTGGGCATGAGCGGCAGTTTCGAAATCGTTGTGTTCGGTGTGATGCTGGTCTTGATCCTCAAATACCGCCCTGAGGGCCTGTGGTTCTGGCTACAGCAATGGCTGGGCAAGGCCGAGCGAGTGCGCGACTGGGACGACGCTCACGCCCTGCCTCACCGTGCCAAGCCGACCATCGGCGACGTGGTACTGGACGTGCAAAATATTCGCAAAAATTTTGGCGGACTGATTGCTGTCAACGACATCAGTTTTCAGGTTCGGGCCGGTCAGATTGTGGGCTTGATCGGCCCTAATGGCGCGGGCAAGTCGACCACATTCAACCTGATCACCGGCACGCTACCAATGAGCGGGGGCCAAGTGCATTTCAATGGCCAGGTGGTGAACGGACTACATGCGCGCGACATCGCCAAGCTGGGCCTGATGCGCACCTTCCAGCATGTCAAGATGATTCCTGACATGAGTGTGCTCGACAACGTGGCCCTGGGTGCGCATGCACGAGGTCACAGCGAAGTCTTCGGAGCGATTCTGCGGCGCAACCGCGCTGAAGAAAAAGCCATCATGGCAGAGGCCGAGCGTCAATTGATCCGGGTGGGAATGGGCGACTGGATTCACGAGCAAGCCGCCAACCTGCCCATGGGCCAACAGCGCCTGATGGAAATTGCCCGGGCCCTTTGTGGAGACCCGACCCTGCTGCTGCTGGATGAACCTGCAGCAGGCCTGCGCCACAAAGAAAAACAAAATCTGGTTGCTGTGCTCAGGCAATTGCAGCGTGAAGGCATGAGCATTCTGCTGGTAGAGCACGATATGGACCTGGTGATGGATGTCTGTGATCATCTGGTGGTGATGGAGTTTGGCACCCTGCTGACTCAGGGCACGCCCCATGCAATCCAGCAAAGCCCGGCGGTGCGCGCCGCTTATCTGGGCACAGAGCACTGAAATGAGCGCGCCTCTTCTCTCCATCACGGACTTGCGCGCCGGCTATGGCAAGGCCGAAGTACTGCATGGGCTGAACCTGCACGCCCACAAAGGCAGCGTCATCACCGTGATCGGCCCCAATGGTGCCGGCAAATCAACCCTGCTCAACTGCCTGATGGGCATCCTGCCAGGCCGTGGTCAAGTCATGTTCGACGGCCATGCGATCGACGATCTGAGCGTCGAGGAACGTGTCATGCTGGGCATGGCCCTGGTGCCGGAAAAGCGCGAGCTCTTTGGCAGCATGAGCGTGGAAGACAACCTGGTGTTGGGCGGGTTTCGCCAGATCCGCCTGGGAAATTCCGGTTGGCGCAGTCGCCTGGATGATGTGTATGCCATCTTTCCACGCCTGAAAGAGCGACGCGCTCAGGAGGCCGGCACATTGTCGGGGGGAGAACGGCAAATGCTGGCCGTGGGTCGGGCTCTGATGTCGCAGCCATCGCTTCTAATGCTGGATGAGCCCAGCCTGGGCCTGGCGCCCCTGATCGTCAAGGAAGTCTTTAGTGTGATCGAAACACTCCGCTCAACCGGCGTGACCATCGTGCTGATTGAGCAAAACGCCCGTGCTGCCCTGGCTGTGGCCGACCATGCGTATGTCCTCGAAATGGGTGAATTCGGCCTGCAAGGCCCGGCTGCAGAACTGGCTCAGGACGCCCGCGTGATTGAAACCTACCTGGGTGCTGCCAAGCAGTGAGTCAACCCATCATGCCTGCGCATAGCGCCAGTGTGTCTCCTGCTCAGAAAGCCCGCCAGGAACTGAGTGTGGACCGGGTCGATACCCGTTACCTGCAAACCCTGCTGGGCTATAACGCCCGTCGTGCTGCGCTGACCATCATTGATCGCTTTATCACCGGGATGGCAGAGCTTGGGCTTCGCCCGGTCGATTTTTCGGTCTTGTCCGTGATTCACCACAATCCAGGCATCACCTCACGCCAGCTATGCGCCACACTGGCCATTCAGCCACCCAATCTGGTCGGTTTGATCAATCGGCTGCAGCGCCGCGGCCTGCTGGCACGACAGCCGCACCCCCATGATGGACGCGCCATGGGCCTGCTCCTGACAGACGAGGGCCTGGCCATGGTTCGCCAGGCCGAAACAACAGCGTCTGTCTTGGAAGAAAAAAATGCCGAGCGCCTGAGCCAGACAGAACGCAGCCAATTGATCAAATTGCTCCAAAAAATCTATCTATGATGGCTTTTTTACAAAGGCTGTCATAATCGAGCGCCGTCCGGGCTGTTGCAATCCTGCTGCTTGCCTTCGTGAACCAGCGGCACCTCAAGGATTTCAATGATCACTACCCCGACCGGACTGCAGTACCTCGACACTGTGATTGGCTCAGGACCTCAGGCCAACTCTGGCCACAGCGTTTCCGTACACTACACCGGCTGGCTTTGGCAAGAGGGCGCCCAGGGTGCAAAATTTGACAGCAGCCGCGACCGGGACGATCCCTTTGAATTCAATCTGGGTGCCGGTAACGTTATCAGCGGCTGGGATGAGGGCGTGACTGGCATGCAAATCGGTGGCTGCCGCACCTTGATCATTCCGGCGGAACTGGCCTACGGTGCGCGTGGCGCCGGCGGCGTGATTCCGCCCCATGCGACCCTGAAATTCGACATCGAACTGCTCGATTTTTCATAAATTTCGACCAAGAACCCCCCTTGAAAGGGTCTAATTCGCCTCCAATTATGGGGGCGTTGTTATTTTTACCCCTTGATTCGCCGTATGTCCGATCCGACCCAGCCCCCTGTCAGTGCCGCCAGCGCCGAACCTGTCAACAAGGAGAGCCAGGCCGCGCCTGCCGCCGATGTCAACCCCGATCCCTTGGCCCAGGCCAATGCTGAACTGGCAGAACTCAAGGCCAAAAGCGCCGAGTTGGCTGACCAATACCTGCGTGCCAAGGCCGAGTCGGAAAATGCCCGGCGCCGGGCCGACGAAGAGGTTTCCAAGGCTCGTAAATTTGCGATTGAATCATTTGCCGATAGCCTGCTGCCTGTGGTTGACAGCCTGGAAGCCGGCTTGGCCATCCAGGATGCCACCCCCGAGCAGATCCGCGAGGGTGCCCAGGCCACCCTGCGCCAACTGGTCGCTGCGTTGGAGCGCAACAAGGTGATGGCCATCAAGCCGGCAGTGGGAACCAAATTTGACCCGCACCAGCACCAGGCCATCAGCATGGTGCCTGCCGAGCAGGAAGCCAATACTGTGGTCAGCGTGCTGCAAAGCGGCTACACCATTGCCGAGCGGGTGCTGCGGCCCGCCCTGGTGACCGTGGCCGCCCCTAAATAAAGATCCCCAGGTCTTGAAACAGCCAAACCTAACCGCAAATTAATCACATCAGAATTTCAGGAATTTCAGGAGTTAAGCATGGGCAAAATCATCGGCATCGACCTTGGCACCACCAACAGCTGTGTTGCCATCATGGAAGGCAACAACACCAAGGTGATTGAAAACGCCGAAGGCGCGCGCACCACCCCTTCCATCATCGCCTACCAGGAAGACGGCGAGGTGTTGGTGGGTGCCTCGGCCAAGCGCCAGGCCGTAACTAACCCGAAAAACACCCTGTATGCGGTCAAACGACTGATCGGCCGCAAGTTCGAGGAAAAAGAGGTCCAGAAAGACATCGACCTCATGCCCTACACCATCACCAAGGCCGACAATGGTGACGCCTGGGTGCAGGTGCGTGACAAGAAACTGGCCCCCCCGCAGGTCCGCGCCGAAGTGCTGCGCAAGATGAAGAAAACCGCCGAGGATTACCTGGGCGAGGAAGTGACCGAGGCGGTGATCACCGTGCCCGCTTACTTCAACGATGCCCAGCGCCAGGCCACCAAAGACGCCGGCCGCATTGCTGGCCTGGATGTCAAGCGCATCATCAATGAACCGACCGCTGCCGCCCTGGCCTTTGGCCTGGACAAGGGCGGCAAGGGCGACCGCAAGATCGCCGTCTATGACCTGGGTGGCGGCACCTTTGACGTCTCCATCATCGAAATTGCCGATGTGGAAGGTGAAATGCAGTTTGAAGTGCTGTCCACCAACGGCGACACTTTCCTCGGCGGCGAAGATTTTGACCAGCGCATCATCGACTACATCATCGGCGAGTTCAAAAAGGAACAGGGTGTTGACCTGACCAAGGATGTACTGGCTCTGCAACGCCTGAAAGAGTCTGCAGAAAAAGCCAAGATCGAACTCTCATCGTCCACCGCGACCGATGTCAACCTGCCCTATATCACCGCAGACGCTACCGGCCCCAAGCACCTGAACATCAAGCTGACCCGCGCCAAGCTGGAAAGCCTGGTGGAGGAGCTGATCGAGCGCACCATTGCGCCTTGCCGCACCGCGATCAAGGATGCGGGTGTGTCGGTGAGCGATATCCAGGACGTGATTCTGGTGGGTGGCATGACGCGCATGCCCAAGGTCCAGGACAAGGTCAAGGAGTTTTTTGGCAAAGAGCCGCGCAAGGACGTCAACCCGGACGAGGCGGTGGCCGTGGGTGCCGCCATCCAGGGCCAGGTGCTCTCTGGCGACCGCAAGGATGTGCTGCTGCTGGATGTGACCCCGCTGTCTCTGGGCATCGAAACACTGGGTGGGGTCATGACCAAGATGATCACCAAAAACACCACCATTCCGACCAAGTTCGCCCAGACCTTCTCCACCGCTGACGACAACCAGCCGGCGGTGACCATCAAGGTGTTCCAGGGTGAGCGCGAAATGGCCACCGGCAACAAGCTGCTGGGCGAATTCAAC
>CAXRBE010000125.1:0-5571 GCA_964228805.1 Burkholderiaceae bacterium
CGCAGAAGAAACCGTCCACCTGGCCTGGACCGCGCAGCGCCTGCGCGAGCTCAATGCCCGGCCCTCGCTTCTCAACCCGCTGTGGTATGCCGGCGCCTTTGGAATTGGCCTGTTGGCCGGGCGCCTTGGCAACGCAATCAGCCTAGGCTTTGTGGTGGAAACCGAGAGACAGGTGGAGGCCCACCTGGCCAGCCATCTGAAGCGCCTACCAGCGGGCGACAGCGCCTCGCGCGCTATCGTTGCTCAGATGGCGGCTGATGAGGCGCAGCATGCAATTGCGGCCCAGCAAGCCGGTGCCGCCGAGCTGCCCGCGCCAGTGAAAGAAGCCATGCGCCTGGCCGCTAAGGTAATGACCACCACAGCGCATTATTTTTAGCGCCAATCCTAGTTGCAAATTTCCGCGTAGTCCACCGTCCAACTGGCTAATAAATGACTTTTAGCTAAGACGGCTTCAAACCTCGAGCAGATTAAAACTTGTGGTGATTTCCGCTGTCTTGCCCAGCATGATGCTGGCCGAGCAGTATTTGTCGTGGCTCAGGGCGATAGCGCGCTCCACCGCGGCAGCTGGAACACCCTTGCCGGTGATCGTGAAATGCATATGGATCTTGGTGAAGACCTTCGGATCTGCATCAGCACGCTCGCTGCTGAGCTTGATCGAGCAGCCTCGCACATCATGGCGGCCACGCTTCAAGATCAGCAGCACATCATAAGCAGTGCAACCGCCAGTACCGGCCAGCACGGTTTCCATCGGTCGTGGTGCCAGGTTTTGGCCGCCGTTTTCGGGTTTGGCTGCGTCGGGCGCGCCGTCCATCATCAGGGTGTGGCCACTGCCGGTTTCGGCCAGAAAACCCATACCCGAGCGCGCGCCGGTGGTGCCGGTCCAGCTGACTGTGCATTCCATAATCCAATTACCTTTCTAAAAAAACTTCACGAAGTCAGATCAGCCAATTTTCGCTGACAGAGCCCACCCCACAGCACCAAGAACAAATGGCCATAGGCTAAAAAGCACAAAATAAAGCACTAAAATTAGCACATTTACGGATGAAGCAATATGACCATTACCCACCCAATTTACGCTGAAAACACCATCAGCATCACAGACTTGCGACGCAACCCAACCCGCATTTTGGAGGATGCCGGCAACATGCCCGTTGCTGTGCTAAATCACAATAGGCCCACAGCTTACCTACTCTCTGCGAGGGCCTATGAAGCCCTGCTGGACCAACTCGATGATGCTGAGCTGGTCAAAATTGTCAAGCAGCGCCAAGGCGGCAAGCGAATCAAGGTGAAGATTGAAGACCTATGGCCTTGAATTTATCGATGCTGCGCTGAAGGAGTGGCACAGACTCGATGGATCGGTTAGGGCCCAGTTTTAAAAACAATTGGCCAAACGCTTGCTGGTGCCCCATATTGCCTCGGCAAAACTCAGCGGCGACTTGCACCAGACCTACAAAATCAAGCTTAGAAATACCGGCTACCAACTCGTGTATGAAGTCCTGGAGCATGAACTTGTGATACTGGTTGTCGCGATTGGTCGTCGTGACCACGATGAAGCCTACCTCAAGGCCGCCCAAAGGCTGAATAACTAAAGTATCGGGATGAAATCAAAACGCCCCCTGCAACCCGCCGACTACCTGAAAAAAATCCTCACTGCCCGCGTCTATGACGTGGCTGTGGAATCACCGCTGGAGCCGGCCAAGGCCCTGAGCCGGCGCATGCATAACAAGGTGCTGCTCAAGCGTGAGGACCAACAGCCGGTGTTCAGCTTCAAGCTGCGCGGCGCCTTCAACAAGATGGCGCACTTAAGCCCCGAGCAGCTGGCCCAGGGCGTGATCTGCGCGTCAGCCGGCAACCATGCCCAAGGCGTGGCGCTGGCGGCACACACGCTGGGTTGCCGCGCGGTGATCGTGATGCCCATCACCACGCCGCAACTCAAGATGGACGCAGTGCGCGCGCTGGGCGGCGATGTGGTGCTGCATGGCGACAGCTATTCCGACGCCCACGAGCAGGCAGTGCTGCTGGGCAAAAAGCAGGGGCTCACCTTTGTCCACCCCTTTGACGACCCCGAGGTGATTGCTGGCCAGGGCACAATTGCCATGGAAATGTTGCGCCAGCACCAGGGTCCGCTCGATGCGGTGTTTGTGGCCATCGGGGGCGGCGGCCTGATCTCCGGAGTTGCCGCCTACATCAAGGCAGTGCGCCCGGAAGTGAAGGTGATTGGGGTCCAAATGAATGACTCCAACGCCATGATCCAGTCGGTACGCGCTGGCAAGCGGGTGGCACTGGCCGATGTGGGCCTGTTTTCCGATGGCACTGCGGTTAAGCTGGTGGGCGAGGAGACCTTTCGCCTGACGCGCAAGCTGGTGGACGAGTTCATTGAGGTGGACACCGACTCGGTGTGCGCTGCGATCAAGGATATTTTTGTCGACACGCGCTCGATCGTGGAGCCAGCCGGCGCCCTGGCAGTAGCGGCGATCAAACAGTATGTAGCCAAGAACAAGACACGCGGCCAGACCTACTCGGCTATTCTGTGCGGCGCCAATATGAACTTTGACCGCCTGCGTTTTGTCGCTGAGCGCTCCGAGCTGGGTGAGGAGCGTGAGGCGCTGTTTGCGGTCACCATTCCTGAGGAGCGCGGCAGCTTTCGCCGCTTCTGCGAGCTGATTGGCAACCTGCCTGGCGGGCCGCGCAATGTGACCGAGTTCAACTACCGCATCAGCCACGCCCAGCAGGCGCAGGTGTTTGTGGGCCTCACCACCGCCAAGGGCGACAGCCACAAGATTGCCGCCAACTTCAGCCGCAATGGCTTTGCTGCACTGGACCTGACCCATGACGACCTGGCACAGGAACACATCCGCCATATGGTGGGCGGCCACTCGGCGCTGGCGCAGGATGAGCGGCTATTGCGTTTTGTCTGTCCTGAGCGGCCCGGCGCGCTGATGAAATTCTTGAGTCTGATGCGGCCCAACTGGAATATCAGCCTGTTTCACTACCGCAACCAGGGGGCCGACTACGGCCGCATCCTGGTGGGGCTGCAAGTGCCGCAAAGTGATGACAAGGCGTTTGCCAAATTTCTGGCCACCCTGGGCTACACCTATGTGGAAGAAACCCACAACCCGGCCTACCGCCTCTTTTTGCAGGCTAACCACTAAACCAACATCGCTTAAATGAGCGAACAACGGGAGTTCACATGAGCTACGAAATGATCGAAGTGCGCACCGAAGTTGGCAAGGTGGGTGTCATCACCCTGAACCGGCCCAAGCAACTCAACGCCCTGAATGACCAGCTGATGGACGAGCTGGGGGCCGCGCTCAAGGCCTTTGACGCCGACGCTGCCATTGGTTGCATGGTGATCAGTGGCAACGAAAAAGCCTTTGCTGCCGGCGCTGATATTGGGGCCATGGCCAGCTACAGCTTTGCCGACGTCTACAAGAGTGATTACATCACCCGCAACTGGGAGCAGGTCCGCGCCATCCGCAAGCCTGTGATCGCTGCGGTGAGCGGCTTTGCCCTGGGCGGGGGCTGCGAGCTGGCCATGATGTGCGACTTCATCATCGCGGCGGACAGCGCCCGGTTTGGCCAGCCCGAGATCAAGCTCGGCATCATCCCGGGCGCCGGCGGCACCCAGCGCCTGCCGCGTGCAGTGGGCAAGGCCAAGGCCATGGACATGGCATTGACTGGCCGCATGATGGACGCCAACGAGGCCGAGCGCGCCGGACTGGTAAGCCGGGTGGTGGCGCTGGACAAGCTGATGGAAGAAACCCTGGCCGCAGCGTTGAAGATTTGCGAGTATTCACAAGTGGCAGTGATTGCGGCCAAGGAATCAGTCAACCGCGCGTTTGAAAGTGGCTTGAGCGATGGGGTGATATTTGAGCGCCGCCTGTTTCACGCCCTGTTTTCTACCGCTGATCAAAAGGAAGGGATGAAGGCGTTTTTGGAAAAGCGCAAGCCACAGTTCAAAGATGGATGAGATTTGCCAAGTAGCAATCTCCAGCTAAGCCGCAATGACGATATCTTGGGCGGGCTCGGCACGTAGCCAACGCTGATGAATCAACTCAAAGGATTGCTCAATGTAGCGCGTTGTCTGTTGGGTATTGAAGAGCGGGGTAGTCTTTCTTCTATCCGCAAGCCTCTGGCGCAAGGCAGCCAAGCGCTCAGGATTGTTGGCTAGTTCTATTGCCAGCGCCTCATATTCTTCAAGGCTGGTGGTCACCAACTCGCCCAGATCGGCTGCCTGCAAGATGCTGGAGGCCATGCGCGCGGCAAACGATTTGCCCTGACAAGTCAGCAAGGGCAATCCCGCCCACAAGGCGTCGCTGGCGGTGGTGCCAGCATTGAAGGGTACGGTATCGAGAAAGAGGTCAGCGCAGGCCAAACTGGAATGGTAGTTTTGCAACGGTAGCCTTTTGCTCACCACTATCCTGCTCGAATCAATGCCCTGCTCTAGTGCGAAGGCCCTCAGGTTGGGCGCAGCCATTTCGGCTTCGGCGATCAACCACAGCACGGCTCCCTGAGTGCGTTGCAAAATCCGCATCCAACTGGCAAACATAATGGGGTTGATTTTGTAGGTATTGTTCAGGCAACAGAAGACAAACCCAACCTCAGGTAAACCCAAGTGACTGCGATTGGTTTTTAGAGAGGGTAAAGCGCGCGAGTTGTCATTCAACTGAAAACAATATGGCAAATAAATCACCTTTTCGCTGTAGGCTTGCCGATATTGCCAGGGTATGACCACGCTATCGGCGATGATGTAGTCCATCTCAGCCATACCCGAGGTGCCGGGGTAACCTAGATAGTTCAACTGCAGCGGTGCTGCCCTGTACGCGAATATCTGTTGGCGTGCACCAGCAGTATGCCCCGCCAAGTCAACTGCAATGTCAATCCTCATTTCTCTTGAGAGTCGAGCCACTTCCAAATCTGACATGGCGCTTACATCAACCCAGCGGTCAAATTCTTTTTGTAGTCGTTGCTGCATCAGATCAGCAGGTTTGTTTTTAAAAGAAAAAGCTATTAGCTCAAATTTATTTCGGTCAATTGAGCCAAACATGCCGACGCAAAGGAAGGCGACTGGATGACTGCTTAAATCGGGTGAATAGCAGCCAATACAAATTCTGTCACCACTTTTTTGTTTGCTAAATTCACCCAGCGAATTAATTTCAAAAAGCCTGTCCTGTGAATATTTTGTCGCTGCTAGCAGTTGCAAATCAGGGTCATCTATTAAACTCAAGGCAACAAAAGGCTTTACAGACTTCAATCCATGATGGATATCTGCTTCAATTGTCTTAAGAGATATTTCAAGATCAGACCAGTTACAAGCATGCATTTTTGCATGGAGAAGTTCTCCACCCAAATATTCAAAATCTGGATTTATTTCTTTGGCTTTTTCATAATTCTCCAGCGCTTCGGCTACATATCCGGCTTCCTTCTTTAAGTTTCCGAGATTGATCAAGGCATTCACATTTCTGGGCTCAATATCAATTGCCTTTTGATAAAAACTCTCAGCATCATTCTTTTTACCCAGCGCTGCACTCGCCAGACCGCGATTCAACCACCCTTCATGATTCTCTGGAT